>JAYUUO010000211.1:0-9646 GCA_043754515.1 Armatimonadota bacterium
CTGATCAACCCGATCGCGATGGAGGAGGGGCTGCGGTTCGCGATCCGCGAGGGCGGCCACACCGTGGGCGCCGGCGTCGTCGCAAAGGTCCTACTGTAGGATACGTTTGGGTGATTAAATAGTGGGTGGGGTGCCGGGGCGCGAGTTCTTATCGCGTCCCGAATCCCCGCCTCAATAGGGGAGTATAGTTCAGTGGTAGAACACCGGCCTCCAAAGCCGGGTGTCGTGGGTTCAAATCCTGCTACTCCCGTCCGTTTGAGACAGCCTCCCGCGTTTGTGGGAGGCTGTTTTGTTGTTCCTGACAGATAAACAGGGAGTGTCTGCAATTAGAAATCGTATGACTCGTGAGGGCCTTTAGTGATATGAGACGATTCAACGAATTCCTAAAGGATGCGTACAATTCGATTTTCCATCCTATATCATCCGAAGTGGTGATTCAGATAGCCAAGCCGAAACGAGGCAACCAGAGCTATCTGATAGGGTGTAGGGCGGGGATTTCCACTTCGGCGAGGACGCCGCCGTCCGTCGGGGTGATGCTAAGTCGCCACCTATTTAACTGGCTCAGGCGGTGACAGATCGCGAGTCCCAACCCGTTTCCCGCCGTGGTCGAGCCGCGCGACGCGTCCGCGCGGAAGAACGGCTCGGTCAGCTTCTCGTAGGGGAGTGACAGCGGATCGAGGTAAGCGTTGAATATGCGAACGCGGACCGTGCCGCCCGTCTCCGCCACCGCGACGCGAACCAGACCGCCGGGGGAAGCATACCGGGCGGCATTTTCGAGCAGGTTCCGTATTAGCATGTTCACGTGCGGCGCGGGGGCGGACACGAGAGCGGGATCTGTCAGCACCTCCGGTTCCCAGCACAGGCCGCGTTGCCGGATCACGGTTGCGAGCGTGGCTCGCGACGCGTTGATCGTTTGCGAGACGTCAATCGTCTCCTCGTCGTCCGTGCCGTTTTGGGCTTGCAGGCGGTTCAGAGTGAGCAGACTCTCCGCGAGCGTGATCAGCCGCCGCGCCTCGCCTTCGAGATCCGTTAGCGTTTCGACATATTCGGCGGGGGAGCGGGGGCGGGACAGCGCGACCTCAATGCTACCGGATAGCACGGCGAGTGGGGTACGCAGTTCGTGGGCCGCCGCCATATAAAACTGCTCCCTCATCCGAACATTCTCCTGCAACCGCGTAAGCAGGCTGTTTAGTGTGTCAACAAGATGATGAATCTCTTCGTCCGAGGAGGGCGCGGACAGCCGGAGTGGGAGGAAATCGGACGAGGCACCGCCCGCCTGGTCCGCAAGCATGACGAGCGGGCGCAGGGTACGCCCAACGAGCACCCACGCAAGCAGTGCCGCCGCGCCGACCGCGAGTGTCCCCGATAAAACTAGTAACTCGATGAGCGGTTGCGCGTTCGCGGGATGAACTCCCGCGATCACGGTGTAGGGACCCGCGCGTTCCACGGCGACGATCCAGCCACTGAACGGCCCGCGCACGAGAGGCGGTGCCGATTGCCGACTAACCGCGACGGTTTCCCCTCGGGAGTCCGTAGCCCGGAGTGAAACGCCCGCAAGTTCCGGCTCCTCGTACACCTCGCCAAACGCGTTGGTGAAATCACCCGTTTTACGCCACTTGTCAACAGTTAATTGCACGGCCTCGCGCACCATCGCCTCGGTCCGCCGACGGCTGTCGTAGCCGGACCAGAGGACGATCGCAACGCAGGTCGCCGCGACGAAGAGGGCGAATGGGAGCGTGAACCCCCATGTCATCCGGGCACGGAGCGAGGTCAGCCGCCAGGGAAGTAGCGACATCATGCGGTGTCGCGTTGCTCCATCAGGAAACCGACGCCGCGCACGGTGTGGATCAGCGGGTGGGGAAAGCCCTTGTCCACCTTCCCACGCAAATAGCTGATGTATACGTCCAGCACGTTGTCGCTTCCGCCGAAATCGTACTGCCAGACGTGCTCCAGAATCACCGAGCGCGTGAGCACCCGTCCCGTGTTGCGCATCAGGTATTCAAGCAGAGCGTACTCGGTGGCGGAGAGCGTGATCCGACGCTCGTCGCGTTTTGCTTCGCGGGTGGCCGGGTTCAGTGTCAGGTTGCTGACGGTGAGGATGCCGGGGAGGGAGCTAGATCCGCGTCGGAGCAGGGCACGCATTCGGGCGAGTAACTCGGCCACCTGAAACGGCTTAACGACGTAATCATCCGCCCCCGCGTCCAACCCCTCGACCTTATCTTTCGTGGCGTCCCGCGCGGTCAGGATCAGGATCGGCGTGGGATTCTTGGCGTCGCGCATGCGGCGGCACAGAGCAAACCCGTCGAGGCCGGGGAGCATCACATCGAGCACGACAAGGTCGAACGTCTCGGTCTGAATCCGCTCCCAAGCGCGGATCCCGTCGTTCTCTACCTGCGTGACGTACCCGGCTTCCGTGGTAGCCTTTTGTAAAACCTTGGCGAGGCCCGGATCATCTTCGACGAGAAGCATTTTCATAGGCTGATTGTACGCTAATCCGGGCCAGGTTGTCGCCCCAGAACCTCACCCACGAGTATTCGCGGGTGAGGTTCCCCGACAGGTTAGTCCTTTTCGTCCGCTTCCTTCTTCTCGGTCTTCTTCCCGGTTTCGGGCACCGCCTTGCCGGTGGTACCGCCTATGGCCTTCTGTAACTCGGCCACCATCTCCTTACCCTCGCTCTCCGGGGTGGCCGCTTCGACGTCGCCCGCCTTGCCGGTCGCCGCGTCCACTTCGACTTCCATGATCTTCTTGTCCTTGATCACGATCACGTCGTAGAGCCACTTGCCGCCTTCGGACATGTAAGTCGCGCTGTGCGCCTTGCCGCCGACTTTCGCGGTTGCCGCTTTCATGGCATCCCAGGGTCCTACCTGCGCGGCGGGTCGCGCCTGGACGCGGGTCACCGAAGTCGAGAGTACTGCGCCGATACCGAGTAGGGCGATGCCGATGCCGGTGAAAATAGCGAGGCTACGTTGGTTGTTTCGTTGAATAGTCATAGTTCGTTTCCTTCTCCTTTAGTATGTCGTCAGTTTATAAGAACCGTCTTAGATTCGCCTGAATATTTCCAAAATGTTCCCCACTCACTAGGATTCTCCGCTACACCGCCTTATGCAACTCGTTCTTGTGCTCCATGGCGATGAACAGCACCGGCGCGACGAGCAGGGTGAATATCGTGGACGCGGCGAGACCGCCGATCACGGCGATGGCGAGCGGCTTCTGCATTGCCGATCCCGCTCCGATTCCGAGGGCGAGCGGATACAGCGCGAGGATCGCCGCGAGGATCGTCATCAGGATCGGGCGCAACCGGAGCCGACGTGACTCCAGCACGATCTGTACAAGCGACTGCTCTGGGTGCAAGCGGCGCAAGTGGTTCACGACGTCGAAGAACACGATGCCATCCTCCGTCACGATGCCGATCACCATCACCGCGCCGGTGAAGGACGAGATGTTGAGCGGCGTGTGGGTCACATATAACCCAAGTAGCACCCCCGACAGAGATAGCACTGCCGCGATCAGAAGTGCGAACGCCTGCCGAAACGACCGCAGTTGGACGAGTAGCATCGTAGCGACCAGTAGCACGGCGACCGCGAGAACCGTGGTGAGTTGCGCGAACGACTTTTGTTGCGTCGCGTATAGGCCACCTAGTTCGAGCCGGAAGCCGGGCGGCAGTTTCAGGTCCCGGTTTAAACGTGCCCGGACATCCGCGACCGCGCTACCGAGATCTCGTCCCGAAAGACGGGCGGTGACGGCGATCATGGCTTGCTGGTTTTCGCGCGTAATCTGCGGCGTGCCCGGCAGTATCGTCAGTTGCGCGAGCGAGCGGAGCGGGACGGCACCGCTCCCCGGTACCGCTAGTGGCAAATCAGGCAGATTGTCGAGGTCGGGGAATGCTTGCGCGCTCACGCCGCCTCCCCCCAAGCGCGGGGAACGCTCCGACTGAACCCGGACGCCGATGCCCGTCTCACCCTGTTGCACGGTGGTCGCGATCGCCCCTTGCAACGCGGTAGTCGCCTCGGCGATCACCGCGCTCGTGCTCAGTCCGGCGCGGGCGGCACGCTCTCCGTTCACGTGCACGATCATTTCGGGGCCGCTCTGTACCACGCCGTCGTTCTCGTCCACGACGCCCGGCGTTTTGGAGACGATCACACCCGCCTGATGCGCGAGTCCGGCGAGCGTCTGCGTATCATTCGCGGTGCCCGCGCCGTAGATCTTGACTTCGATGGGGGCGGGCGACCCGGCGATGTCGCCGATCCCGTCCTGTAATATCTGGATCAGGTCTACCTGGAACGCCGGGTAGGTGCCCTCGATCTGCTTACGAAGGTCGCCCATTATCTCCTCGGAAGGCCGTTCGTGCTCGGGCTTGAGGCGCACCAGAATATCGCCCTGGCTCTGCTCGGAAAGCTCCAAACCGGACCCTGAACGCGCCCCGCTCAGACGCGACCACGACGCCACCTCAGGGGTTTTCGCGAGTAGCGACTCGACCCCTTTGCAGGTGCGATCCGTCTCCGCGAGCGACGTACCGGCGGGGAGCAGGTAGTCAATCACGAACGCGCCCTCGTCGAACTCCGGGAAGAAGCCGGTCGCGAGGCGCGAATAGAGCCAGTAGCTCCCGAGAAGCGAGGCGAGCGAGAACAGGAGTACCAGCCACTTGAAGCGCAAACAGGCGAGCAGAATACTCCCGAAACCGGACGCCACTTTATCAAACAGCCGGGGGAAGAACCCGAACACGGTTTGCAAGAAGCCGCGCTTGACCGGGGGCGAGGGATGTGCGTCCAGTGTCGGAGCCGCGTCATCCGTCATCGCCCCGCCATCCGACATCGGCGCGAGTATATGAACCGGAACACGCTCCGGCAGGATGTAACTCGCTAGTAGCGGCGTCAGGAATAGGGCGAGCAGAAGAGACACCAACAGCGTCGCGATCATCACCAGCGCGAGCGGCGAGAAGAACTGCCCGGTAACACCGCCCAATAACACCAGCGGCAGAAACGTCACCATGGTGGTCAAGGACGACCCGACCAGCGCGGGCGTGATCGCCTGCATCCCGGCCGCGACCGCCTCCGCGCGGGGCTTGCCCTGCTCCAGTTCGTGGTAGATGTTCTCCACGACCACGATGCCGTCGTCAATCACCATGCCCATGGCGATTGCCAGCGCGCCGAGCGTCATGATGTTCAGTGTCTGACCGAGGACGCTCATCATCGTGAACGTGATGATCAGGGTCAGCGGGAGTTGGATCAGCACCACCGCCGCGACGCGCAGGTTTCCGAGAAACAGCACCAGCACGAGGAGCGCAAGTACACCGCCGACCACGATGGACTCGATCACGCTACCCTCGCTCTGCGCGACGATGTCGGACTGGTCATAAAAGCGGGCTATTTTAACATCTTTAGGAAGCGCAGGTTCGAGTGCCTTGAGCGCGGCGTGAATTTCGTCCGCGACCTGCAATGTATTAGCGTTGGGTTGTTTAACTACGTTGATCACGACGCCCGGTCTGCCGTCGCCGGTGGCTAGCACGGTGCGCCGCTGTACGGTCGTGCGAACGGTCGCGATGTCGGAAAGAAAGATCGGCACGCGGTTGCGCACCGCGACCGTGACGCGCCCGATGTCATCGGTTCCCCGGAGCAACCCGGACACCAGGATCTGGTAACGCTGGTATGAGCGTTCGGACTCACCGACCGAGGCGATATTGTTCGCCTTCGCTAGAGCATCTACTACATCCTGCAGTGCTAGGCCGCGCGCGGTCAGTGCCTCCGGCCGTACCGTCACTAGAAACTCGGGAACATCGCCGCCGGTAACGCGGATCTGCGCGACACCCGGCAAGCGAACGAGGCGGGGCCGGATGACATACTGCGCGAGGTTGCGCAGGGTGACGAGATCGCTCTTGTCCGACGTGATGCTGTAGCCCATGATCGGGAAGATGGACGGGTTGATCACCGCCGCTGTGATATTGGTGCCTGGGGGTAGCGCGGACGCACGCGCCTCGGCGACGCGGCTTTGCACCCGTTGCAGAGCGAGTTGCATGTCGGAGCCGTCGGCGAACGTCACGTCCAGGCTGTTCGTGCCGCGAGCCGTCGTGGAAAAGACACGCACCACGCCGGGGACACTGCTCACGGCGGACTCGAGCGGGCGCGTCACCTGCGCCAGCGTGGAATCAATCGGCAGGTCGCCTGAGTCTCCGGCGATGGCGATGCGCGGCACGACCAGTTGCGGAAAAATGGCGACCGGTAGGTGACCGGCGAAATAGCCACCGAGCGCACAGAGCAGGATCACAAGCGTCAAAACCGCTTTACGGTTCTGCCAGACGAAACTAGTAATTCTCATAGCTAGCCCCCGGACTTCCCCCCGCCCTTCGGCGTCGCCCCGCTTTTATCAGTGGCCGCGTCACTCTTGTCGGCGGCCTCGCCCTTACCCTTAGCGTCTTTATCTGGTCCTGCTATCTCGACTTTGGCACCGTCCGGCAGGCCGTATGCGCCCGTAACGACCACCTTATCGCCGTCTTTCAGGCCCGAAAGTATTTCGATGCTGTCTCCCGCGCGGAATCCGACCGTTACCGGGGTCTGGTGCGCCGCTCCGTCGCTCCCGACCACCACGACCTTCGCCGCGATACCGGCGTTACCAGTCGGCGTCTTGCTCGCGTCGTCCGTGCCGGGCGTGAACAGAACGGCGGCGCGGGGCGCGAGAAGCGCGTTCTCGCGCCGCCCCTCGACGAGTTGGACGCGGACGAACTGTGCGTCTTTGAGCTGGTGGCGCGTGTTGTCCACGAAAGCGACGGCGGTAACGGTGTTGCTGGCGGGGTCAACCTGCGCGCCGACGGAGTAGATCACCGCGCCGAACCTCCGTCCCGGCAAGGCATCCACCGAGAACGTAACGCGTTGCCCGACATGCACCCCGCTCGCCGACCCGCTCTGCACGGATATCTGAAGCGAAAGCCGGTCCAGGTTAGTGATAGTGACCAGTTTCGTCGTGGTGTCTACGTTTTCGCCGAGTGCCGCGCCGACCGTTGTCACGACGCCGCTGATCGGGGCGCGAACGGTATAGAGGCCAAACTGCGATTGCGCCGTGGTGAGTGCCCCCCGCGCGCTACGCAACTGCGCCCCGGCGACCGCGATGTCCTTGCGCTTCACGATAATTTGCAACCCCGTTGCGCGCGCCACCGCGACCGCTAACTCTTGAGTGCGTACGGTTCCGCGCTGGGAGGCGATGATTTGCACCTGGGTGGCGCGCTGAGCCGACGCCGCGCGGACAGCGAGTTGCGCCGCCTCGACGTCCTTCTGCGCGACCAGCCCTTCGGCGAAGAGCGTGCGTGTCCGCGCGAGGCTCTGTTTCGCGTTCGTGAGCGACGCGTCGCTCCCAGCGAGTGTCGCCCGCGCCCCCGCGAGCGTGGCTTTCGCCACCGACACCGCGGCCTGTGCTTGCAAAACCGCGCTTTGAGACTGCGCCTCTTGTCCGGCGGCGTTCGCGCGCGCCTGCTCGACCTGTACGCTGGTTTGTGCGACCGTGGCTTCGGCTTGCTGGACCTGACCGAGTAGGAGCCGGGTCGAGAGGTGCGCGATGATCTGGCCACGCTCGACGCGCTGGCCGGGGCGTGCGGCGAACGTGTCCAGCAGCCCCGCGACCGGTGCGTTCACCGACGATTGCTGATCCCTCGGGGCGGCCAGAGTCCCGGTCAAAGGTAGCGTCTTTTCTACCGCGCCGCGATGGAGTGGGGCGACGGAGACCGTGGGAGTGGCCTCCTCTTTCCTCTCGCCCGCTTTCTCCTCGCCGCCCGCCGGAGCGGCTACCTCACCCTTCGCTTCGGCGGCGGTCCCCTTTTTCGCGCAACCGACACCGCCGCTCAGGGCGACGAGACAGGCCAGCGCGAGGAAAGGGCTGCCGGGCATGAGGCCGGACGGCGTACCGATCCGCCTGACAGCTGATGCGCTCGAGACGAAACGGGTTGTGTTGACTGTTCTCATTGGCTTCCTGGTGTCGGGGTCCCGCCCCCGGGCGCGTTCGGCGGTGCCGGGATGGTTCCCGACGGGTTACGGGTGGGTGTACTCTGAGCGGGTGGGTTGATCGCCGGTGGGACGCCCGGATTATTGGGCGCGGTTGTGCCACCGGCGGGTTGCACCGCCCCGGTGCCGGTTGCGTTTTCCAGCACGGCGGCGGTCGCGGCGGCGTCATAGATAGCCTGAATATAGCTGATGCGCGCCTGACGGAGCGCGGCCTGCGCGGCGAGCACGTCGGACAGGGGGAACAGGCCCGAATTGTAGCCTTTGACTGTTTTGTCGTAGCTGACCTGCGCATTATCCCGCGCCGCCGCGACGGCCTGTACCTGACGGCGGGCACTCCGGGCGTTCAGGAGTGCGGCGGAGATGTTCGCCTCCACCGTGCGCCGCGCTGTGTCTGTTTGCGCCTGCGCCTGCGCGAGTGCCGCCCGCGCCTCGCGCACCTGTGCGCTACCGAGTCCGCCGTCGGAGAGCGGGATCGTGAGCGATACCTGGACCGTGTCGAGCCGCGAGAAACTGGTCTGATCGTTGCTCCGAATGTCGGTGAATTGTAGCGAGAGCGACGGGTCTCGGAACCGTTGCGCCGCCGATACCCCCGCGACGCCCGCCCGCACCGAGGCGTTAGCGGCGCGGACATCGGGACTGGCGTCGCGCACCGAGGGTTGTGCCAGTGCTTCGGCGTCGGGCAGCGCGGTGGCCGCCGACTCGGAATTGATCGCTACATCGGCGACGGCGAGGGGTGACACGAGAGGGCGTCCGAGTAGGAAGTTCAATGCTTGCCTCGCCACCGCGACGTCGTTGTCAGTCTGGTAGATGCCCGCCTGGGCGGTGGAGACCGGCACCTGCGCCCGCAAAACGTCGAGTTCGGGCACGTCCCCGGCACGGAACCGCTTGCGCGCGTTCTCGAGTTGCCGCTCTGCCTGTTCGAGCGTTTCCGCCGCGACCCGTTGCAGAGCCTGTTTGCGGAGCACGTCGAAGTAGGCGACCCCGACGCGCGACGCGAGGGAAAGGTACGCGGCGTCTATCTGCGCGTTCGCGACGTCGAGTTGCAAACGGGACTGTTCGATCAGATAGCGCGGGCGTTTTCCGACCGGGATCGGGATCGTCAGCGTGTTCTGAATGGTAGCGAAGTTCTCGCGGTCGGGCGGCGGCTGGATCACCACGGCGTTCGATCCGCTCACAGAACTGGTCAACGACAACTGAAACCGCCGCTGCTGGGCGTACACTTGATCGAGACGCGCCCGCGCCTGAAGCGACTGCTGAATAGCGGCGGTACCGAGCGGGTTTGCGGACCGCGCTTCCGTGATCGCCGCCGCGAGCGTAAGCGGGGCAGGGGACGCCGGGTCGGGAGCGGGGACGGGCGCGACCGGGGGGGCTTGTCGCGCGAAGGCCGGGGTACCGATCAGGATCGGGACCGAGGACACGATAGCGACGCGACGCATTACAGGAAAGGACAACACAACGCCATTATAGAAGATAATCGGTTAGATAGGTTTGAGGGGCGGTTGAGAGTTTTCTTATCCTGCCTGAGCATGATCGGATCTAGGATGTCGCTCATCCGCTAGATTCACTCAGGATCACGCCGTGATCGCGAACTGCCAGCCGGACCGTAGCCTAGGCTTAGACGTCCCCTCACATAAAATCTAAGGGGCGTCAAGAATCCAACG
>JAYUUO010000212.1:0-3216 GCA_043754515.1 Armatimonadota bacterium
ACGCCTCGGAAATCATCGCTGATACTGAGAGCGACCCCGCCGCCCCCCGGCTCAAAGGCGCGGGCCAACTCATCGCCTCCGCGGATAAAGTGGAGGCGAGGGCGGGGGGCTCATCGCCCGCCGCGCTCGTACGCGGCTGGGCGTCCGCGCTGCGTCGCGCCCTCGCCCTGCCGGGTTTAACGGCGAGTAGCACCGACATACTGGTGCCGCTGGGCGAATCGCGCCCCTTGCGGCTCGGGGGCGCGGCGCGGGGAACGCTCGTCATCCGCTCTGCCTCGGGCGGCGTGACCCTGCCCGGTCAGCCACCCGACACCGACACGCCCTCGCCGGATGCCACGCCCAGTGCTCGCCCCGCCGTGCTCGCGGTGACCGCCGACCCCGCGAACGACAACGGGATGACCCTGCGCGGTCTGTCACCGGGGCGCGAAACGTTAATATTCGCGCGCGACGGCGCGACACTGTCGGTGGTCGTTCGCGTACAACCGTATGCGGGACAGTTCAATGACCCTAAACCCGTGGTCGTCACCGGGCGCGGCGTGGAGATCCAGCGGGTCGCGCGGTACGCCGCCGCGTCCGCCGTCAGTAGCGCGTCGGTGACACCGGGCGGCGTCGCCCGCGTCCGGACCGACTCCGTCTCCGTCGCCATGCCGCTCTCGCCGGGGGCGCAGAGCACGGTCACGGTGCCGATCACGCTCACGGGGCCGGAAATGATATCCGTCAGCCGCGCGATCCGCGTCCTGCTCCGCAACGAGTCACTGCCACGGGTGCCGACCGACGCGCTAATGTACTCGAACGAGCCGGAACGGGTGACGCGGTTCGGCACGCTGTTCGCCGCGCGTCTGCCGGTCTCAACGCCCGCCGCGCCGAACGCGACGCGCCTTCTGTTTCACCACCAATCGGCACTGACACAAGCCGGATGGTTCTCGGTGGAGTTGCTTAACGACTCCGATACGTCAACCGTGGTACAGGTAGTGGGTGGCGGCTCCGGCCCGGTGCGCGACACGGTGTGGGTGGGGTTCCGCGCGGCGTCGGACTTCGTGCGCGACTATATCGCGGACGCCGGTATGATCGTCGATATTCCGCCGAAGTCGCGCATCGCCCTGCTTTCCACGCGCCTACCGCCGGGCCAGACCGTTTCCGGCCTGATGCAACTGCGCCCCTTGTCCGGCCCCGTGCCGCTCGTGCGCGTCTCAACCGATCCGACAACGGACGCCCGTGTCCAGGCCGAAGCCTGGCAGCCGTCGCCGATCCTGCCCGGCGAGTTCACGCCCAGCACCGGCCGGCTCGCCTACGACCTGTCCGAAGACATTTACCCGCACCCCATTAAGCGGATCAGCGCGGCGTACGAGATAGGGGGCAACTGGGCGTTCGTCGGGCTGGGCAAGGACCCGCTCGAAGTTACGCGTAACACAAGCAATAAACTGTTCGGCAACTACGGCGTCTGGTATGAGATCACCGCCACGGTACACAACCCCCTGTCCGTTCCGACAAAAGCGCGGGCGGTGTTCGTCCCGTCGGCGGGGCTAGCCGGGGGTGTATTCCTCGTGGACGGGAAATACGTCGAGGTGCCGCAGGTCAATGTGCCGCAGGAGCCGACACTCGCGTCCTACACGCTCTCGCCGGGCGAAACGCGCGTTATCCACATCACCACGATGCCGCTATCTGGGTCGAACTACCCGGCGCGGATCGTGATCCGGCCTTGACTCCTTCGACACCTCGAGCGGGTTAATATCCGGCTCCGCGCGTCGCCGAGGAAGCGCGGCGGATCTGCCGATAATACTGGCATGCAAGGACGAGAACTCGGCTGTAAGACACTCGGTTGCGGCGTGGCAATCCTGATCGTGCTGTTTTGTTTCGGCATGATGCTGAGCGCGACCGAGAAAGTGGCGAAGCGCGCCAGGGAGAAACGCGCGGCACGGGGTGCCCAGACCGCGGGGCAGAAGCTACAGGCGGTTGCGATCTCCGTCGCGTCCTACGAGGCGTCCATGGGACACTTGCCGCCGACGACATCCCCCGCGGTACTCAGCGCCGCGCTTTCGCCGAAGTTCCTGACGGACACGGGCGTTCTGATTGACGGCGCGACCGGCAAGCCTTTCACCCCCAACCCGGCGGTGTCGGAGAAGAAGCGGTCGGCGTTCGCGTCCCCCCAGGATGTCTACCTGCTGGCATCTGGGCCGAACGCGGTCGGGGCGCGAACCGTGCTACTACTATCCGGCGAAACGCGCGGAGTCGGGGCGCGGGAGTGGGACGCGCTCACCACGCCGCGAATGCCGTCACCCGCTCCCGGTGCGTCGCGAGGGGCGGCCCCCAGTCCCGTTCGATCTCCGCGATAGCGGCGGGCGCGAGGTCGTACACGCCGCGCCCGCCGCGAACAAACCAGCCGTACACATTTCTCAGGAGCATCGCGCCCGCCTTGCGCGTCGCGCCGCGAACGCACAGTTGCGCTGGGGACGACGCGCCGTGCCGCTCCAGGCACGCCGCGAGAAAGATTGACTCTTCGCGGTACGCCGTGGTGCGCTTAACGCCGGTGGTGCCCGCGACATTATAGTCGCCGGTCCGCCCCGCGATCTCGCGCAATATGGTCTGCCGCTTGCGGGGGCGCGGGCGCGGTTTGGTCTCCGTCTTCGGATCGAGGGCCAGTTCAATGGTCGGCGGGGCGTCGCCCTCCCCGAAGTGGACCAGAATCAGGCCGATCCCGAGCCGCCGCAGGAGTGTTTCGATGCCGCGCCGCCGCTTGTCGTAGCGCGACGATTTGGCGAACGTGCCTTCGGCGGGCACCCCGACGTAAACCGCGTCGGCGACCGACTGCCGCTCCATCGCCTGTATCAATAAGTCCATCGAGAAGGCGGTCTTGAGTTCCACGATGAGCAAGGATTCGTCGCGGGTCGCGGTGATGTCGCAGTGCTTGACCTCGGCGCGGACTGTGTAGCCTTGCGCGGAAAGGTAGTCGGTGATCGGCGCGGAGAGTTCGGATTCGAGGCGTCGGGGCGCGGGAGGAGCGGCGCGTTTCTTGGCAAGTGGCACGGGTTATTGTACCCCGGACGGCGGGGCATCCGCTCAGGGGGATCGCGGGCATAGTGCCGCCCGTCTCCACCGAAATAGGGATGCGCTATATAGCCATGCGTGTGTCGCATGCGTCCTATCCACAACTTTCATTCGACGCATAGCACTTGCTCCTGTAGAATAAGACCGACAAACCGCTTATTCTATTGAGGA
>JAYUUO010000213.1:0-29629 GCA_043754515.1 Armatimonadota bacterium
TGCGCCGTATCCGCGAACTGGCATACCTGAACAAGGAGTGCAAGTTCACGCTACACGACCGGCTGAACAACAAAGAGCCGGAGATAATGCACTACAAGCGCGGGATCGCCGAGTACGTCGGGCACCTGAACGAGAACAAGGACTCACTGCACCCGAAGGTGATCTATTTCTCGCGTGAGAAGGACACGACGCAGGTGGAGGTCGCGCTCCAGTACAACAAGGGCTACGTCGAGTCGGTGTTCTGTTTCGCCAACAACATCCCGAACCCCGACGGCGGCACGCACCTTTCCGGGTTTAAGACCGCGCTCACCCGCGTCGTGAACTCGTACGCGCGCAAGAACGGCTTTATCAAGGAGAAGGACCCGAACTTCACCGGCGACGACGTGCGCGAGGGCATCACGGCAGTGATCGCGGTGCGCCTACACAACCCGATGTTCAACTCGCAGGACAAGGTCAAGCTGATGAACGTCGAGGTAGACGGACTGGTCAACTCGGCGATCGGTGACGGCCTCAGCCAGTTCTTGGAGGAGAACCCGCTGGTCGCGAAGATCGTGATGGAAAAGGCGTCCACCGCCGCCCGCGCCCGCGAGGCCGCCCGCCGCGCCGCCGACCTGGTCAAGCGGCAGTCGGTTCTCGAATCGTCGAACCTGCCTGGAAAGCTTGCGGACTGCACCGAGCGCGACCCGAAAAAGTGCGAATTGTACATCGTCGAGGGCGATTCGGCGGGCGGCTGTTTCTCGGGCGACACCCGCGTCGCTCTGGCGGACGGTCGGGCACTTTCGTTCGTCGAGTTGATCTCGGAGCAAGCGGAAGGCAAAGAGCATTTCTGCTACACCATCCGAAAGGACGGCATGGTCGGCGTGGAGCGGATCCTGCACCCACGCGTCACCAAGCGCGGTGCCCCCGTGGTTCGCGTGACGCTTGATAATGGCGAGCATATTGTTTGCACCGCAGATCACCGGTTCATGCTGCGCGACGGGTCGTACAAACCCGCCGCCGAACTGACGGCGGACAACTCGCTGATGCCCTTGTATCGCAAACTATCCGATACGGCGGAAAAAGGCATCACGATAAGCGGCTACGAAATGGTCTGGAACCCCAAATCTGATTCCTGGCTGTTCACACATCTCGTCGCGGACTGGTACAACCAGTGGAAGGCCGTGTACACTAAGTCGGCTGGCGACCACTGCCATCACGCCGACTTCAACAAGCACAACAACAACCCGGCGAATCTTGTTCGACTACCACAAGCCGAACACATAGCACTTCATGCCGCGCACGCGGGGCGAACGCTTCGCCGCCCGGACGTTGTGGAGAAATGCCGCGTCATTCATCAATCGCCGGAGTTTCGCGTTCGCATGAGTGTACGGATGCGCGAGGAGGCGACGCGATCTATCGTTTCCGCTCAGGCTAAAACACAGTGGGAGAACGAGGTGTATCGCTGTTTCATGCGCGACAAGTGGCAAGCCTTCTATACGAGCAACGCTGAGTATCGCGCACGAAATCAGGAGATACTGGACGTTGCGCAGGCCGAATACTGGAGTGATGACGCGAACAGTGCCACACAAGCAGACCGGGTGCGCACCTATTTTGACGCGAACCCGGACGCCCGCGCCAGGCAATCGCGGAGCGCAATCGCCCGGTGGAGCAACACCGAACTGCGTGAGTGGCGTTCCGACAAGACTCGTGAGCAATGGACGCCTGAGTTCCGCGCTAGACGCAAAGTAACGCTGAACGAGACATACTACCGAAAAACGCTCGCGGCACTCAAAGACAGCGCGGCGTCAGTGGACGGTGTGCTCGAAACCGCGACTTATCAGGCGTCACGCAAGGAGCGCGGTGACCGGTCGCTTCTGCGCTTTGACACATTCGTATCGCGCTATTTCGGAGATGACGAGTCGGCGGCACGGGAGGCAGTAGCCAACTACAACCACCGCGTCGTGTCTGTCGAACCGCTCACCGAAGTGACAGACGTTTACGACATCGAAGTGCCGGGGACGCACAACTTTGCGCTGGAATCGGGCGTTTTCGTGCACAATAGCGCAAAGCAAGGGCGTGACCGGCGGACCCAGGCGGTGCTCCCGCTACGAGGTAAGATCATCTGCGTCGAGAAGGCGCGCATTGACAAGGCACTCGACAACGAGTCCATTCGGATGCTGATCTCCGCGCTCGGCACGGGTATCGCGATGAACACGGGCGGCGACGATGACAGCGAGAGCCGCTACGACCTGACGAAGTTGCGGTACCACAAGATCATCATCATGGCGGACGCGGACGTTGATGGCGACCACATCCGAACGCTACTGCTTAACTTCTTCTTCCGATACATGCGGCCGCTGGTGGACGAGGGTTATGTTTACGTCGCGCAACCGCCGCTTTACTCGATCCGCGTCGGCAAGGACGAGAAGCGGTACGTGCGTAGCGAAGCCGAGCGCGATCAGGTGCTGAAGGAGCTGCGCCGCAAGGACGTTCACATCACGCGCTTCAAGGGACTGGGCGAGATGAACCCGGAAGACCTCGCAGATACCACGATGAACGTCGAGCAACGCACCCTAGCCCGCGTGCTAGTTGATGACGCGATTGACGCGGATCTGGCCTTCACGATGCTGATGGGCGAGAAGGTGGAGCCGCGCCGCGCGTTTATTGAGGAGCACGCGAAGCAGGTCAAGGAGATTGACGTCCACTAGGTGGGCATCTTGACCGCTCCGCGTCTTGGCATTGAGGAGGATATGTTCGGTGCCATGACGCGGGGCGGAACCCGCGTGTCCACGCCCGCGCGATGCAATCGCCCCAGAAGGGCGACCGCTCCGCGCGGATACGGCGGTCCGTGGGGGTATAATCGGGCACGGGTGCCATCCCATTCCGCGCCGCCGTCCCTTCCGGCGCGCTTGAATCACACAAACAATGCCAATTACACGTAATGTCGCGGTGGTCGCCACCGCCCTCTTCGCGGCGGGCGTCACGCTCGTCGCCGCCGAAACTGAACCGGTGTTCGGTGCGCCCATCGTTCCTCCGCTCGCCTCCGCGAAACCCGTGCATCTGCCGCCGGTTGTGGAACGGGTACTGCCAAACGGCTTGCGGATCGTGCTTCTCGAAGATCACCTGCAACCATCGCTTTCGGTGCGACTGGCTATCCCGGCGGGTGCGACGCGCGACCCGCGAGACAAAATCGGCACGGCGGACGCGACGGCGGCCCTGCTCGACCAGGGCACGACGACGCGCACCGAATCGCAGATAGCGGACACGATTGACGGGCTGGGCGCGAGCCTTTCCGCGTCCGCCGACTCTGATTACCTATTCGTCTCCGCATCGGGGCTGGCGAACTACGCCGACACCCTGTTCAGCTTGATGGCTGACATCACGCTACACCCGATATTCCCCGCCGACGAATGGGAGCGGCACCGCACGCGCACCCTGTCCGGGATCACGGCAGATCTCGCGAATCCGGGGTCGGTGGCGAGTTCAGTGCTGGCTCGGCGTGTGTTTGGGGCGCATCCGTACGGCAATTATGAGACGGGCACGCCGGAGACTCTGGCGCGGATCACGCCGGCCGACCTGAAGCAGTTCCACGACACCTACTTCGTGCCGAACGGCGCGGTGCTGTTTCTCGTCGGCGACATCACGCCCGCGAAAGCCGAGGGGCTGGCGAAGCAGTATTTCGGCGGCTGGCAGAAGCGGGACGCGCCCGCCGCGCCCGCCGCGCCGACCCGAGGGACGCAGACCAAAAACCGCGTCACCATCGTGGACCGCGTCGGTTCCGAGCAGACCGAAATTCGCATCGGCACGCTGGTCGGCGCATACGCTGACCCGGACCGCACGGTGGTCAATGTCGCGAACGCCGTGTTGGGCGGCGGCGGGTTCGAGGGAAGGCTTGTGAAGGAGATCCGCGTCAAGCGTGGCCTGACATATGGCGCGAGTTCGTCGTTCGCGCGGCAGAAGGACGGCGGCATCTTCACCATTTCGACGTTCACCAAGCCCGCTACCACAGGCGAAGTGGTCGGCATCGCGCTGGACGAAACGAACAATCTCGCTACAGGCGGTCCCACCGCGACCGAACTGGGCGAGCGCAAGACATACCTGACTGGCTCGTTCGCGGTCGGCGTGGCGACCGCGCAAGGTGTGTTAGCGCGACTCGTGCCCGCCATCCTTTACGGGCGCGGCGCGGCGGAGATCGGCGAGTACGTCGGCAAAGTCGAGGCGGTGACGACCGAGTCCGCCCGCGACGCGATGAAACGCGCCGTGCCGCAAACGGGTCTGGAGATCGTGCTGGTTGGCGACGCGAAGGCGATCCAATCGCAGGTGACGAAGTTCGGCGACGTGCAGGTGATCGAGTCGGACGACCTGGATCTAAATGCGCCGGGTCTGCTCCGGCACAAGCCCGACGCGACCGCCCCGTTCGGCGAGAACGACGAGGCGCGGAGCGCAGGCGCGAAACTGCTCGCGGACACCATCGCGGCACATGGCGGCGACGCGTTCGTCCACATCAAGACGCTGAAGATCACCGGGACCGGCGAGTTCTTCACCCCGCCCCAAGCGGGTGGCCTGACCATCCCGCTCGACTCGTTCACCCTCAGCACGGCGACCGGCGGCAGGAGCCGGTTGGAGGCGAGTTCGGGACTCGGGGACCTAGTTTTCGTCGCGCAGGGTGCGGGCAAAGGCGGGTTCGCCGTGTTCGGCGGTAATACGCAGAAACTGCCAGCGAGTCAGGCGAGTGGCATCGAGCCGACCGAGATTCTGCGCGCCGCCGTGTTAAACAAGTACCCGGTCGCCGCGCTTCTAGATGATTCCGTTGGGAAGACTGCCGACGGTAAATCCCTGATCGTGTACGAGATCCGCGACGACAAGGGCGAGGTCACCCGCGTATACGTGGAGATAGACACGAAGCGGGTGCGGCGCATCGTCGCCAAGCGGACGGCGGGGAGCGCGACCATTCTGCTAGATGATTACACGAAGCCGGTACACGGCGTGTACCTGCCCGGCAGTCTGCACGTCCAGCGGGACGGCTCCGACCTGTTCCGGCTGACCTTCGCAAAGATCGAAATAGACACGCCACTAGCGGACAAACTCTTCGAGAAGCCGTAGGAAAGCCCCGAACTAGTGGCAACGACCGCGAACGCGATAGTGCCCCCCTGCCCTGTGTCACCGCCGGGCTGGGAGGCGTTCGACAGGAGCCTACGAGCCGTGGAGAAAGTACGCGAACGGTTGCGCAAGGCGACGGCGACCCTGGACGGGGCAGGCATTCCCTACGCGGTCGCTGGGGGGAACGCGGTCGCGGCCTGGGTCGCGCAAGTGGACGAGGCGGCGGTGCGGAACACGCAAGACGTGGACATCCTCATCCGTCGAAGCGATCTGCCGGATGCCATAATGTTTATGGAAGCGGCCGGCTTCGTGTACCGCCATGTCGCGGGCATGGATCTGTTTCTGGACGGCGAGGGCGCGAAGGCGCGGGACGCGGTGCATCTCGTATTCGCGGGCGAGAAGGTCCGCCCGCACGAGGCCCTACCCAACCCCGAGGTGACCGACGCCGGACGGGCACCGGATGGCTTCCGGGTGCTGTCGCTTCGGGCGTTGGTTCAGATCAAGCTCACCGCGTTTCGTGTGAAAGACCGGATGCACCTGCTCGATATGCTCGACGTCGGACTGATCAACGAGTCATGGGTGACGCGGTTCCCCGCCGAACTCGGGGCGCGTCTACAATCGCTCCTCGACGACCCGGACAGCTAGCGGCCTGGATCAGCTTCAGGCGGGTACAGAATGACCTGTACTCTGGGCAACCCCGAAAACGTTGACTCGATGCACGTCCGCACTTCCGCCCACGGCACCCCCCCTAGGCCGCAACCGAGCGGCGGAATCGCGATGGAGCGGATGCCGAGGCGTTTTACTTCGGCGATTAGTGCTTCCAGACCCGCTTCGATGTACTCTATTCTGCTCAAGTCACGCCAGTGTATCTTCGTCGGGAAGTTTACGATGTAGCGCGGCTCCGGCACTCCACGATCCCATGTCAGCACTCTGCCGGGAGCCAGTTCGCCGCGTTCGCACGCGGCTTTGTAGGGCGCGAAGTTTCCGGGGAACGCCTTTTTGAACTGTAGCGCAAGCCCCCGACCCATCACGCCGACGCAGTTCACCGGGTTCACCAACGCCTCGACGCGGGCGTTAATGATGTCGCCTCGGGCGTCCTCTATGCAGGCCAAAAGCATTCTATTAGTACCGTTCCTTCCGCACCCCCAAAGAAACTTCTACGCATCCTTCGTCTAGTCGCTATAAGAGCAATTTATGCGAGCGATCACCTCGCGAAGCGGCATATCATCGGGCGCGTCGGCGACGGCGCGGTTCAGTTCGTCAAGCAGGCGCGCCCGGCGTTCGGCGGCGGCGCGTTCCTCGGCGGTCGGGTCGTGTTGAAGGACGCGCAACCACTCCCGGAGCCGTCTGCTCATGCGCGGGAATGGGGAAGGCCCGGAGGCGAGGCGTGCGGGTACCGCCCCACTCGCGGGGCTGTTCTCCAGAGGTTCGGCGGCTTTACTCACGGCGTCTTCCTATTATATCCCGATTTCGGCGGCGGGTTCCTACCCCGGAAGTGTGACGCTTCCGAGCAAGGCGGCGCGGGTCGCGCCGGTCACTGAAGGGAGGCTTGTGGGGCGACCGCGCAACATCTCGTCGGCGAGTACGGCGAACCCAACCGCCTCCCGACTGTCGGGATTGATGCCCAGTTCGTCGGACGTGTGGACGGGTATCCCCGCCAGTTTTTCGCGCAAGAACTGTATCAGTGCCGGGTTCCGCGCCCCGCCGCCGCTCACGATCACTTCGCTTGGGAGCGCGGGCAAGAACGACGCGTAGGCAGCCGCGATGCTGTACGCGGTGAACGCGGTAACGGTGGCGAGCAAGTCGACGGGGCGGAGGGAGTGACTTGACACCCAGCCCTCAATAGTGGCCGCGAGCGCACTCCCGAACTCCTCCCGCCCCGCCGACTTCGGCGGGGTCGCTTTCAAGAACGGGTGCTCGAACAGCCATCTCATTAGTTGCGGCTGCACCGTACCCAGACTAGCGATCGCACCGTTCTCGTCGAACCGCGCCCTGCCCCCGGTCGCCCATCCGGCGAGATGATCCATCAGCATGTTCCCCGGCCCCGTGTCGAATCCGACTACCTCGCTGGGCTTGCAACCAGCGGGCAGATAGGTCACATTACCGATGCCGCCGATGTTCTGGATGGCGCGGCTTCGCGTGGGGTGCGTCAGCAGTCGCCAATCCACGTACGGCATCAGCGGGGCACCCTGCCCGCCCAAGGCGACGTCGGCGGCGCGGAAGCCTGACACAACCGGGAGCCCGGTCCGAACCGCGAGTGTCGCCGGGTCGCCAATCTGTAATGTCGCCGGGAAGGCACCGCGCGGCGCGTGCGACACGGTCTGCCCGTGACACCCGATGGCGACGATCCGCTCCGTCGCCAGTAACCGCGCCTCCGCGCGCAGCACCCCCACCGCGTGCGCATACCGTTCGGCGAGTTCCACGGAAAGCCGCGAAACGGCTTCCGCGCCCCCCTCCCCGTGCGAGACGGCGAGAATCCGCCCACGGATGTCGTCCGCGAACGGCACCGACACGAACGCGACCGTTGCCACCGCCTCGCCGGTGAAGCGAACGAGGGCGGCGTCCGTGCCGTCCGCGCTCGTGCCGGACATCAGGCCGATCAGCAGACGCGGGGACCGCCCGGCGTCGGCCTGGAGTTGTTGCCACGGGTTCATGATGCGACCCCTAGTAGATGACTTTGTTGAGGGGGAACTCCGCGAGACCGGTCGCCCCGGCACGCTTCAGCGCGGGAATCAGATCGCGCGCTTCCTTTTCGCCGACGATGATCTCGACCGCGTAGCCGTCATTGCCGAAAAGGGGTGCCACGGTCGGGCGTTTCAGGGACGGGAGTCGCGACACCACCGCGTCCAGATCAGCCGCCGCGACGTTCATCTTAAGCCCTACCAGGGACTCGGCATTTAGCGCGCCGTTCAGGAGCAGTGCCATGTTCTCGATCTTGGTACGTTTGGCAGGGTCGGCCCAAGACGCGTGGTTGGCGACGAGGCGCGGCGTAGAGACCAACAGCGTGTCCACGATGCGCAGGTTGTGCGCACGCAGACTGGAGCCGGTTTCCGTGTTGACGACGATGGCGTCGGCGAGATCGGGGACTTTCACCTCGTCCGCACCCCAGGAGAACTCGATATGCGCGGACACGCCGTGTGAGGCGAAATACCGCTCGGTGAGCCGGACATACTCGGTGGCAATCCGCTTCCCCGCAAGGTCCTTCGCGCCCCGGATCGGCGAATCTTCTTTCGCGGCGAGAACGACGCGGATCGGGTTGCGCGTCTGCTTCGAGTATGTCAGTTCGCATATCTCGTAAACATCGGCGTTATTGTCCTCTATCCAATCCTTGCCGGTGAGTCCGACGTCAATTACGCCGTCCTGCAAGTAGCGCGGTATCTCCTGCGGGCGCATCAGGATGGCACGTATCTCGACGTCATCCACCACCGGCTGGTACGAGCGCACGTCCACCCGGATGTTCCACCCGGCCTTCTCGAACAACTTGAAGGTGGGGTCCTGGAGACTACCCTTCGGCAACCCTAATACGATTTCCATGCGGACATTATATCGTAGTCAGCCATATTCAGGTTAAGGGGCGCGGGACGGGCGAAAAGTCCCCGCCCTTTACCTTAACTTAATAATCGGGCGATATAATAGTAAGTGCATGAATTAACCGCCGAAACCCTCGCCGAACTTCCCCGCCTCGGGGGGGCCTCTTCTGGACAACCGAATCGGTCGGGCGGCTACGCCGATCTCTTGCGATCCGTCCCCGCCTTCCGCGATCTCTGGGTCGGGCAGGCGATCTCGCAACTCGGCGACGCGCTCTACTACCTGGTTTTCCTGTTCATGGTCGAGAAACTGACCGGGGATCCGCGCATGGTCGGCGTCGCGGGTGTCGCGCAATCCCTGCCATTCCTGCTCTTATCACCGTACGCGGGTGTCGTCGCGGATCGGCTCGACCGCCGGACTATACTGCTTCTCTGCGATCTGTTGAGCGGAGCCGCCCTGCTCCTCTTCGCGGGGTACGTATACTGCAACCCAACCCCTTCCGCGTGGACACTGATCGCGGCGGGCGCGACGCTCTCCGCGATCAACACGTTCTTCGCCCCGGCGAAGGGTGCCGCGATCCCGCAACTAGTGCCCGAAGAACGACGCGACGCCGCAAACGCCCTTTCGCTCGCGACACAGAACCTACTCCCGATGATCGGGATTGCGCTGTCGGGCACGCTCCTCGCGGTGCTGTACGCGATCTCGCCCTCGTATTTCTTCCTGGCGGCGATCATCCTGAACGCGCTGTCGTTCTTCGGCTCGACCGTGTTCATCATCCGCCTGCCGCGACTGGTACCCGTTCACGAGGCGCGGGACGAATCGCCTACCGCGCTCCGTGATGTGCGGGACGGGTTCGCGTACCTCCGAAATCAGCGCGTGTTGTGGGTGCTGTTGTGGCTCAACGTGCTCGTACAAATGGCGGTCGCACCGTTTATGCTCGTATATCTCGCTGTCAATAAATCCTGGTTCGGCGGCGGGTATGGCACGCTCGCGCTGTGCGAAGTCGCGTTTTTCCTGGGAGTCGTCGGTTGTAGTCTGCTGGTCGAGCGGATGAATATCCGGCGTCCCGGCATGGCGTTCATCGCGGGCACGGCGGGTATAGGCGTCACCATCGCTCTGATGGCGGTCTCAAAGAACGTCTGGGCATTCGCGTGGTGGAACCTCGCCGCAGGGATCGCGTTCCCGTTCATCCAACTCCCGATGGCGGTGTACATCCAGAAACTCGTCCCACAAAACTTCCAAGGGCGTGTCAATGCCGCCATGTCCATGACCGGGATGGGAGTCGCGCCGGTCTCCATAGGGTTGGGTGGGTTGCTACTCGCTGCGGTCGGCCCCGCGTGGACGCTCGCGATCATGGGTACCGGCATCACGATCGCGGGGCTTCTGGGACTCTGCGACGCGGCGTTCCGCGACGCGACGAGCGACTAAACGGGAACGCGGGTAGAGCGGGCTTCTGTGTGATCATGGCCTGACTAAAATGTATTATTCGCAACGTTCGCAAGGTTTTATTTTTTTACACCGGGGAAAATAATCGCGGCTTTCGAGTCACCGCGACGGTAGAGCATCGCGGGATCTTGTACGAATTAGAGGAAGCGACTCAAACGCTTCGGGAGATAGTCATGGGGGAAATCAGTTCGGTAGGTATCGCGATCTGGCTGCTAGCACTAGTCGGCGGTTGCACAAACGACGCGGCAAACACGGCCGGGAGTGATGCCAACGGTTCCGCAACGGGTAGCTCCCGAAGCGCGGGTAGCGGTTCCGGGTTGGGAAACTCCGGCAATTTGGGGGCCGCTTCAACTCTTACCAGCGGTACCAAGGGCGGTACCGGCGCGTCCTCGGGCGCGCTCGGCACCACATCGAGCGGTTCGATGTCCTCTGGGGCGACCGCAGGAGCAATGGGTGGTTCTGAAGGCACTCGGTGCCCCGAATGGCGTGGCACCGACGGGTGTCGGCGGGACCGGCGCGGGCACCGGTACGGGCGGTGCGGGCATGGGTGCCGGGAGCGGCGGGTCGGGGACGGGTAGCCCTACTGGTACGGGCACCGGCACGGGGACTCCCGCGGGCGGCTCGGGGGGAACGGTGCCCGTGCCTACCACACTGAAGTAACACCCCTTCTTGGAGGCGGGGCGGGTGATTCATGAAGCCCCCGCCCCGCTTTTGTTTGTCTCCCCTTCGGGCGGTGATAATTAGATCACCCCGTGTGGGGGTTGTTTCTTTCCTACCGCTTAATTGTATAATAGGAGCGTACCATGTGGCATCTACGTTTATTCGGCGAAGTTTCTTTGTGCGCGTCATCCGCTGGTGCCTCGCCCGCGACCACGGACCCGCCCCGGCGTTTCCGCGCCCGGAAGTATGCATTGTTGCTATCTTATCTGGCACTGCACGCGGGACGCGCCCACCGACGGGACTCCCTCTGCGAGCGGTTCTGGGCGGATTCCGAACCGGAAGCAGGGCGAACCTGCTTGCGCACCGCGCTCTCCTCCCTCCGACGCGTCTTGATAACGGGGGATCCCGAAGCACCGTCGGAGCCGTTCCTCTCCGAAGGGCATGACGTACTGCGTCTGAATCCACGCCTGTTGGTCTGCGACGCGGTGCTTTTCGAGCGACTGCTGAAACGCGCCGAGGCACCTAACCGAATTCATGCCGAACGCCATGCCCTGCGCGAGAAGGCATTTTCCCTCTATAGCGGCCCGTTGCTCCCAGGCGCGGACGATTCGTGGGTTCTAGGGGAGCGGGAGCGGTTCGAGATCATTTACGAGCGGGCACAGGCGGATCACAAAGCTGGGGGACGGGGCACCGTATCGTCGGCCCGCCCCGAAACCGAGCCGTCGCACCTGATCCCCGCCGGATTACCCGCTCTACCGCCCATATCGGTGCGCCTCCCGACACCCAGTAGCCGCTATTTCGGGCGGGAGAGCGAGCGGCGACAGATCGAGACGTGGTTCTCCGAAGGAACCCGTTTGATAACGATCACCGGCATCGGCGGAATCGGTAAGACACGGCTCGCGCTTGAGGCGGCGCGGGATATGGTTGCGAAGCGGCGTTGGGGGTTCGTGGCGTTCGTCCCACTCGCGACATGCGCCGATCCCGATCTGCTCCCCGAGGCGGTATCATCGGCGTTAACACCCGGCACCCGGAGCAAGGAGGCGGCGTGGGGTGCCGCGCCCATGGATGACCTGCTCTCGCTCCTCGGCGAGCCGCCCGCGCCGGGTCTGCCGCCGTCCTGTCTTCTCATCCTTGATAATGTCGAGCAACTTCTGAGCGGCGAGAACGGCGCGGGCGCGGCGCGGTTCGCGCGGGCATTACTCACCAGCGTCCCGCGCCTATGCCTGATCGTCACCTCCCGCTCCCCGTTGCGCGCCGAAGGGGAGCGGGAGCTTCCGCTCATGGGCCTCGCGGACACCGACGCCGCCGCGTTCCTACTTGACCGGGCGCGTAGCGCGGGGCGTCCCGATTGGGGCACCGCGACTGACGCGGCACTGCCGGAGATCGGCGCGGTTTTGTGTGGCATACCACTCGCCATCGAACTGGTGTCCAGCTGGGCGAGCGTACTATCGCCGCGCCAGATATGCGAGCGGATCGTTGGGGAATCAGCCACCCTACTCGAGTCGCCGCTCACCTCGGATCGGCGCGGACTTCGGGAGCCGACCCGCCACCGGAGTCTGCGCGCCGCGCTCGAATGGGGCTACGCCGAGTTACCCCCCGATGTCCGCCGCGTCATGGGCGGCATGGCGGGCGTGTTCCGCGGGGGTGCCACCTTGGGGAGCGTTTCCGCCGTGTTGACAGGAGGCGACGAGACGGCGGCACTGCTACACATCGCGACGCTACGGGATCGCTCTCTAATCGGCGTGGCTGACGACGGCATAGAAACCCGGTATCATATGCTCGAAGTCGTCCGCGAGTGGGCGAACGAGCGGTTCGCCGCCGACCGCGAACCCCTCCCTGTCCTGCGCGAGCGGCACGCGTGTTTATTCCTCGCGCTAGCATCCACGGACTCGAGCCGCGCGGGGAGCCTCGACGCCGCGCCCGCGTTCGCCCGCCTCGAGTCCGAGGAGACGAACATACTTTCCGCGCTCGGGTACGCCCTCTCCGGCGAGCATCTTCCCACCGCCCTGGATTTATGCCGTAGGCTACGCTACTGCTGGTTCGTGCGGGGCAGGAATGGTGCTCGCGCCGCCGTAAATCGCATGCTACTGGACGCGTGGGGAACGCGCCGCGCCGCGCTCCGTAGGCATGACCCCGGTTTATATGCGGACCTCGCCGATACCGTCGCGCCTCTGTTGCCTGAAGGGGAGGCTCACCCGGCATTACAGGAGGCACTGTCCTTCTTCGAGGCGCGGCGGGCGTGGGCACGGTGCGCGGGCATCTGCGAACAGTTGGCGTGGCGGATCGGTTCACGGGGCGGCGCGGCGGTCGCAGATGGATGGATGGCACGCGGCGCGGCTTTTATGGAGCACGACCCGGACACGTACGGGCTGGAAGTCCTGCTCGCGAACTGGGCGGGGACATACACCGAACGCGGCGAACACGACAAGGCTCATCCATTACTTGTGCGCTGTTGGAACCTTGCGAGGGCACAGGGGGAGGTGCGGCGTGGGAACGCGGCGAAGATCGGCCTCGCGCTAGCGGAGCACGCGCTTCGCGACAACGACCCGGTGACCGCCGAACAACTCGCCCGCGAATCCGTCACTGTTTTTTCCGAACGCGGCGAGACATGGAACCACGCCGAGTCACTCAAAAGTCTCGGACATGCCCTCGCCGCGCGAGATGGTCAGGAAGTAGAGGCGCGCGAAGTCTGGACCCACGGTCATCGCCTCTACCTCGAATTGGGGGACACGTGGAACGCATCGGTCCTTGTCGAGCACCTGCGGTCGCTCCTCGACTCCGTCTCCTGACCCGCCGCTACCCGCGGAGCCTCACGCTTCCCCTCGCGTTTGGCTCACGGCGGGCACGTATCCTGACGATATTGCTGGATCAGCAACTACTCGAAAAAGGAACGCCCATGAAAAGAGCATACGCAACACTGTTCTCGCTTCTCCTCGCGGTATTCATATCAGTCGGTGGTACCGCCTCCGCGCTGACCAAGAATACCAAAGCCAAGCCGAAGGTGCCGGTGCGAAAGCCGACCGCGATCAAAGGACAGGGACAACTCGTCGGTGGCATCGGCAGATTCGGTGAGATCTATACGCTGAGGAGCGGCTTTAATTTCTCGATCCTCGGCGCGCGGTACTCGGTGGAGCCGCTCGGAACCTACTCCTACACCAGTCCCCGTGCCGACGAAAAGCTGTTGATCATAAATTGCGCCGTTAAAAACGCGAACAAATCGGACGACTGGTTTGGGAGCGGCGGCGGGTTCATCACGGCGGTGGACTCGAAGGGCGGTTTGTACGAGTCCTCGGATGGATCGTTTTCGCTAAAGAGCGCGGGGCCAAAGACTAAAATCGAGCTACGACCTGGACAGGGTATGGGGCAACCGGCATTGAACGACCCCCTCTGCATGGCGATCGTTGTTCCGGGTGAGGCGCGTATCGTGAAAATCATCGTAAATCAGCCGCGCCTGAACATCACGGAGGAGGTTTTTCGCTACTACATCGCCGGTGCCACAAAGGCCGAGGCGGGCGAGGACGGCGACCCTAAGAATCCCGTCGCGCCGCTCCCCGAACCGCTTCGCGACCCATCCGACCCGACGGGAGCGACCGCCCTGTCCGAGGGGAGAGGCGTGCTCGGTACCGCCACCTGCGACTGGGCTTCGGGCGATCTGCGCTTCCGTGTCAACAGCTTGACATATTCCACGGAGGACTGCAACAGCAGGTCGCCCGAGGACGGGAAGCAATGGGCGGTGGCGAATGTCACCATATCGTTCCCACTCCCCTCTGGTAAAGCCGCCGACTACAAAGAGGTAACGAAATACTACTGGGTCGGGACCGGGGCCGGTTTCGCAGAACTGCTGGACGCGGACGGCGATAAATACCCCGCCCTCGACTACGGAACCCGTAAGCAGACCCGGGATGAGCCACTCGCAGACGGTAGCTCCCTTACTCCGGGTGGGGAGTATACCTACCGGATTTTCTTCCCAGTGCCCAAGGACGTAAAGCTAAAGAAGTTGACGCTCGGCGTAAGCAACGGTCGCAAGTGGGCGTTCGCGGTGAAGTAGTCTACATTCGTCGGGGCGGGTACCATCCACCCGCCCCGAGTAGCCGGATCTTTTCCAGATCCGGTGGAGTTTGCTATACTGTTCACGTGGAAAACGAACCCCTCGATACCCGTCCCCTTACTGAGCCGTCCTATAACGTATACATCGTAAACAAACTTCACTGGCAATGGACTGACGAATGGTACACGATTCAGGACGACACGCCTGTACGAGCCTTCCTATCTCGTCGGGATGCCGAGCGGGAACGGGATAGTCTCGAAGAACTGGAGCGGGATCGCATCAACGAGGAGGTACCCCGCGATCCCGGCACGTCTTCGCGCCCCCCGTATACTCCCCACACCGAGAGTGGCATGCTCGAACCGCTCTACGAAGTGGTCGCCGTGGAGTGCCTACCATGAGTGGAAGAAAGGGCGTCTATTTGCTCCACCTGCGCCACGAGTACCTGTATGATGGAAGATTGTAGCGGTGGCGATCATGACGGCTGGCGCAACCCGCGCAACGCGCCATATGAACATGCCTTCGCCTCCTACGGAGCCGCCGCCGCATGGGCTGCGAAGTACCCGCCGATCCACGCGAACCCGTTCGACCACGCCGGTTTTTACGCGGGCCACTCGCGATGGGCCTTCGACTACATCGCGAACGAATCGCGACAGGAGGAGGTTCTCTGTTCCGTGTATCGCGACCCGGAGGAGGAAGCCAGCGTTCCCTGGGATGAAGTTATCGTGGACGCGGGAGGTGAAATTGCCACCTCGCTCGCTCTCGATTGGCTCCGGAACTTCATCGGAGTGACACCGCCTTCCCTCGAAACGTCGTCGCGCCGCGACACCTGGCTGACCTGGTGGAAGAACGGCGCGGGCGGCACAAGCGACGACCAGAAGCGGGACATCTGGCGGTTCTTCGCGCCGCGCCACTACCTCATTATTCGCGTCGAGCTAGCCGTGTGAACAGATCGAGCGGGATGATTTTCCATTCTAGAGCCCGAGCCGATGAGCAGAACTGGCAACAGAACGGGTACACTCCGTCATCATGACGAAAAAAGAAGCGGCGAGTGTTGACAACGAAGGGCGGTTCTGGGGTAGTATCCTCGCGGGTGCCCTACTCGGGTTCGCCGTCGGCGGGAGCGTCGCGCTCCTGTACGCGCCGAAGTCGGGGCGTGAGTTCCGGGGTGATCTGGAGGAAGCCGCGGACACTGCTCGCGAGCGTGCCGAGGCGACTCTCGACGACCTCCAGGAGACCGCGCTAAGACTCGCGCAAACCTCGCGCTCTCTGCTGGATGAGACGCGGGAGAACCTGGTGCGGTCAGTGGAAGCTGGCAGGGAAGCCTACGAGCAGAAGCACCAACAGATGACCCGCGAGTTGGAAGAGAAATTGCAACGCGATCCGGGCACCAACGCGCCCGGCGACGCGAGTACAACGGGTAGCGGCGCGTGAGTCCGCTCTTATAGAATTGAACACTTAAATCACAGAAAGAAGACGAACGTTTATGGAATCGGCGGCAAGCATGAACCTTAAAGTAACCCCGTCCCTGGTGCGCGAGGGCGTAGTCGCTCTGGAGCTGGAGGGTGAAGTGGATGTGTATACGGCTCCCCTGCTCCGACAGGAGATCGTGGATCAGGTCGAAAAGGGGACGAAGTTTTTGCTCGTCCACCTGGAAAAGGTGGAGTATCTGGACTCGACGGGTCTCGGCATCCTAATCGGCGGCGTTAAGCGGCTCAAGGAGCAGGACGGCGCGCTGAAACTCGTCGGACCCTCGCCGCGCATCGCGCGCATCTTTGACATCACCGGGCTGAACCGGATTTTCGATGTTTACGCGACGCAAGCCGACGCTCTCGCTGCGATAATCGCGTAGAAACCACAGGAGATAACACAGGAATATGAACCGCGAACTACTTGCCGCCGACGAGAACGCGATCGGCGGGGCGACCACCCCTGCCCGCGTTATCGAATCGTCTTACGTGACGCTGACCATCCCCTGCGCCGCTGAGTACGTCGGCACTGCCCGACTGACCATCCTCGGCGTCGCTTCGCGGATGGGCTTCTCCTACGATCAGGTGGAGGATATTCGCTTGGCGGTCGGGGAGGCATGCACGAACGCTATAGCGCGCGCCGAGGCGATGGCGCAACCATCCGCGCCGACGATCACGATCCGCTCCCTTATCGAACCGGATCAACTGATAGTCGAGATTGAGGACTCGGTCGCCAGCACGACCAACCCGTCCGCACACGCTGGGGAAGGTGGGGAGGATGAGGTGAACCCCGCGGAGCTCGGCGCGCTCCTGATGGAGATTCTGGTGGACGAAGTGACCCTGCGCTCCTCCCCAACCGGGACGCACGTTCGCCTGACCAAGTACGCAACGCTGATCCCCGCGATCTGAGAAGACCGAACCATGAACTTTACCGATACCGGCTCCCCCGAAGTCGGCTCCCCACCACCGCCCGACCCGAGCGAAGCCGCGCCGACGCCCCCCCCGGTCGCACGCGTGGTCTCGACAGATCCTGCCGAGCGTCTTTTCACCGAGTATGCCCGAACGGGTGACCGGCGTTTGCGCGACCGACTCGTGTCTATGCACCAAAATCTCGTTCGCTACCTGGCCTCTAAGTTCGCCAATCGGGGCGAGCCGCTCGAAGATCTGGTACAGGTCGGAAACATAGGGCTGGTGAACGCGGTGGACCGCTACGAAGTCGGGCGCGGCAACAAGTTCTCGACCTACGCCACCCCCACCGTGGTCGGCGAAATCCGCCGCTACTTCCGCGATAAAGCCTGGAGTCTGAAGGTGCCACGCCGCCTTCAGGAGTTGAATCAGGCCGCTAACAAAGCGGTGGATTCCCTCTCGTCGAAACTGGGCAGATCTCCCACCATCGCCGAGATCGCGAAGGCGATTGGGGCGACCGAGGAAGAAACGCTTGAGTCCATCGAACTCGGCAACGCCTACGAGACGGTGTCGCTCGATACGCGTATGTCGAACGAGTCCGATTCCGCGCCGATGACACTGAATGAGTTCATCGGCGGCGAAGACCAGAACCTTAAGAACCTGCTGTCGCACGGCGACCTCGCCGCAGCACTAGAGAAACTGGAAGAGCGCGAGGCGGCGATCATCACGCAACGGTTTTTCGAGGATCTGTCTCAGGCCGAGGTTGCGAAGCGGTTGAACATCTCGCAGATGCACGTCTCCCGCCTCCAGCAACGCGCCCTCGCTAACCTGAGAAAACTCCTGGCCGAACAGGAGTTCTGAGGGGTACTATATGACTCTGTCCCTGCCGCCTACTTATCCCCCGACATGGCCCGTGACGTTTGGTGGGAACGGCAACTACCCGCGCAAACGTTGGACGGTGGAAGAATGTCGGTTTCTACAAAATAGCGGATTGCTCGGTGATGGGCACTACGAGCTGATCGAAGGGGACATCGTCTTCAAAATGCCGCAAGGATTCGCGCACAAAACATCCGTGACCCTGCTAGTGGCCGCGCTTGGCAACGTGTTCGGTGCGCTTCATCTTCGGAATCAGGCGGATTTTGGGGTCGGTCTCCGGGATGCGAACAACGAGCCGGAACCTGACGTCACGATTCTGCGGGGCACCGCCCGCGATTACGCCCGCCGTGAGCCACTCCCTGAAGAAGTGCTTCTCGTCTGCGAAGTTGCTTCGTCTTCTCTGATCGGAGACCTGTCGGTAAAGGTAGGCGTGTACGCGCGCCAGGCGATTCGAGAATACTGGGTTCTCGATGTAGAGGGGCGGGAACTACATGTGTTTCGCGGCCCGCGCGACGGCACCTACGCCGAGCATGAGGTGCTCCCGGAAACCGACGCGGTGTCTCCGCTCGCCGCGCCGTCCTCTATTATACGTGTCGCTGATCTGCTCCCCTGAGGGAGACGGAGCAGAACATGTTCCCGTGACCACGCCCCGTTAAAACCGCCAGTAGATCCCTCCGGGAAGCGTGAGAGTGCCGAGCGCGAACTCTATGTGGAGCACGCGCCGCCGTGCGCCGGGGCGTGTCACGGGTGACGACGCATGCGGGAGCAAGGGGCGAAACACGAACGCTCCCCCTCGGGGGTGGCGCAGACAACCTCGGGCGTAACTACCCGATGCCGGGCGATATCGTCCGCCGAGAGCCGTCCGTGGCGATGAGATCCGGGCAGTACGCGTAACGCGCCGGTTTCTTCGTCGCACGGGTCGAGATGAAGCCGCGCGGTGACAAGCCGCTCCAGAACATCGCGCGGTGGCTGGACGTGCGGCACTCCCTCTTTGACCGACCACGCCGTGTAACCGGGGGTAGGGGTGGACGGACGGGCTTGTACCGCGACACTCAAATCCTGGTGAAAGGGTACTTTCCAATTCGCGCCCACGACGCCGTCCGCCGTCTTGTCGAACAGGATGCCGCGCACGGGGCGGAAGCCGGCTCCCTCCCCGGTGACGTCGCGGAGCAGGTTTCGGAGCGCGGGCGAGACCGCTACCTGCCGCGCGGCGGGGATGTTTGAGAGGATATTACGGATCCCGCCCGCGCCACTCTCGACGGGAGCCGCGAACGCCGCGCGTAGTTCGTCCAGCACGGCAGTGGATAAGACATCGGTGACGCACACGAAGCCGTCCCTATCCAGGCAATCGGCAAGGCGGGTTACTTCGCGGGCATCACGAGGCATGGTCATGTCGCGCTCACCTGAATCACCAAACCGTCATGACATGGGGTGACATAGTCGGCGGTTTCGCCGCTCACCGTGGCGTAATCGAAATCATGGCCGAGGTGTGTCAGATACGCGCGGCGCGTCGCAAGTTCAGCCAGTTCCGTCCCCGCCTCGGCCAGGCTGAAGTGTGTCGGGTGCGGCTCATAGCGCACGGTGCCCATTATAAGCGCGTCCAGGCCGCGGAGGTGCGGGCGGGTCTCGTCTGGGACCGCTGACACATCAGTCACGTAAGCGAACCGATCGCCGAACCGGAACGCCGTGACCGGCAGGCTCCCGTGTAGCACCGTCAGCGGCGTGATAGTCACCCCATATAGATCGAAAGACTCATATGGCGAGATCGGGTGTAGCGTGAGGCGGGGCTTCCCCCCGCCGGTCTGCGTCTCCTGAAAGACGTATGAGAAGACCGTCCGCAAATGATCCAGGGTGGATGGCGTGCCATAGACCGGGATCTCCTGTCCCATCGAGAAGTTAAACTGCCGCAGATCATCCATCCCGAAAATATGATCGGCATGGGGGTGCGTGATGAGAACGGCATCTATCGCCTCGATCCCGGCGCGGAGCATTTGGGTGCGCATGTCCGGCGTTGTATCCACGAGGATGCGGCGCGGGCGCGGTTCGCCGGGTGCCGGGATCTCTACAAGGATGGACGGCCGTAGCCGCTTATTGCGCGGGTTAGGCGAACGACATATCGGGCACGGGCAACCGATCACGGGGACACCGGTCGAGGTACCACAGCCGAGAACAATGACGGAAAAAGCGGGTGAAGGCGCGGATGGCACGCCCCACATTATATCGCACCGGTGCATCCGGGGAAACAGGCGCATCCGGGAAAGCAGGTATATTTTCGGGTGCTCGCTAATGTTTCGGATAGATACCGCCGATAGTTACTACCGGAACCGCGTTTGAGCGGGCATACCGGAAGGATGCGAGACAGGCGATGGGTAAGGCGGACATCGGGCTAGCGGCGGCGTTACGTGCGGAAGATGGCAACACCATCCCACTCTCGGCGAGGGAAAAGGAGGTGCTGCGTCTCGTCGCTGACGGCTTGACCAACCTGGAAATAGCCAGCCGCCTCGGACTGAGCGACAAGACGGTCAAGTCGCACGTCTCGAACATCCTCGCCAAGCTACGCCTCCCGGACCGGACACAGGCGGCGGTCTTCGCCTGGAAGCTCGGGCTGACAGGTGAGCGGCCCCCATCGTAGACACGCCCCTCCCGCCTTCGCCCGCGTAGGCTTGCCCCCCGCCGCGTCGTCACCAGGGTCGTCCGTGGAAGCGGTAGAATGAGGTTGAAAGCACGATATGATCACGACCTCCCCCCTCCCGACAGAAAAGCGCGGCGTGCTCCTGACACACATCAGCTGGCAGACTTATGAACAACTCCTCCGGGACAGCGCGGACACGAACTCCCACCGCTTTTTCTACGACCGTGGCGCGCTGGAGATAGTCATGCCTACGCAAGCGCACGAAGAGGCCAAGTCGGTGTTGAACTCGCTTGTGGAACGTATCGCCGACGAGTGGGAATGGGAGTTTCGCAACTTCGGCTCGACGACGTTCAAGAACGAAGCGTTGTCACGCGGATTCGAGCCGGACACCTGCTTCTATATCCAGCGGTACGGCCTGATTCGCGGCAAATCCGTTATTGACCCCGAGATAGATCCGGCACCCGATCTGGTCATTGAGATAGACATTACCAGCCCGTCCCTCGACAGGTTGCCTCTTTACGGCCCCTTCGGTGTCCGCGAAGTGTGGTGCGCGGATGCGGGCGACGCGGTTATCATCTACTCTTTCAGGGGCGATCAGCCGGTTATCCTGTCGGAGAGCGCGGTACTTCCCGGCATGACACCCGCCGATATTGCGACCTTTCTCCACGCCGGGAAGGCTTCCGGGCGGGTGGACTGGGTGCGCCGCGTGCGGGAATGGGCGCGCTCTCATCCGCCATCCGCCCCATCTACTGCGACAGCACCTGCACCGACCAATCTGTAATATCGAGTGATGGTTCGTCAACGAGCGGTCCTAAGTGGTCGCGCACATCGTTCGCTGGCTCAAGGCCGTTTGAGTTGTCCTGCCGCTGATCCTGCGTGACGTCTAGCGTCAGGAACGTGTTCAGGCTTCCGACGTCCCCGCCCCCGCTCCCGTTCCCGAGCGCGTCCCAGAGTTTCGGCGCGTTCGGGTCAACTCCCGCCGGGAGGTTGTTCGTCGCCAGAAGGTTGAGCTTCAGATAGCGAGCGTTCGGGTTCGGCAGACGCGACAGGTCGAGGCGGAAGCGGAGTACCCGCTCCCCGGTCTGCGGCGTCGTGTACTGATCCGGCTGGCCGAGCGACACAAAGCCGCTGAGCCCCGTCCCTATCTGGTACGGCTTGGCGGTCGGCGCGTTGTTGGCATCGGTCGGGACGCGGTAGACCTCGTAGCCGGATAGCCCGCCGAAGTTGCTGTACACGACAGCCGCGACGAACCCCTGCGCGTCGGTCTGCGACGCGGCGGCGAACCCGTTGTTCCACGGTGGCGCGACCACGGGAACGGGACCGGGATCGCTGTACACGTCCGTGCGGTGAATCAGAGCGAAGTAGTAGTAGTTCGGGTTGACCGCGCCGCGCAGGGTCATGGTCACGTCAATGTACCGCCTGCGCACGGTCGAGGCGGCATCGGGCACTTTCGCGCAGGACACGAGCGACAGGGCTAACGCCGCGCTGAGAGCGATTCGGGAGAGGGTAAAAATTCGCATAGTTTTATAGTCTGATCCGAAGGGAGGCAGTTCGCTTCAAGATGTAAGGGAAATCAAGGCACCATCGGTAAAAACGTGTTCGCCACCCAGCACAGAAATATGACCACAAGAGGGAGAACGTAGACGAAACCCAATAGAACGCGCCCGACCCGATGCCGGTGATGCCGTACCAGACGTCTCTAAAATATTATTTCCGCGACCCACCCGCCACAGTAGCCGATGTTGGCCATGATTCCCAATATGATTGGAGCCAGAATGTAGTAGGGAACGCCCGCCGCGCCTCGGGCTGCCATCGCGGCGGCGACGTAAAGAGGCACCCCGAACGTGCCGATGATGAGGTTGTAAGCGAGATGCCGCTTCTCCCACCAATGTATGATTTCCCGGCTCGTACGCGGTTCGCGCGGGACACGGAAAATAAAATATTGCAGCCGATGCATGGCGGGGGCACCCGCTACCGGGGGCGTCTCCTCCGGGTCGGGGATCGGCTCACCGGTCAGGTACGGAAGCGGCGGTGTGCGGATCATGGGGTTAATATACCACCAACCCCGTTTGACCCGCCGCGCCCGCCGTGCTAAACTGATTGTCGCCATGCCCTCCGAACCCATCGAAGAACAACTTGCCCGCCTTCAGCGCGGCGCCGAACTGATCGTGCCCGAAAACGGCCTGCGCGGTAAGCTCGAACACGCCGCGAAAAGCGGCAAGCCGCTCCGGGTCAAGCTCGGCCTTGACCCGACCGCGCCCGATATTCACCTCGGGTTCGCGGTGGTGTTGCGCAAACTGCGCCAGTTCCAGGATCTGGGGCATACGGTTGTGATCATCATCGGCGACTACACCGCGCTGATCGGCGACCCGTCCGGCCGCTCCGCGACCCGCCCGATGCTGACGAAGGGCGAGATAGAGTCAAACGCGGCGACGTACGTGGATCAGCTCGCCACGATCCTGGATCGCGACAAGACCGAGGTGCGCTTCAACTCCGAGTGGCTGGGCAAACTCGGCTTCGCGGATGTCGTCAGTCTGACGGCGAAAATGACCGTGGCACAGGTATTGACCCGCGATGATTTCAAGAAGCGCTGGGACGCCCACGAGCCGATCTCGCTCCACGAACTGCTGTATCCCCTCGCGCAAGCCTACGATTCGGTGGCGATCGAAGCTGACATCGAGATGGGCGGGCTGGATCAGACGTTCAACATTCTCGCTGGGCGCGATTTGCAGGGCGAAATGGGCATGGCGCAACAGATCGGCCTGTTCATGCCACTGTTGGTCGGTCTCGACGGGCAGAAGAAGATGTCGAAGTCGCTCGGCAACTACGTCGGCATTCGCGAGGCACCGCTCGACCAGTACAGCAAGATCATGAGCCTCGCCGACGAGCAGATGCGCTCGTACTTCCTGCTCTGCACCGATGTGCCCGAGGCCGAGTTCGACGCGCTACTTGGTGCCGCCACGAACCCGATGGACAACAAGCACCGGCTCGCGACCGAAATCGTCGCGATCTACCACGGGCGCGGCGCGGCGGACGCGGCGAGCACGGAGTGGAAGCGCATTCACAGCAAGGGCGAGTTCCCCGCCGACGCTCCCGAAATCACCGTCACGATCAGTCCGGTAGGCATAATCGCCTTACTGGAGCAGTGCGGGGTCGCGACCTCGAACAGCGAGCGGCGGCGGCTGGTCGAGGGCGGCGGCGTTTCGATCAACGGCAAGAAGATCGAGGACGCGAAAGCTACGGTCACGGTCACAGACGGCGATGAGTTCAAGGCGGGCAAGAGAAACTATGCCCGTCTGCGGCTCGGCGACGCGGTGGACGCGCCCTAAAGCAACGACACTAACTCTGGGGTTCGCCCCGCGCTGTTGACGAACGGAGTCTATTCTTATCTGCTCGACGGTTAAAACTGAGGAAGGAAAATCGTCATGTGGGTACGGTTTACGGAAAGTGTTCGGCGCGTCGTTTTTTACGCACAGGAGGAGGCGAGCGGTACCGGGGCGCGTGATGTCACGCCCGAACACTTGCTACTAGGACTGCTTCGCGAATCAGGTGGCGTCGGGGAGCAAGTCTTGACGCGGCTCGGCGCGGATACTGGCCGTCTTTTAACCGAGGCGAGGGGCAAACCAACTCCACGCAACCCCTGGAGCGTGTCTTCCCCTGAGAATCAACTACTACAGGATGTGGGACTCACCGTCGGTGCCAAGGACACAATTGACTTTATGTACGATGAGGCGAGGAAGATGAATCAAGGGGCGTTAAACACAAGGCACCTATTGCTCGGCCTGCTCCGCGAGAACGGCAAGGCCGCCCGCGTACTACTCGCCCATGGCGTGACACTGGAGGCGGCGCGAGCAACCGTCCGCGCGGCAGGTTCGGAAACACCCGAGGCAATATCATGAACACCCCCCTTTCCCCGTCCGTGAGTGCCTTATATGCTACCCACGAAGCCAGCGTGGGCGACCTCGGTTTCGCCCACGCGGTCGCCGGGCGGGACGCGGTGGAGCTGGCACGCACCGCCGACGCCTTCCTGCGCATGTCCGACATTTTCCTTGCACGCGACGCGCAGGGGTACCGCGAAATCCTCTCTTCCGCCGAAGGGTACGCGACGCCGCTCGTGGTGCTAATCCCCGACCGCACTCCTCTTAAACTGCTGGTGACACCCCGCGACACCGACTCGCAGACTGCGCGGCTCGCCCTTTATGTGCGGGTGTTCGCGGGCGATTACTCGGGACAGACCGGCTTCCTGCGCCGGGAAGCGTTCGAGCCGTCCGGTGCCGACGAGGCACCGTTCCCGCCGCCGCTCGACAACGCCGACTGGATCACGCGCGACGACGACCCGCGCCTGTGACCGTTCCGGCCGTCCCCAGACACGCGCAACTGATGCTCGCCGCGTGTCAATTCTTCATCACCGGCGCGACCGGCTTCTTGCTACCGTTCCTGCCGCTCTACATCATGGCGGCGGGGCTGTCGCCGCAACGCTACGGCTACGCCGCCGCCATCGGCACGGCGACCTGTCTGCTAATCCAGCCGCTCCTGGGCAGGTTGTCCGATCTCATCAAAGCCCGCCGACCGGTGATGTTCGGTGCCGCGATCACGGCGGGGCTGGCATATGGCGCGTTCCGCTACGCCCCGACCGGCAACTTTCTGGTTCTGACCTTGCTCATCGCCCTCGGCGCGAACGGTTTTCAGTACCTGAACGCGGCGACCGGCGTTCTGGTGAGTCGGCTCGCGGCGGTGACGGGCGAGGCGGGCGGCTCGGCATATGTCCGCACCCGCGTCTGGGGATCCGCCGGGTTCATCGTGTTCGCGCTACTCACCGGCTTACTCGTGCGCGGGGGCAACCTGACCGCGAAGCCGTCCCGCGAAGCCCTCGACATGGTGTTTCTGTGGGGGCCGACCTTGTTCCTTGCGGTCGCTGGCTTTTCGATTCTGGTGCCGGACGTCAAAACCCCATCCATAGCCGCCAACGAAAAGACTTCTTTCCCCCCGCGACCGAATGTCACCAGAGGCACGAACACAGACGTAGAAGCAGGCCCGGTGGAAGCAGGGGCAAGTGTACGCGAGCGAACTGCCAACCGCCGCCGATTCCTGCTAGCGTTCCTGTTCTACCAGGTTCCCCTCTACGGCGCGTCGTCGTACCTGTCGCTCTTCCTATCCCAGTTCAAAGCCGCCCCCGTCTGGCTCACGGCGACGTTCGCGGCGGGCGTGCTGTGTGAGGTGCTGGTGATGACGCAGATCGGGCGGTGGACGGACGCGCACGGGCGACGACCGGCGATGCTGTTTTCGTTCCTGCTCTTGCCGCTCCGCTTGCTGATGTATATCCCCGCGACCGGGCCGCTGTGGGTGCTCCTGGTGCAGACACTACACGGGTTCAACTTCGGGATCTTGGGCACTATCGCCGTGGTGTTCGTTAACGATACGGCGAGCTCCGAGAACAAGGGCGCGGCGCAAGCGGAACTCGCCGCGACTCTCGGACTCGGCAACAGTATCGGGCCTATCGTCTGCGGCTACCTCGTCGAGCACTACGGACTCGGCACCATGTTCGGCGCGATGAGCGGGCTGTCGGTTTTAGCGGTGCTTTTATTTTGCCTGCTGGTTAGCGAGTCGCACCCGGCCCCGTCTGGTGACTTCGCCACGCGGTTGCCGCGCTTTTTGCGCGAGCCGTGGGTTGGTATTCGGGGTTAGAGAGTGATAGTTTTGCCGGGCAGGTTCGACGCACCCAAGCGGCGAACAACATGCCTGATCATGTACGAAACTTTATCGCTGAACATGTTGAACGAGGCCAGACTCGAACCCGACTGGATGACGCTACACGTTGGCATGCGCGGCATCGAACTCGGCGCGCCGTACGACTGTATCGCGCGATTGCCACGTTCGGAGGTACAAGACTATGCCCTCGACAGAATCGAGAAGGCGGTCGGTACGCCCGACGCGTGGAACATCTATCGCGTCGCGGATGGAGAGTATTTGCCGCACCGGACCGACGTCGAAGAAGCACTCCATTCCCTAGCAATTTCTAGCGGCGTTCCCGCTGAACGGGCGAGGAGGAAGTGGCGACTAGCCGTGGTAACGCTCGCCCTGCCGGGAATCGCCGCCGAGCATGAAGGCGAGGCCGAATACGGCGGGGCAGAACACCTTCTCTATCTCCACTGGGAGTGGAGGAATGTCTGCTCATCTAACCATTTTCCCGCCACGGACTTCGCCTGGGGCGACGACTTGCGCCGCCTGCTGAACGCTTATAACGAATGGCGCGAAACCGAATATGCGGCGATAGCCGCCGAAGGGGAACGCCTCGCGGTACAATAATGTCGGTACTAACGGCGTGAGCGATAATTCCCCGACAAACCCGAACCGGCTTTTGTTTCCCGTGGCACTCGATGTCAGCGGGCGGCGTTGCGCCGTCGTGGGTGGTGGCGCGGTCGGGGCGCGCAAGGCGGGCGCGCTTGCGGAAGCGGGCGCGGAAGTAACCATCGTTTCGCCGACCCTGTGCGCGGCGGCACTGGAGTTGGTAAGCGATGAAATCGTCCGGCACGTTGCCAAGCCCTTTCATGCGTCGCATCTCGACGGTGCTTTTCTGACCGTCGCTGCGACCGATCTTCCCGCAGTAAACGCCGAAGTCGCGGCGGCGGCACGGGCGCGCCACATTCTGGTCAACATGGCGGCTCCGGGCGACGGGAACGAAAGCGAGACTGGGGACTTTGTGACAATGGCGACCGTTCGGCGCGGCGACCTGCTTATCGCCGTCACGACCGGCGGGGCTGGCCCCGCACTATCCGCCCGAATCCGTAGCGAGCTATCCGAGCGTTACGGCGAGGAATGGGGCGAGGTCGTGTCGCTTCTTGCCGAACTGCGTGCCGAGGCGAAGGTCGTCTATACGCACCCGGAAAAGCGGAACGGTGTGTTGCGCCGCGTCGCCGTCAAAGCCGATCGTCTCGCCGCGCTGGTCAAAGGCGGCGACGTTGATGGCGCGCGGAAGGAGGCATGGGCATGTCTCTCCCCGTAGCCGCGCCGACCGTTTCGGTACAGATGATCGGTCTCTCGCACAACACCGACGCCCCGGTCGCGGTGCGGGAGCGAATCGCGTTCACCGCGCCCGGCGCGATGGCGAACGTGACGCGTTTCCTCGCCGAGCGGCGGGCGGAAACCGGCGCGGAGTTCGTACTTCTCTCCACCTGCAATCGCACCGAGTTGTATGTCGCCTCCGCGCCCTCCGACGAGTGGGACACGGACGCCGTTTCCCGCCTGCTGTTCGCGGCGCATGAGGCGGCGACAGGCGAATCAGCGGACGACTCCGCCCGAATCGCTGGGCCATTTCTTCAGGAGCGGCGCGGGCACCGCGCCATCGAGCAGATATTCCGCGTCGCCTCCGGGCTGGACTCGATGATGCTCGGCGAGAATGATGTCACGCGGCAGATCAAAGACGCGTACGCGCAGGCGGCGGACGCGGGCATCTGCGGCCCCGCGCTCAACACCGTGTTTCACGAGGCACTGCGTGTCGGTAAACGCGCCCGTACTGAGACGGAGTTGGGGCGCGGCGCGTTCTCGGTCGGGCACGCGGCGGCGGAACTCGCGCGGAGCATTCACGGCTCGCTGAAGGGCAAGACGGTGCTGGTGCTGGGCGCGGGCGCGATGAGCGAAAGCACCGCGCGTCACCTGTCGGCGGAGGGCGCGGCGACGGTGCTAGTGGCGAACCGCACCTATGACAGGGCGGTCTTGCTCGCGGAGAGTCTGAACGGCCGCGCGGTACACTACGACGAGTTCCCCAACTACCTCGCAACGGCGGACGTCGTGGTCGCGTCCACGGCGTCCCCGCACCCGGTCGTTACGCGCGCAATGGTCGCGGATGCGCTGAAGCGGCGCGCCCGCAACCGCCCGCTGTACCTGATTGACATCGCCCTGCCGCGCGACATCGAACCCGGCGTCGGGGAATTGGACGGCGTGTATCTGTTCGACCTCGACCATCTGCAACAGATGGTGGAGTCGGAGGCGGCGGAGCGGCGGCAGAAAGCGGCGCGCGCGGAGGTGATTGTCCGCGAGGAGGCGACGGCGTGTACCCTGAAACTGCGGACGATGCAGATCGCGGGTCCGCTTGTCACCCGTGTGCGCGCCCGCCACAACGGAATCATCCAGGCCGAACTCGCCGAACTGCGGCGCAAACTCGCGCACCTGCCCGAGGCGGATTGGGCGCGGATCGAGTCGTTCGCCCGCGCGGTCGAGAATAAGATGGCGCACGCCCCGACCGAACGGATCAAGGAATATGCGACCTTCGCGGACGAGAACCTCGCCCAGCGCAAGATGCGCACGGTGCGCGAGCTATTCGACCTGGAGGAAGAACCGGCACCCGCGACGTCGGACATGGGGGCACGCTCATGAACAGCGCGGTGACTCTCGGGATGACGGCACTTCTGTATCTGATCGCTGCGGTGTTGCTGGGCGCGGGTCTGCTACTGCGTCGGGGCGGCTGGCTAATCGGAGGGCGCATTGCGGCGGGGCTGGGCGTGACGGGGCACATGGTCGCCATCGGGCTACGGTGCATCGAGCTAAAGCAGGCACCTTTCACCACGCCCGCCGAGTCGCTTTCACTACTGGCGTGGATCGTCGCGCTCGCCTACCTCGCGGTGGAACTGTTCTGGCGGCTGTCCGCCACCGGCACGTTCGCGCTCGGCGGCGCGTTCCTGCTTCTCATGCTCGGCGGACTGCTCGCGGGGCCGCAACATGTCGGCGGGGTGGGCGTTGCCCTGCTCAGCGAGCGGGCGATCTCGCTCCACATACTCGCCACGGTCAGTGCCGTCGCCGCGTTCGTGCTGGCGTTCTGTTGCGCCGCGCTCTACCTCGCGGCGCACCGGATTTTGAAGTCGAAGCACGGGCTGGTTTGGATCAAGCGGTTGCCACCGCTCGCGACCGTGGAGCAGGCTTCGTTCGCGCTGGTCTCAGTGGGCTTCCCGCTCCTGACGCTCGGCATCGCGTCTGGCTGGCTCCGCGCGGCGT
>JAYUUO010000214.1:0-9618 GCA_043754515.1 Armatimonadota bacterium
CACCAGATACACCAGATACACATCCGGCTACCCCATCCACGCTCTCTTCTTCTTATTCTTCTCCTTTTCCTGATACAGGAGAAGAAGATAAGAAAGAAGAGAAGAGAAAAGAAGAGAAAAAGAAAGAAAAAGATCGAACGGTAGCGCAACCGGAAACGGGGGCTTATGTAACCGCGCCCAATGGCGTGGTTATGTACGATCCGTTTGCGTCCGCCGAACAAAATGAGGGGGTACAGGATGGATACGATTAGATTGCATGGCGGCGACGCGATCCGGCTACTCGCTGGCCTCCCGGACGCCTCCCACGACGCACTCATCACCGACCCGCCGTATTCGTCCGGCGGCATGGTCCGGGGCGACCGCATGCCCTCCACCACGAAGAAATACCAGCTGACCAGCACCGCCCGCGTGTCGCCGCCGAAGTCGGGGTACACGCGCGATATGCGGGCCTGGTCCTACTGGTGTCACCTGTGGCTCTCCGAGGCGCACCGGGTGCTCCGGCCGGGCTCCCCCGTCTGCGTGTTCGCCGACTGGCGGATGCTCGCCGCGCTCTGGGATCAGGGGGTAAACCTTGACGACTGGGATTACATGCTGGTCGTGCCCGCGTCGGCATTGGCGACGAACGAGGGGGGCGACACTCGCCCGCTCGACTACGGCGAGGTGGGCTACACCCACGATTTGGAATGTCTGCTCACCGGTTGCTACGATAACCGGTGGTATGTCGTCGCGTTCCGGGGGAGTATGGTTGGTATCGGCGTTGCCTACCACGGATAGTCTCGACAAACTGCCGGTTATCGTAGCAACCGGTGAGCAATTTCACGGGCGAACCTGTGTTTGACAGACAACACCTATCGTGTGATAATAACCGTGTATTAGTTCCGGAACGGGCTATATCGCGTAGCCCGCCCGTCTCACGCGTAGAGACGCCGGAAAGGCCGCCGCCTGGTAACAGGCGGCACACCCAAGCCGAACGCACGGTGGAGGGGCAGACGAGGGAAACCTTGTCTGCCCATCCTTTTCGTTTCCCTGGAGTCAGCACCTTGAACCTACGGTCCCGCCGCCGCATCGCGCAAATCATCGTCTCACAGCTCCCCGAACGCCGACGCTCTCCGCACTCCCTGGAAGACGGCAGGGTGATCGCGGAAGCCACTGGCACCCGTTACAAGCCCGTGGACGCCCCGAAGCCCGAGCAAGGCGGCGGCATCGTCTACGGCTTCGTACAGCGCACGCCCGAGCCGCGCGACACCGGACAGTACGGAAGATTGCCGCAAGCAGATAGATGAGCAAACGCTCCTACTCCGACAGCGAGAAAGCAACCGCCCTCGCCTACCTCGAATCGTGCGGCGGCAACTATCAGCGGGCCGCCCGATCCGTCGGCGTCCCCTGGACCACCCTGCGCGACTGGGAACGCGGCGACGGCGTTTCGTCCGACGTCCCTTTTTTACAGCGGAAATCCGCCAGCGAACTCCTGGACGCCCTCCGGGACAAGGCCAGCCTCCTCGTCAGTGCCATCACGCCGAACAAGATCGAAGACGCGCCCCTCACCGGGATCACGGTCGCGCTCGGCGTCGTCATTGACAAGATCCGGTGCCTCGAATCCGCCCAGGCCGTGATGCCAGAGGAACTCGCCCGGCGCGAAGCCGCCTACGCCGAGATCATCGCGAGGCACGTAACCGATGCCGACACGCTCGCCAAAATCGCCGCCGACCTCGAACGAATCGGCGACCCGGATAGCCCGGAAATTGAAGGCGGTCAAGACGCCGCTCAAGCTCTCCGACCTCTGGATACAGACGAAGGGGAGTGACGACGAGCCGCCGCGTCTCACGCGGTTCGCCCCGAACGACGTACAGCGCGGCTACCTCGCCGAAATCTGCCCGGACTGGGAGACCGGCGGCATTGACCCGACCGGCCTCCGAGAGATCGTACTGAAGGCGCGGCAGTTCGGCTTCAGCACCCTGATCATCGCGCTCCTGTTCCTGCGCACGATCAACAACGCCGACACCAACACGGTCATCATCGCGGACGAGGCGACCAACACGGAGGAGCTGTTCGCCAAGGTGCGGCTCTTCTGGGAGAACCTGCCGGACGAACTGCGCCCCGCGACCAAGCGCAACAACATCCGCCAGCTTTATTTCCCGGCCCTGCGTAGCCGGATCAAGGTGCTCACGGCGGGCAAGAAGAACGCGGGCCGGTCGCAGACGATCCACAACCTGCACTGCTCCGAGGTGCCGCACTGGAGCAACCCGGCTATCCTGACCGGCCTCCTGCAAGCCGTGCCGCGCACCGGTAACGTTTTCCTGGAGTCCACCGCGAAGGGGGAGGACTCGGTTTTCTGCGAGCAGTTCCGCCAGGCCGACGCGGGCCACACGCCCTACGCGGCCCGGTTCTTCGCCTGGTGGAAACACACGGAGTACGAAGTACTTCCGCCGAGGGACTTCGCGAGGACGGACGACGAGGTAACCCTCGCGATTCGGCACGGCCTGGACGCCGCTTTCGGGAGGGTCCGGGCGGACGCGAAACTCTACTGGCGGCGGCTCAAAATGTCGGAGCCGGGTATGGGCTCCCTGTTCGCCCAGGAATACCCCGCCGACGCCAAAGAGGCGTTCCTCGTCAGCGGCAAGAAGTTTTTCAGCGAATGGGACGAGGAGAAACACACGTTCCCCGCCGGGTCCCTCCCCCTGGAGAGGTTCTGGCACTACTGGGGCGGCTACGACTGGGGAATCGGCGCGCCCGCGTGTTTCTTGCTCGGTTGCATAGACGACAAGGGAAAAGTCCTGATTCTGGACGAGGTGTACGGCGCGAACCGCACCACGCCCGAGCAAACCACCGACGTCAAAGCCTGCCTCGCCCGCTGGAACCTGAAACCGGCGAACACGCCGATATACGCCGACCCCTCTATGTTCCCGCCTAAAAGGGACATTACGACCGGCGTGTTAATCGCCCAAGTGAACGCGTTCTACCAGGGCGGCTTGCGGATGGTCCCCGCCGCGAACGACAGGGTGGACGGCTGGGCGAACGTGAAACGCTACCTGCACGACATGGACGAGGACGGGGTCCCGTTCCTGCGCATATCCCGCGCGTGCGTGAACCTGATTCGGACCCTGCCGCTCATGGTGATTAGCGACAAGGACACCGAGGACGCCGACACGGACGGCGAGGACCACGCGCCCGACACGGCGCGCTACCTGCTCACGGCCCGCCCGCGCCCGTCGCATGTACCCGACCCGGATAAAGTCCGGCTGGACCCGCGCACCGCGCCCGCCCGACTCCTGAAGCGTCAAGCCCAGGCGAAAAGGAAACTCTAGGAGCCCTATGCGACCCGTGGAAATCGTTCTCACACTGCTCCTTTTCGCCCTGAACCTCACCGCGCGCGCCGTCTGGACGGAACTGCGCGAGATGCGCAAGCGGGCCGGCCTCATGCCCCCGCCTAAAAAACGACCGGTCATAACAAGGAAACTGTAACGACATGTTCTGGATTATCACGACTTTAGGAAGCCTCCTGAACCTCGCCGACGTGCGAGAACTTTGCGTAGATCAGATCCCCGCGCGCGAACCCGGATTCCCCCGGATCAGCCGCGTGGTGGCCGTCACGGGGGATCAGTTAAGCTCCGAGCTGTACACGACGCACCCGCTGGGCACCATGGTGACCGAGGACGAAGCGATCACCCGCGCGGTCGCCGCTTTCGACACGCTCCACAAGAAGATCGCCGCCGACAAATCATGCACGGTGCTGGATCTCACGGAATCGCCCGCCCCCGCATCCACGGATCCGGGCCAGGCCCCGACACCCACGGGAAACAAGGGCTAACCCGTGCGGCTTTTCGGATTAGACATTAAGCGGGCCACTAAGGCGATCCCGGCCGCCCCGGACGCCGACCGCGCCGCCGTACTCTCCGAGCCGACGCCCGCCGAGCAGGGCAAACCGACCCCCACGCCCGACTACGGCACGGACGCCGAACTGGTCGCACTCGTTAACGAACGCGTCAAGCTCGCCAGCCACTGCCGGAGAGTCGCCGAACGCGAATGGGTGTTATCGGTCGCCATGTACGAAGGCCGCCAGTGGCTGGCGTGGGACACCGCCGAACACCGCGCCATATCGCTCATGGACGACGACGAGCGCGACCGCTACGTCACGCACAACCTGATCGAGCCCCTCGTGGACAAGATCATCGGGCTGTCCACGAAGAGCAAGCCGGACGCGAACCCCGCGCCCCAGTCGGATTCGGAGGCCGACCGCGCCGCCGCCGCCGAAGCCGCCTCAATTACCGCGCACCTGTCCCGCAAGTACGCCCGCGCCACCCAGATGCTTGACGCCTCGTTCTGGGCGACGATCTGCGGCGTCTCCTACACGAAGGAGTACTGGGACAAGGGCGCGAGCGCGGACGTGGCGGTACCCGACCCGGCCACCGGGCAAATGACCCGCCGATCCGCGAAGGTCGGCGAAGTGCGATCCGAGATTACCCCGCCGTTCGAGGTGCTACTCGACCCGCGCGCCAAACGCTACGACCGCGCCGCCTGGCTCGTGCACTATCGCACCGCGCTACCCTCCGAGCTCGTGGAATCCTACGGCAAGCCCGCCGAAAACATCGAACCCGACAGCTTCGGCGGCTCCGGCTACACGGACGCGTTCATGCCGGATTCGGGCGCGGACGGCGGTTTATCGTCGCTCGGCGTCGGTGCCGGGGGCGGCGCGAAAAGCGCGATCAAGGTCATGGAGTGCTGGGAGAAGCCGACGAAACGCTTCCCGGACGGACGCCTGATCGTGTCCACGAAAACGGCCCTCCTGTACGCCGGGCCGAACCCGCTCGCCGGAACGCCGTCAAGCGGTTTCCCGTTCGCGCGGCTCGCCTTCCAGGAAGCGGCGGACCACCCGTACGGCCTCGGCATGGTATCGCGGCTCGCCCCGCTCCAGGTGAACTTGAACCGGCTCCTGACCAAGGCGACGACCGAGATAGAGGACAACAAAAACACGCTGGTGCGGCAGATCGGCGATGAGATGGGCGCGGACGCCTACGCCCAGGGCGACGAGGTGACCGAGAAACGCAACTTCCGCACGGTGCATTCGCGGCCCGGTTTCCCGGCGACGTGGCAAGCCCAGCCGCCCGTGACGGCCGACGTGTGGCGGCTCGTCGACCTCGTCTGGCTCCACATGCAACACATCGCCGGGATCCACGACGTGAACATGGGCACCACGACGGGCGGCCTGACGGCGGGCATCAGTATCGAAATGCTCCAGCAGGGCGACCAGACCCAACTCGCGCTCTTCACCCAGAGGATCGAACAATACTCGGTAGACCGCGACACGCTCGACATCGCCCTGTACGCCAAATACGCGGGCGCGGACGTGCCCCGGATGATGGGCCTCGACGATTCCGGGAATCCGGGGGAAGCGCGGTCGCGTATCGTCGCGTTCCGCGCCCTGACCGGCGGCGGGAACGTTGCCGTGATCGTCACGCCCGGCTCGGCGACCCCGAAATCGGCGGCGGGACAGACGCAGGAAATACTCGAGTTTTTCAAGCTCGGGCTATTCGATCCGATGTCACCCGCCGCCGAAATCGCCGTGCGGCTCCTATCCATCCCGAAATCCGACCAAGTCGTGCGGTGGATGCAAACTGCGCGGGCGGATGCGGAGCAGAAAGCACAGGCCATGCAAGCCCAGCAACAGCTGGCGCAAGCGGCCCAAGCACAGCAACAGGCCGAATTACAGGCGCAACTACAGGCTCACAATGCGCAGGTCCAGGCCGCGAGTCAGCCGCCGCCCGCGCCGCCCGTACAGCCGCCCCCGCCGCCGCCCGACCCGGCGCAGGTATCCGCGCTCAAAATCGCGGAGCAGTCGCACCAGGCCCAAGCGCGAATGATCGAGCAGAACAACCAGCACAGCCAGCGGCTATCGGAGGCGGGCCAAAAAGCCGCCCTAGACAGCCACCAGAAGATGCTCGACGCCGCCTTAAAACTAAGACTCGCGAAGGAAACAACAGATCGTGGAAGAGCAACAAGCGACGCAAAGCGAAAGTAGCACGGGGGCCGAAACAGGCGCGGGCGCGCCAGACATCCAGGCCATGTTCGCGCCCGCATTCTCCCCCGGCGAGGGGACGGGGGACGCGGAAGCCAACACGGGCGCGACCAGCACCCCCGCCCCGGAAACAATCTCGAAACTCGTTTCGAGAGACGCCGCAACAACGACGGGCGCGACCAGCACCCCCGCCCCGGAAACAATCTCGAAACTCGTTTCGAGAGACGCCGCTACAGATACCCCAGACCCATGGCAAGCCGCCGCCGAACAAGCAAAGGTCGCCGCCGAAGCCGCCGGATATAAGACCCCCGACGAATGGCGCGACGCACAGATCGCCGCCCGCGACAACCAGACGGCGGAAGAGAAGTGGGAAGGCGCGACCGGCGAGACCATCGCCGCCGCCCTCACCCGGCAGCTCGAAGCGGGCGAGATCACCCGCGAACAGGCCGCCCGGCTTTACGACGCCGAGCTAACCATGGCGCGGGCCTCCCGCGCACAGGCGAACCAGTCGGTGGACCTTGACCGGCGCGAAGCGCGCGCCGCGTTCGAGACCGCTGCCAAAGCGCACCCGCTCCTGACGGCGGGCGGCGACTTCGGCGCGGGCCTCGTGGAAGCCATTTCGCTCTCCGGACTCGCGACCCACGCCGAGATCATCCCGCGCCTCGCGGAGTACACCAGTGCCATCGCCTCGCAAGCGGTGGCCGATTACGTCGCCAAAAAAGCGATTGACGACAAGACACCCACACCCCTATCCCCCGGCTCCCAGGCTCCCGCAAATGCGCCTGACGAGACCGAAGGCGGCTCCGGCGACTGGACCAAAGACCTGTTCCGACGCTCGTTCGGACGAAGATAGAGAAAATCGCAGAGATTTCTCTCAGTAAAGGAGCCAGACAATGGCAGTAGTAACCGGCGCGGCTATGCGCCTCGAAGATTGGGCGAAGAACAGTAACAACAACGTCACGAAGGGGCTGACTATCGCCCTGTACGAAACGACCAGCGTCCTCAAAGACGTGCCGTTCGTGCAGGACTCGAGCCTGAAGGCGACCGGCGTGCGGATCGCACCGGGCGGACTCCCGAGCCCGACGTATGGCAGTCTGAACAACACGCCCGACCGCGTGCGGACCACCCTGGAACAACACCAGGAGACGGCGTTCCTGCTCCGCGAAAACGTCTACATGGACACGCGGTACAAGAACATGAAAGGGCTCATCACCAACCCCGTGAAAATCCAGACCACGGGCCTCATGGAGGCGTGGGCGCGCCGACTGAACAGCGACTTCCTGTACAACGACCCGACCCAGGCCGGGTACGACCCGCTCGCGCCCGTCGGCCTCGCGACCCGGCTCCGAGACTACCAGAAGTATGGCCACGTCGCGGAGTGCATGATCGACGGCTCCGGCCTCCTGGTGAACGCGACCGCGACCAAGGCGAACGCGCTCGCGTTTTTCACCGAGATAGACCGGCTCCTCATGTACCTGAACGCCGCCGACGGCACGGGCGTCGTGCTGTACATGAACGACGACATGTTACGCACGTTCTCGCGCCTCGTGAAACTCTCGGACCTCGGCGCGGGTTTCGACGTGACGAAAGACAACTACGACCGGAGCATCCAGACCTACAAGGGGGCGCGGCTCCGGGACATCGGGCGCAGGAACGACGACGTGACGCGGATCATCACCGGCGCGGAGAACCAGGCCGGGACCGCCTACACTGGCGGCGACCGCACGAGCATCTACGGCGTGCGATACGGTGACTCGTACCTGACCGGCTGGCACGACGGGGCCATGGATTTGAAGTACATCGGTCAGGACGACACAGGCACACAGGACATCTGGCTGCTCGACTATCAGGCGGGACTCTACCATGCGCACACCCGGACCGTTGCGCGGCTCTTCGGGATCAAGGGGGTTTAATCATGATTTATGACGCACTCGATAGGATGACGTTCCCGACCGGCGCGTCGGGCAGCACCCCGACCGCCGACAGTTACGGCTCGACATTGACCAGCACCAACCCGACCAACCCGCTCGACACGGGTGGGGGTGGCGTCGGCTACACCGTGCCCATGTTCATCACGGCGCGGTACACGGCGGTGGCAAACACCACCGGCGCGAACGCGCTCCAGATGAACGTGCAGACGAGCGAGGACGGCACGACCTGGTTCGACCGGGCGGCGGGCGGCGCGGAGGCTGTGAACCTCACGGCGACCGCGGTGAGCGGCCAGATGAGCGTCGCGATTTCCGTGCGCTCGCGCTACATCCGCGCGAACTTCGTGCTATCCGGCTCCGGCACCGGCGCGACGGCGACGATCACGCGCGTGGACCTCACCGAGAACAACTTCTAGAAAACCGGGGGGGGCACCCGAATCGGTGCAAACTCGTTTGCACCTGGGAAAACGGAGTTTTTTTCATATGGACGTATCGGACAACACGCTCACGCGCGAACTGTCTTCGGCTGTCCACGAACTAAGGGTCCAGATCGCCGAGATCCGGACCCTGTTCACGGAATGGTCGCCGGTTCTGAAGGGGCAGGTGTACGGCCTGGCACAACTCGAAAACCGGGTCACGCGCACGGAAGACAAAGTGAGCGTGCTACAAAAGAACAGCACGGACGAGTGCGGGGGTCTCACGACGCGGCTCGACAAAGAGATCGCATCGCTCCAAGAGAAAATGAAGGGCGAGAAAGAAACGGCCGACAAGCGCGTGGACGGCAACTTCCGACTGTTCGGCGTGATACTCACGCTGATGGGCCTCCTACTCGCCGCGCTCGCCTTCGCCGCCCACGTCAAATACACCCCCTGAAAGTCGAGAGCGGCGTTTGTCGTGGAAAGGACCTGTAACCATGAGCAAGTTTAGTGACGCGGAAAAAGCGGCTTTTTCCTGGATGAGATCGTTCGGCAAGAATCCCGGCAGGGAATTGAATGTCAAGGGGGGCACGCTCGGTGCCATAGCGTCGGTCGCCACGTTCGCCCTCGCCAATTCGGGCGTCTTGCACCTGGACCCGCACACGCAAGGCATGGCGAACACGATACTCGGGGGCGCGGTCGCCGTGACTAACTGGCTGATACACACCCAGAAGCCGGATGGAAGCATCGACTACCACGCGGCGGCGACGGCGGCGATTGACGCGGGCCTCGCACACGTGTCCACGCCGACGTTACAGCAGCTCGCGACGATCACAGACGCGGCGCGGTACGAACTGCTGACGCGCCAACAGGCGGCACAGACGGCCGAAGCGGCGAAACAACGGGCGATTGCGGACGCGCAGAAGGTGCTCGCCGACGCGGGGCTGACGGGCAACCCGTTCCCGCCCGGCTCGCCGACACCCGGAACGGGGGCGAACTAACATGGCACTAACGATAACATCGGGCATCCTGCGTACGGGAGTCGGCACCGACAATGTGACGATCAACGTCACCGGCCCCGGCACGAGCGGCGCGGCGGGCACCGTGACATTCCAGTGGTACTATCAGGTAGGCTGGACGGCGACCAACCCGCGTATCGCGATCCCGGCGGGGCAAGGCGGCACCGGCGCGAACCTGGTCTGGACCGTCCCCCCCGCGCAGTACGGCAAAATCGCCGTCTCCGTGGACGTGACGGACGGGA
>JAYUUO010000215.1:0-9562 GCA_043754515.1 Armatimonadota bacterium
TTATCGGCCTTGCTCCGCCCCTGTACCCCGTGCGGCTGTCCGCCGATGGTGGGTAACTCGCCGGTCTCCATCAGTTGCTTGAAGTGCCGTAGATCGTCCTGCACCTGTATTCCCGGCTCCTCGCCGAACATCTTTGCGATTGCCGCCCCGATCATTCCGGCGGGCGGGTTGTACTCTAGCGATACCGTCACCCGGGTTCCGCGTCCGGCGGTCTGCTCCTCGAAGCGCACGGAACCCGCGTTCGGGACGTCGGCATGCTCCAGCGAACGCCAGACGATGCGCGAGTCCGGCTCGTCCGAAAGAATCTCGGCATTCCAGGAGACGGTCTGCCCGAGTGGTGCCTTCGCTTTCCACGACGAGTGCGTCGAATCCGATACCACCACGGATTCCAGGTGCTTCATAAAACGGGGCAGATTCTCGAAGTTGCGCCAGAACGTGTACAGTTCATGCGCCGACTTCTGGATCGTCATCGCCTTGACGATGTTGATCCCCTGGCCCCCAGGAATCACCGCGGCTGTATTGCCGGTGGTCGGCTTGGCCGTGCCGGTGTGTAGCGCGGCGTAGGTGGGGCAACTACCGGTGACGCCACGATAGAGGAGGTAGCCCCCCAACAATCCGAGCGGCAGGGAGGTCACCGGCGCGTTCTCCTTCGTGTGCGTCAGGGCGTACGCCGCGAGGGCGACACCCGCGACGCCGGAGACGACGCGTTCCGGGTCGGACACATTCACATTGCCCTTGTTTAAGGAACGTCGCGTGGCGTCTTTTCCGTCACCATACGCGGAACCGTTTTGCGGGCGGGTCGCGGTCATACTCATTTTTCAGGCTCCTGTTTCACCGCTAGGTCGTCGCCGAGAAGAGCGGCGGCTTCGGTCGTGGTTAGTACACCGTCACCGTCGGGGTCGAGCATCGGCTCGCCCGTGAACTTGTCGGCGATAGTCATATCCGGCTCGTCGTCAGTTCCCGTGGCCATCGCGGAATCAGCGATCGCGGTCTGCTCTTTCTTACCAACGGTTTCGGGTTTCATAGTTGCTCTTGTTGTGCCCTCGCGCGGGGTGAGTCAAACACCGGAGATGCGGCTGTGGCTGGGTGGCGGGACCAACGAGAGAGCCCGCGCGGATCACGCGGTGGCGCGAGGGTTACGACGTCGGGATCGGGGCGGGGAAGTGAATCACCAGCGGGGACGCCAGCGAAAAAGATACCCCGCGCCGCCCGTTCGGGCGGCGCGGGGCATTACCGATACGGGTTGCCTCCGCACGTTAAGCGGCTTGCGGCGTAACTGACGTGCGGCGTCGGCGGGCGCGGACCACAAGCCCCAGCACGCTCGCGCCGGCGAACGCCGCGAACGCGTACTCGCCCGGCTCGGGAACCACCGGCGCGTTCCGCGCCGACACGTTGTCCATGGCGAAGTGTGTTCCTCCTCCATTGTAGCCATGGTTGGTGCCGCCGAAGGAGTGAAAGCTAACCGAGTTGATCCCACTCCAGTCGAAGTTGACGAACGACGGCGCGGTCGCGTTGACCACATCATTTTCCTCGGTCGGAACTTCCGGCCACACGTATTATATTTATGCGGACGACGCGGCGTGTTACGTTTCTAGGTCGCGAGACTTATTTTATGCCGCCCGACGTTTGGTAGCCTGTGTCCAAAGTTGTAGTTTGCCGCCCCGCTAAAACATTTATTTTTTACTTGCAGGCTCGTCCTGGTGAAGTTGATCGGAGTGGTGCCCTGCCACGGTCACCCGACCCGCCGCGAACTCCGGGCGGATTGCCGCCGACCCGCCGCCGTGCTACAATCCGGGGTATCGGGTGTTGACTCCCACGTGTTCGCTCGCTTGCCGCGGGCGGCAGGTCCCGGCATCCGACAGTTATTTCGACGTTACCTATTTAGACTGGATTTTTCACCCGTGGCATTACTAGAACTAGAACTCGCGCACCTCGCCTCCACCCTCCCCGGCCAGTTCGCGCCCAACTTCAGCGCGCCGCTCGCCGAAGTGGACCCCGAAATCTTCGACGCGATCCGTGGCGAGGACGAGCGACAGTCCGACAAACTCGAACTGATCGCCTCCGAGAACGTCGTCTCCCGCGCGATCCGCGAAGCCCAGGGTTCGTCACTCACCAACAAGTACGCCGAGGGCTACCCCGGCAAGCGCTATTACGGGGGTTGCGAATGGGTGGACGTAGTCGAGACCGTCGCCATTGACCGCGCCAAAGCCCTATTCGGCGCGGACCACGCCAACGTCCAGCCGCACTCCGGCGCGAACGCGAATATGGCGGTCTTTTTCGCGGTTCTCAAACCGGGCGAGACGTTCCTCGCGCTCGACCTCGCGCAGGGCGGCCACCTGACGCACGGCTCGCCGGTCAACTTCTCCGGTATGCTTTACAACGCCGTGCATTATGGCGTGCGGCAGGACAACGAGTATATAGATTACGACCGGATGCGCGAGCTGGCGCATGAGCACAAGCCGAAACTGATCATCGGTGGCGCGACGGTTTACCCGCGCGTGATTGACTGGGCACTGATTCGCGAGATTGCGGACGAGGTGGGCGCGAAGTTCCTGGTGGACATGTCGCACATCGCCGGGCTGGTCGCGGGCGGCGAACACCCGTCGCCGCTCCCTTATGCCGACTTCGTGACGACCACGACGCACAAGACGCTGCGCGGGCCGCGCGGCGGCATGATCCTCTGCCGCGCCGAATACGCGAAAGCGATTGACAAAGCGGTGTTCCCCGGCATGCAGGGCGGGCCGCTGATGCACGTGATCGCCGCGAAGGCGACCGCGTTTCTGGAAGCGCGCACCCCCGAGTTCAAGGCGTATCAGGGACAGATCAGGCGCAACGCGTCCGCGCTCGCGGGCGCGATGCAGGAGCACGGCTACCGGCTGGTCGCGGGCGGTACCGACAACCATCTGATGCTGGTGGATCTGCGGCCCAAGAATGTCACCGGGAAAACGGCGCAGGCGGTTCTCGATGAGGCGGGCATCACGACCAACAAGAACCTGATCCCCTACGACACCGCGAAGCCGTTCGTGACGTCCGGGTTGCGCCTCGGCACGCCCGCCGTGACCACGCGCGGCATGATGGAGGGCGACATGGCGACCATCGCCCGTCTGATTGATCGCGCCCTGTCCGACCGCGACAGCGAGGCGAACCTGTCGGCGGTGCGGCGCGACGTGAAGGCGTTGTGCAACCGGTTCCCGCTTTGGGGCTAAGCCGTTGAGGGCGACTGAGAGCGGGTTCAGCGAAGTAGTTTACCTGGCTTCGGCGCAGGAGCGTATCACCACCGCGAACGCGCTTCTGAATCAGGCGACACCGGACTACGTGCTGGCAACCTATTTAGGGGGAGTTGCCGTCGAGTGTCTGTTCCACGCCTACCGAATGCGGGCGGGAAAGGACGACTCCGCGAAACACGATCTCTTTCTGCACGTGGGGTTGGGCGGCTTCTTCGAGGGAATGAAGCGCGCCCAACGCGAGGCGGTCAGCGCACTCCTCGGGGATGTCGTCCTGCGATGGCGCAACAACCACCGCTACCGCTCGACGGCGGCGATGCGGTCCTTTGTTCTGACGAGGGGCCTGAATAAAGTCCTGGGTCAGTCGGCGACTAAGCAAGATCCCGTGCGATACAACGCCGAGCAGTTGGTCGAGGCGGCAACGGGAATCGTGAACACAGAAGTAACGAGATGGAACCAGTCATAGAGCGCTTAACTAGCACATTAACGCGACACTTCCCCGGAGCGAAACTGGAGTTGACCGGGTTCGCCGATAGCAAAGAATCCGTCATGGGCTACATGGAATGGGATGGATTCGAGATGAAGACGCAGTCCCAACGCCAGCGTTCCCTCTGGGAAGTAATTCGCGGGCTTGATGTCCAAGACCAGTTGCAGATCGCCAGTATCCTGACATTGACACCTGCGGAGCGCGACTTCTTCACGCAAGACGCAACCGAGGACGATTTCTAGCCGTGGACACACGCCCGCCGTGGGACGAGTATTTCATGCGCATCGCGTTCGAGGTGGCGACGCGGGCGACGTGTCTACGCCGGCATGTCGGGGCGGTGATCGTGCGAGATAAGCGCATCCTCTCGACCGGCTACAACGGCTCGCCGCCGGGCCAGCCGCACTGCACCGAAGTGGGGTGCCTCCTAGAGGACGGACGCTGTATCCGCACCCTGCACGCCGAGCAGAACGCGCTGATGCAGGCCGCACTCCACGGCGTGTCCACGCACGGCGCGACGCTGTACGCGACCTGCCGCCCGTGCCACGTCTGCGCCCGGATGATCGTCGCGGCGGGCATCGTGCGCGTCGTGTTCGCGGGCGCGTCGTTCGGCGGCGAAAGTCACGGCACGCCTGAGGGCTGGGCGGCGGACGTTCTAACAGCGGCGGGGGTTGAAATACTGGCCATGCCCGACCTGATCCCGCCGTCGCCGCTGATGCTCCGCGAGCACGACGCGCCGGGAACTACCACGGTAGTCGAATCGGTAGGGGAGGGAGGACACTTATGAACCAGATACTCCTCCCGATGGCGTGCGCCGCACTGATCTCCGGCATCCTGACCTACTTCGCGACCCCGTGGGTGCGCACGCTGGCGATCCGCCACAACGCGGTCCGCTTCCCGCGCGACCGCGACTCGCACACCGCCGGGATGCCGCTCTGGGGGGGTCTTGCGATGTTCCTCGGATTTGCAGCCGTGCTGGTGCTACTGCGACCGCTCCTCACCGGCCAGGAGTACGCGCTGGCGGTCGGCAAGGGCGAGCATCCCATTTTAGGCATCCTGCTCGGCGGGACGATCGTCGCGGCCGTCGGGATGCTCGACGACAAGGTGGACCTCAAACCATGGTGGCAAATGGGCGGGTTGTTGCTGGCCGGGTTTGTCGCGGCGTCGCTCGGGGCGCGCATTGACGGCATGACGAACCCGTTCGCGCCGCCGGGGGCGCACGGCGCGTATGACGCGCGGAACTACATCGCCTTCCCGCGTGCGGTCGCGGTCGCGGGGACGATGTGCTGGTACTTCATCGCCACGAAAACGTTCGACTTCCTGGACGGACTGGACGGGCTGGCGTCCGGCGTCTGCGCGATCGCGGCGACCACGATGGGCCTGATCGCGGCGGCGAAAGGCGAAGCGGCGGTCGCCCTGATGGCGTTCGCGCTCGCGGGCGCGTGCATCGGCTTCCTGCGCCACAACTACAACCCGGCCTCGATCATCATGGGTAGCATCGGTTCGTTCTTCCTCGGCTTCGTGCTCGCGGGCCTCGCCGTGGTCGGCTCGGCGAAGATCCCAACCCTGTTCGCGGTACTGGTGCCGGGGCTGGTGCTGGGCGTCCCGATCCTGGACGGCTTCCGGGTGGCCGCCGTGCGTCTTCTCGCCGGCAAGAACCCGCTCCACGCCGACAAGACGCACATCCACCACCTCCTGCGCGACCGGGGCTTATCGGTAAAGCAGGCTGTTTGGACTATCTACGGCATCACGGCGGCGGGATGTATCGCCGCGCTATTGCTTGCCTATTCTCTGACGAAAGCGGGGCGGTAGAGCCGGGGTGCGCCAGCCATGACCCTCGCCCGGCGCGCCCTGTCGGCGATGTTCGCATGGGTACTAGGGCCGCCCCCCGCCCGGCGCGAGGCGACGGCATCCCCCGAACTGATCGGGGAGCGGGTGCGGTTGCGCGTCCTGCGGGCATCCGACGCCGAGGCGATGTGGCGTATCGCGCGGGACCCCATCGTCACGCGCTTCCTGCCCTGGGAGCCGATGCCCTCCCCCGGCGCAATCCTGCCCTTCATTGAGGATCAGGAGGCGCGGCGTCGGCGCGGCGACGCGCTGTGCTTCGCGGTGCTGGACAAAACGAGCGGCGAGCTGATTGGCTCGACCGATCTGGTGGACATACGCCGCTACCTCGGCACCGGCGCGGAACTCGGCTACCTGCTGTCGCGCGACTATTGGGGCAAAGGGGTCATGTCGGAGGCGGCGCGACTCACAGCCGATTACGCGTTCGGGCCGATGAAACTGTCGCGCCTGACCGCGTTCGCCGACATCGAGAACCGGGCGTCGCGCCGCGTGCTGGAGAAGCTGGGCATGGAGCAGACCGACAATGAGTGGCGCATGGTGAAGAACGAGCGGCGTTTGTATCTGCGGTATGAGATGACGAACCGGCGCAGTAGCGATTCGAAATCGGGTGGGTGATCTAGCGCGTCGCGTAGTAGCCCCTCTCCTACCCCCGCCCCTTGTGTAATGTAGAGGCGGGGGGTAGGGGGCTGTTCACGGCATCTTCGCTGGCTTCAGTGCGTCCGTAGCGGCACCGATCAGTGGGCCACTTCCGTTCGCCGCCTTCTGGAGTGCCGCCCGCGCCCGTTCGGGCGCATCCGGCTCCGTGTCCGCGCACTTGCGGTAGGCGAGTCCGAGCGCGAACTGCCCCGGCGCGTATCCCGGCGCGAGCGCGACCGCATGCCGCGCGGCAACGAGTGTCGCCCCCTTGTCATTGCGCCAGACCTTGCCCGACTCGTCAATCCACCAGCCCTCGCCCACCGTCAGGCTCAGCATCGTGTAGCAACTCGCCTCGAACGTCGCCGCGTCCGTCCCCTGCGGTAGATCTAGCACCTCCGACCAGCGGATGTCCGTGTCTCCGGCGATAGTTTGGGCATTCGGCGGGGGCAGGGTATTCCCTTCCCCGGCGCGAAGTTGCTTCAGGGCGAGTCTGTAGACTCCTTGATCGCCAACTAGGGTAGAGGTGCGACTTCTTTGGCTGGCCGTACTATACTACCGCAACGCCCTGCCAGTCAAGCGCACTATCTATATCTCTATGCCGCACTGCCCTATAACCGCATGATCGCGTACGGCACCACTGGCAACACGATGCGATGCGAGGTTGCCGACAAGAACTCCCTGGATGGCGCGGGGCGGGAAAGCCACGCGGCAGGAATATCCCCCCAACCCGTCGTACTACTTGGGGGATTCAACCCATTTCAAATTCGCGAAGGAGCCTCGGAGAATATCATGTCGTCAAAACGTCCTGTTCGCATCGGTCTGGTCGGGTACCAGTTCATGGGCAAGGCACACAGCAACGCCTACCGCCAGGTCGGGAAGTTCTTCCCGGAAGTCGAGTTCGAGCCGGTCCTGACCGCGCTCTGCGGACGGAGCGAGGAGAGGGTCAAGCTCGCCGCCGAGAAGTTCGGCTTCGCCTCTTACGAGACCGATTACAACGCCCTGATCGCCCGCGACGATATTGACCTGATTGACATCGTGACGCCGGGCAACTCGCATGTGGACATCGCCATCAAAGCCGCGCAAGCCGGGAAGATGGTGATCTGCGAGAAGCCGCTCGCGAACTCCGTCGCCGATGTCGAGCCGATGGTGAAGGCGGTACGCGACAACAACGCGCTGAACGCCGTCTGCTTCAACTACCGGACCGTGCCCGCCGTGCGGCAGATACGTAAGATGATCGAGGAGGGCGTGCTCGGCAAGATTTACCACTGGCGTAGCGTCTACCTCCAGGACTGGATTCTGGACCCGAACATGCCGCTCGTCTGGCGGTTGCAGGGCGACATCGCCGGTTCTGGCTCGCATGGCGATCTGGTCGCCCACTCGATTGACCTGGCGCACTATCTGGTCGGGCCGATCACCGAAGTGTCGGGGATGCTGGACACGTTCATCAAGCAACGCCCCCTGCTCGCTGAGTCGGACGACCGGCTCGGGGGCCGCGCTTCGGATAAAATGGGCGAGGTGACAGTGGACGACTCCTCGATCTTCCTCGCCCGCTTCCAGAACGGCGCGGTGGGAACGTTCGAGGCGACCCGCATGGCGGCGGGGCGCAAGAACCACAACAAGTTCGAGATCAACGGTTCCAAAGGCTCGGTCGTGTTCAACATGGAGCGGATGAACGAACTCGAATACTACAACCATGAGGACCCGGCGGATCTGCGCGGCTTCCGTACGGTGCAGACCACGGACGGCGTGCATCCGTATACCGCGAACTACTGGCCGGTCGGGCATATAATTGGATACGAGCATACGTTCATCAACTTCATGCGCGACGTGCTCTCTGATTTCGTAGCCGGTCGCCAGACGCACCCCGATTTCGTGGACGGTTTGAACTGCCAGAAGGTGCTGGAGGCGGTCAGCAACTCGTCCAAGAACCGCGCGTGGGAGATGGTATAGCGTCGCTGCCCATGGGTGAGGATTGTTTCACAACCGAAATGGTGCCCGTAGCCCCCCCGTACGGAACTGTAATGCGGTAAAATAGCGTCATAATTCTCGTGCGATAGTCCGCGCCGGTTGCCGCGCGGACATCGCGCCGATTCGGGCGCGCCGCGCGCCGACGCTCGCTATACAGGATACGAAAATCATGACTCGATGCTTAAAATGCGGTAGTACGCTCGCACCTCACGCCCGCTTCTGCTCGGTATGTGGCGCCGAATCCGCCCTGCCGTCGCCGCAGACCACGGGCGGGTTGGACGCCACGCGCGGTGGTAGCGCACAGAACATGACGCAGAATATCAACGCGACGCAGGGACTGGGACGTACCAGTGCCTACGGCGGCGGGGCGGAACTCGGCACCACGGCGGCGTTCGTGGCGCAGAACGGCACCGGCTCGCAAAACTCCGGCGCGGGCGGCGGGCGGCAGAACGCCATCGTGGTCGGCTCCGTGGCCGCGCTCGTGCTGATCGCCGCGTTCATCTTCGCGTCGGCGAGCGGACTGCTCGGGGCGAAAAAGCCGGACGGCGGCGGCGCGGCAGTGCTTTCCGCGCCTCCCGCGCACCCGGATCAGGCCCCCCTGCTCGGCGCGCCCGCCCCGACTACCGCGGTGGCACCCGTTATCACGGCTCCGCCCGCCCAGAACACACCGATGCCCACCGATGTCGTGGACTATCTGCGCTGGCTTAAACAGTTCGAGAAGGGACGCGTCGCGCTCGAATCCAAGAGCGAGGCGCAGATGCTACTGCTCGTCCAGGAGTTGGTCAAGGTCGGCATGGTCGGTACCAAAGATATGGGGCTCCTCGGCGGCGACCCCGATACGGAGTCGAAAAAGACCGAGAACGCAGGCTCTACGATTGACACCAAAGCCATCAACGGCGTGATCGGCGACTGGAACACGGCGGCGGGTATATTCCAGCAGAAAAACCCGCCGGACGTCTGCGCGACGCTGGCGAGCAACTACAACGGCGGTCTGACCAGTTCGGTGAAGGGTATGACCGAGATACTCGGTGCCGGTGTCCGCGCGGTGAACAGCATCAGCAGTGCGGGCGGGCAGAAGACGAACGACGCGAGCGAGGTGCTGTCATTCCTGACGGATCAGAAGAACAACGCCGGGCTGTCGAAGAGCATCGAAGGTTTCTTCTCCGCGTCGGATCAGTCACTCGACGCCGTGCGGGCGCGGTATACGAGTATGCCCGCCGATATTGACAAGCCGCAGTTCGCGATCAAGAGCGGGCAGGGAGGCGGGATTAACATCCCTATCCCCGGCGTGGGCATGTAGACCCTTAGATCGGTCACCGGGGCGGTAGGACGGCGGCGGTGGGGCGGGCCATGCGGCCATCGGGTCGGTCGCGGGTCATCGGGTCGGTCGCGGGTCATCGGGTCG
>JAYUUO010000216.1:0-29510 GCA_043754515.1 Armatimonadota bacterium
GGCGGCGGCGATACAGCGCACGAGGAGCGTTTTCGCCGTGCCGGGCACGCCCTCGAACAGACCGTGCCCCCCCGTCAATAGGCACACCAGCGCGGCGGTCACGATCTCGTCCTGCCCCTGAATCGCCTTATGCACCTCGCGGTTCAGTTTCGTCGCCAGTTCGGAGACGAACGCCGCCGGATCCCCCACGTCAATCTTTTCGCTCGTCGCGTCCAAGTTCCAGTTCCTTTCGCATGCCCTCGATGGCGCGGGCGAGCGACAGCAGCTCGGCATCCGCGAGTTTCTTATTGCCCGCCTCGATCCGCGTCTCGCACTCCTGGAGGAGCCGGGTCAACTTCTGCTCGCTCCGCGCCCGCTTCGCGGTGGCGTCCGCGCCGTACGCGCCGGTGCCGAGCGACGCGGCGGCGCGGCGCGAGACGTCCTCCGCGGGCGAGTCGAGTGGCATCCCGACCGCGCGGCACAGGTCGCGCCAGAACGAGAGGTAGACCCCCTCCAGCGCGGCGTCGGTGGCGCGGGCGCGGCGGTACAGATCCGCGAGCGAGGTGACATACTCGGACGAGAGCCGGTTTCCCGGTTGCGACGGGCGCGGTAGCCCCCACCGGGTCGCCGCCGTGAAACATATCAGCCCGAGCAAGACGCCCAGTTGCAGGGTAGCGAGTCGCCCCGGCTGGCCGATGGCGTTCCAGAACGAGTGCTCCTCCTGATAGCCTTGGTGGAACTCGTCCCAGATAACGCCGTCCGCGCGCTTCGGGTTCAGGAATGCGGAAACGGTCTGCGTCAGGAACCGCGCGTTGTCGGCATCCGCGAGCGACTTATTCTCGATCACAGCGGGGGATGATACCAGTAGGACGCGCCCCGCCCCGCGCTTCACGACGACCACGGCGGCCTTGCCGTCGCCCATCAACACCGTGGCATCCTTGCCAAGCCGCTGGAACCGCTCCGCGCCGGGGACGGTGACCGCGCTTACGCCCGATAGATATGGCACCGGCTGGGTCAGGTGGACGTCCGCGTTCTTGTTTTTGCCCGGCTCCGGCGACACCCCGACCGCCTGCGTCACCGCGTTATCCTCGCCCGTGAAGACCAGTAGCGTCCCGCCGCGCTCCACCCAGCCCAGCGCGTCCGCAGCCTGATCCGGGTTCCAGTACGATTTGGCTTCCATGCCGAACACTTCCTGGCCGGCTATCGCGACGCTCGCCGTGTCAGGCCAAGTGCGCGGCGGCTTCTGCCAGCGGGCCGAGCGGACGCCGGATTGTTCCAGCAACAGGTACGCCGCCTTCCACCCACCGGGGTTCGGCGAGAACGTGGAGCGGCGCGGGAACTGCCCGTCGTCCGCCGCCGTGTCGCGCCCCGCGATCTGCAAGGAGACCACAGCGAACACGACGAGCAAAGCGATCAGGAATAGGAAGTCGGTACCGATCCGGCGTTTCATATGGTTCCCCCTGGTGTCGTCGCGTTCGCATCTCCAGCGGTGGTGCTCGCGCCCCCGGCTTGCGGCGGTCGGGGGGAATCGGTCGGGAGTTTGTCGTAAACAGCCGAGATCGCCGCGAACTCAGTCTCCGTGCCCGGCTCCCTCCCGTACCAGACCCGGTCAAAGAGACGCGTCGCCGGGAGCAGGTCGTCGTGCAGAGACTGCGACTGCTGGCGCAGAGCACGCTGGTACTCCCAGTTCGTGCGGTTCTTCTCCAGCGTCAGGATGCCCGACTCGCCCAGTTTCCAGAGCGCGGCGATGTAGGTCAGCCGGATCGCGGAGCGGTAGTCACCCGCCGCCGCGCGCTGGCTGGCGGTTCCGAGCGGGTCGGTGATACCCTCCCTCGACAGGTCAAGGTCGCCGCCGAGCGCGCCCGCGCGGCGTTTGCGACCCGCGCATGTCTCATACAGATCGAAAAGGTAGCGGGATAGGAAGTAGACGGCGACCACCGCCCCTACAGTCGCGATGAAGTAGAGCGTGAGTAGCACGCCGTTGCCGAGCGACGCCATCGGGTTCTTCACGTTCCAGCGCGTCTTGTTCTGGGGGAACTTACTAAAAATCCAGCGGAAGAACTTCCCGACCGCGCGGAAGCCGTTCGCGATACCTTTGCCGATCCACCGGAAGAAGTTCATGGCGACCCGCCCGACCCAGTGCAAGGCAGGGGCGAGCGCGTTCCCAATCGGTTTCAGCCACTTCGGGACCGCATCAATGTCCCACCCCTTGCCCTTCGCCTTTTCCGGCTGGCTCGCCGCGAACTCACGCGCTGAAAGGATACGCCCGGCGAGGAGTCGTGGGTCCGTCTTCGCGGGTGGCGCGTCCGCGTTTAGTTGCTCATCCAGCGCGGCGAACCGGTCCCGCGATTTTTTGTCGGGCGTCGTGCTGGTAACCGAGTCCAGCGCGTCCGCCTCGGGCGCGGTGTCCACCGGCAGGACCCGCCCGGACGGGAGCGTGACGGAGCCGACGCCGCGCAGTCGCGCCGCCAGCTTCTTCGCGGCGGCGGGCGAGACTTCCCGCCCGCCGAGAAGCGCACGGCAGTCACGCGCGATCTTCCGGTACTCGTCCAGAGACACCGTGACACCCTTCGCGGGCGCGGGCGCGGCGGCGAGCAGAACGGTGCCCGTGAGCAAAGCCGCCGTTAACGGGTAGCGGGCGCGTATCAGGGTAGAGCGGGTCACGGTCAGCGTGCTCCGCCCCGAGGGGGTTTCGCCTGTTTCGGGTTCTTGGGGCTGAGGACGCCGCCAAATGGGTCGGGCGCGAGCGGGATGCCCCACGTAGCCGCCTCCGATTCGATGTCGAGTCCCTCGCGGCGCACACGCAGATCGTAGTAAAGGAGCGTGGTAGCGATGGCGGGGAGCGGCGCGACCAGCACTGTGATCAGTGAACTTGCGACCGCCATCACCGTGTTCTGAACGGTCTGCGACTCGAAGGGTGCCGTCGTGCCCGACTCTTTGGGCAGGATGGCGAACCCGGCGGTGACCAGACCGACCATGCCGAGCACCAGCGCGCCGAGGATGAACCCCATCAGGCAGAACAGACCGAACGACTTCCCAAAATAGTTCTTCGCCATATCCACGGATCGTTTAAGAGAGTCGCCTAGCTTACGGTCTTCGAGCAGAATGCCGTGTACCGTGAAGCAGTAATATATCGCGACGACCGCCGGGCCGATCCAGGTACACGCCCAGATCAGCCCGAACAGCGAGATGCCGAGCGCGGCGAGCAGGAGTGGCAGAAAGCGGCGGAAGGTACTGCGGTAGACGGACGCTACCGTGGAAGGCACACCGGTCAGAATGTCGCGCACCGCGACTGCGGTCGCGCCGAACTGGAGCATGTACGCGAGTACCATGGTCGGGATCAGCCAGGCCATGTTGATTGCCCAGTCGCGCAGGCCGCCTGGCCCATCCGCGACGCCAGTGTAGGTTTTCAGGCCACCGACGCCGAGCGTGATGAACAGCAGGAACGCGGGCGCGAACACGGCCGCCGACACGCCCGCGAGCAACGCGAACCGCTCGCGGTACAGGTCGAACGCATCGTCAATGATCTCCCAAATAGTGCGCGGCTTGAGGTCGGCGAGGCGGGTGATTTCCATTGCGGGTGGGATCGGGGTCGGGGATCGGGTTCAGGACGTTGGCACGGGCGAGACCAGTGAGCCACGCGCGGCGGTCGGAACGGACCGGGGGGCGAGCGCCTGCCGCCCGGTTAGTTCGCGCTACATAACTACTCGGCTACCTTAACCAGCGCGGGGCGGAGTACGCGGGAGCCGATCAGATAGCCGCGTTGCAACTCGGCGACCACCGTGCCTTCGGCGTGCCCGTCGCCCGGCTCGCTCCCCATCGCCTGGTGGACGTTCGGGTCGAACGGCTGGTGGAGCGAGTCCATCGGCTTGACCCCGGACTTTTCCAGCACCCCGGTCATCTGCCGGTGTACCGCCTCAACGCCGCCGATCAGTTTCTCGTAGTCTTTCGTCTGCGCCGCGGCCGCGAGCGCACGCTCCATGTTATCGGCGACAGGCAGGAAGTCGCGCAAAAACTTCTCCATCAGGATCTCGCGCTGGGCGAGCTTCTCCTCGTCAGTGCGCCGCTTGAAGTTGGCGAAGTCGGCGCGCGCGCGCAGTAGCGCGTCGCCGAGTTCCGCCACCTGCGAGTGGAGGGCGGCGACATCGTTTTGCACGTCGGCGGCCACGTGGTTTTCGCCCACGGGTTCGGGATCGAAGGCGGCGTCGTTCTCGTGCATCGCCTCCTGAGTTGCATCCGTCATACGGGAAGATCGGCTCCTTTTATTAAAAAAGTCAAACACGGTTATTACTATCTTGCCGGGCACGGTTTTGTCAACGAAGGCGGCATACCCGGCGAATGGCCGGGTGCCGTCCTGGTCGGAGTACCCGGCGCGGCATTCCTCCGGTATTATATAGCCGAAACCGCGGCGCGGCGAACCGCTTTTCAGGGAGTGTAGGGCGTCGGCGGCGGGATGGCCCGCCGCGAACAGCCGACGCGGCTACGAGGCGACTGAGAGGCGGGTCAATACGTCGCTCATCGTGCGCGCCATCAGGGCGACCGCCGCCGACGCCCGCGCGTAGTCCATCCGCGTCGGCCCGACGACCCCGATGGTGCCCCGCTCGGTGCCCGCGATCCGGTACGGCGCGGTCACCACCGCGTACTCGGTATGAACAGCGGTGCCGATCTCGCCCCCGATGGCGTAGCGCACCGGGTTGGGCGGGATCGCCCGCTCGACCCGCGCCAGCGACCTTTCCAGCATCTCCAGGAGCGCGGCCCGCTCCTGCAAGAGAGACAGGAACGCACCGAGCTTCTCGACATCGCGGAACTCCGGGTGCCGCAGAACGTTCTCCGCGCCCTCGACGAAAAGGGGGGAGTTGTCGCTCAGGGCGCGCGCGGCGGTGCCGACCTCGGTCAAAAGCCGCCGGAACGGGAGCGTGAGCCGCGCCAGTTCTCCGGGCACGAATTCATTCTCGGGGGCGGTGGCAAGTGGGCGGAGGGCGGAGACCATGCGCCCCGCGAGCGACTGGTTCATCGTGGACGCGAGCAACAGGGCGTCGCCCGCGCTGATCGTCAGGTCTAGCACCAGCCGCGTCTCGGTGTGTCCGGTGGAGAACAGGAGCACGAGGAGAGCCTTGCTCTCGGACGCGGGGGAGACGAAGACCTGCTTGAGCTGCGTGTCGCCCGCGTCCGGCGCGGTCGCGACGGCGGGGAGGCGCGTCATGGCGGTGAGCAGGCCGCAGGTTTTGCGGATGATCGTGTCGAGTTCGGACGAGACGGAGGCGACCGCGAGACGGATGCGCGCGGACTCGTCGGGCGCGATCGGGGCGGGTTCCATCAGGCGCGAAACGTAGAAGCGGTAGCCGAGGTCGGAGGGGACGCGCCCGGCGGAGGTGTGCGGCTGGCGCAGGTAGCCAAGTTCGCTCATCTCCGCCATTTCGGAGCGGACGGTGGCGGACTTCACGCCGAGGCTGTAGCGTTCGACGAGGACGTGCGAGCCGACCGGTTCGGCGGTCGCCACGTAGTCGTTGACGATCACTTTAAGTAGGTGTTGTTTGCGGGCGTCGAGTTCCATGCCGGTGTATCTAAGACGGTAGCCGGAACAGGATCGGTTCCGGGCGCGACGGGAAACGGCACGGCGGGAGGATTCTTCGCGATTGAAAAGCCGGGGGCACCGTGTTTCATTATACGGCGCGTTGCCCCGCCTGTCAAACAGTGGCAAACAAGGGACAACTCCGGGCCCGCACCTGTTCTTTGGGTGAGCGCAACTAAACTCATGACCGTAGCGGGCCAACCGACCCGCTGACCCACCCGCCGAACCTTTACAGGCACCTTCGTTTAGATGCGCTTGACCTGCCGGACACATACGCGTCAAGCCGAACTGGTATTACTTGCGACGCCTCCGCAGATACGTGGTCGTCGGTAGCAATAGCCCGACAAGGAGCAATCCGGTGGACGGTTCCGGAACCGTAACAGTGACCAGTCCCGCGTGAAAGTTTACCGTTTTCTCGGCGTGGTAGGAATCGGTACCTTGCCCGTCCACAGCGTAGTTCAGCGAATAGTCGCCCACGGGAGCGTCCACCGTGAACGCGGCCAACATGCTGCCGGTGTAGGCTTCCGACGCCGCGAGCGTGAACGGGAGGTTATTTTCAAAGTCACTCGCGTCCAGCGTAAAGGATGCGGGGCTAGGGCCGTTCAGCGAATTTGAAGTGCCCAGAACCGAGACGGTATCGGTCCCCGTGTTCGTCAGCGTCGCGGTGATCGTTCCGGTGTCGCCCGGCATCACATTCATTTGCGCCGGTGTCAGTGTCAGGATCAGTGCCGCGCTCGCCCCCGTGATGGGAGCGAGCGCGAACGCGACGCCGGTCAGACAGAGGGCGGTTCGCAGATGGGAATGCTTTCTAGTTGTCATCTGGTGATTTCCTTTTTACAGTGGGGCCACTTTACGGCAATGCCACGCGCTGGTTAATATTGAACGTTCCGCCGATGTAGGTGCCGGACAGGTGCAGGGTGGCGGAACCTTTCGCGCCGTTCAGCGCGGATTGCGGGAACGTCACGCGGATCGTGCCGGTGTCCCTTCCCGCGAGCGTCGGGCGGACGATCGGTAGCGCGGATGTCGTTGCCGAGTTCGTCGGCCCGAGCGTCGCGGCGGCTACATTGAGTTGATCCGCGGGGTCGGTGCCAGCGTTCCGGAGCGATACGGTGACAGTGACGGTGGTGCCGTTACGCGTCGCGACCGCAAGCCCGCCCGCGCCGATCCGCACGTCCTGCGCGTAGTACGGAGCCTGTGCCACGTTCACGAGGCACGAGTCGGTGACATACGCGAAATACTGGCCGTTCGGGGAGACGGCAAGTTGACTGATGCCGTTTTTCGGCGCGACGATCCCCTCCGGACGGTAGTTCCGCAGTCGCGTCCCGGTCGGCGTGTCCCAGAGCAGGATCGCGTTGTCCGGCGTGAGGGTGAACAGCGTCCCGTTCGGCAGGAATCCGTAACTCGCGGTTGTGTCCACACCGTAGTATCCCGATACAACAGAGGTGGTGATGCTTTGCTTCACTGTGCCGTCGGACACTCGAAGCAGATTAATTTGAGTGCTATCGTACTGTGCAATAGTCGCCCCGTCCGGCGAGAAAAGTAACCCTGTCGGGGCTGGGTAGGCATCTATTACCCAGCGCGATTGACCGGTTTGACTATTTCGCAACTCCGCTTTTGCGGGGGCCTGTCCGTTGGAAGTGGTCAACAATGCGCTAACAAACGTGGAACTGTCCGGCGCGAAGGCGACCGGAAAACGGTTTGTCGGATACCGGGCAATGAGCGCGCCGCTGGACACACGAAACAGGGACACACCTTGACCGTTCCCGGAAGCGTTATCGTACGCCACTCCGGCGGCAACCAGCGAAAAATCGGGCGAAAGCACGGTAATTCCGAACCCTGTCAAATCCAGCCGATTGATCAGTGTGCCGTCAAAAGTCCGATAGATTAACACCGACGCCCCACCAGTGTTACCGATCCCGCTACTTGGGTCGGAATGGAAAACGGCCACATACTGATTGTCTTTCGAGAACTGCACATGGTTTAGAGGTAACTTTACATCGGACGGCAAACGAATTGAACCGACCTTGCCCGCGTCGCCGGTGTGGTACAGGTCGAGTACTGAGGAATAGCCATGCAAAACGGCGAGCGTGGAACCGTCCGGGGAAATCGCGGTCGCGTCTATCCGACCGACCAACTCAGGCGGTGTCACGACTTCGTTGTGGATGCCTTTGACTTGCAGATAATTGCCATAAGTGGAGCCAGTCGTGTACGTGTAGCCCGTGTACTTCAGCAACAGGTTGTTGTTGTCGAAGGACGGGGTGAAGCCTTGCAGTGTTGTCATCAGGGACGGGTCGGTCTGTACCTGCATTTCGGAGAGCTTTTGAGTGATGACCGTCGGGTAGTCCATGTCGTAGACTTGCACGAACCCGTATCCTGTCTTCGCTTCGCCTTGCTGGCTCACATTGCCGCTCAGGAAAAGCCGCTCGTTGGGGGCGACGACGCCGTTCCAACGAATCAACCGGGTCACCATGTCGTCGTAGCGGTCAAAGCGGTAGCCGTTGGGGTTGGCTCCCGCGGGAAAGGGGCTGAACGTAAGCGACGAGTCAAAGTAGTTTCCCTTGCTACTCCCGTTGGAAAGTTTCGTACCGTTGATAAAGAACGGCCCGGCTCCTTTGTAGCCAGTAAATCCCAGAGAATGACCGATGCCCATATTCGCAAGCCCAAGGTTAGAAGCATCGTAATATAGAGTGGAGTCCGTGTTGCCATCTCGGTTGTAGGCGTATAGTCGCGCGTCATAATTGGAAGCGGAAGCCGTGTACAAATAGTCTGTTAAGTTTGCCAGACCATAATCCGTGTAGGGAATGTCCACTGTCGGAAAGACCGGGTTGATGCCGGGAAGGGCTTTGAGAAACGTAACGACACCAGATTCGCGTTGCGAAGTGTCAAAGAGCAGAGTTGGGAGCAAGCCGCCTGCCCCTTTGTTTCCTATGGCAAGCCGATTCCCATCCGCCGAAAAAACGACCTGCATATCATAGGAGCGATAGTAGTAGTCCGTGAAAGTGCTTCCCGGCAACTTTCCCAGATCAATGTCGGCAAGCAGCGTCAGGTTTTCGCGGTACAGGCGTAGGTGCGGCGAATACGTTTCCGGGCCCCAACCATAAACGGTATTCGGGTGTGCCGGGTCACGAATCCAGTCCTCCCCCACCGCCGCGACAACGATGTGACCGGGATAGCCTGTTGACGACACATCACGGATGGAGCCACCGTAATTGCCGAAAAACGCGGTGATGCCTTGCGTGTAACTCAGATCGGATGCACGGTAGGAATCAATGTATCCAACTCCCCGTGTATGCCCATCGGTATCAACGGTAATGGTTCGACCGGTATTGGCGGTGTAAACCTGCCCGTCGCTGGCCCATGACATAGAACCCAAGCCGTCGAAGATGCTGCGTTTCCATTGAACGTTGGGCGTGTCAGCCTGAGCGTGGGCGGCGAGAACGGAAGCAAGTCCCAAAGAAAGTGCGGCGATTGCCTTGACAGCAACCGAAGTGGCTATACGCTCAGGAGCGTCGGAGCGTCGGCAAGCAGTATGCTACAATGGGCGCGAAAACGGGCGATAAACGACATCGTACAGCGTTCCTTTTCCAGCCAGTCATGCAACGTGTTTTAGAGTAAGCTCCGTCGGCTACTCACAGTGTATACCGTGTTTGTCAGGTTTGCAACATTATTTTTTGGCACGCGTCAGACCTATATCAGGTACCGCTTATTCATGTACCGTCTGACTGGATGCCGTTTTAGCGAGTTACGTTGGTCATGCGGGTGAATTCGCATGACAACCCCTGGTGGGACGACTAGTGGGACGTCAGGGCGGGCGCATCTAAATCTATGACCGCCGGTCGGTCGGGTGACGCGGGTGGAATCCGCATGACCCGGCCGACCCGTAGTGGGCTAACCGACCCGCCGATCAGCGACAACCTACGGACCGACCACCGCCGAACCTTGGCAGGCACCTTCGTTTAGATGTGATCGCCCTGTACCTGCTCTAGAAACCGGGGACGTTACCTGTGTTTTGCCGGTATACTACGGGTACGCTCCGAACGCGAGCGACCCTGGGCGGGGCTTACGCGCGGGCGATCCTGCCGGGGTTCACGGTTCCATTTCTGTTTACGCTTTTTAGGAGGGGTATAAAAACCCGTGTGGCAACGATTTACCGAACGAGCGCGGCGCGTGGTCTTCTTCGCGCAAGAAGAGGCCGGGCGGCTCGGCGAAAACTATGTAAGCACCGAACATCTGCTCTTGGGCCTGGTGCGCGAGAATGACAGCGTCGCGGCGCGTATCCTGGACCGGCTTGGCATCTCGCTCGGGCGCATCCGCTCCGAGATCGAGCGGCAGGTGGCGCGCGGCGACGGCCGTCTGGGGCAGGACATGCAGCTCACGCCGCGCGCGAAGCGTGTGATTGACCTCGCCTACGATGAGGCGCGTCAACTCAACAACAACTACATCGGCACCGAGCACCTGCTCCTCGGGCTGATCCGCGAGGGCGAGGGCCTGGCCGGGCGCGTCCTCAACAAGCTCGGCGTTGACCTGGAACGCACCCGGCGCGAGGTCACGCTCCTGCACGACTCCGAGCCGAACGCGGCGGGCGCGACAGGTCAGGCGAACGCCCGCCCGCAACGCTCGCGCACTCCAACCCTCGACGAGTTCGGGCGTGACTACACGGAACTCGCGCGCCAGGATAAGCTCGATCCCGTGGTCGGGCGCGGGGCGGAGATCGAGCGGGTGGTGCAGATCCTTTCGCGGCGCACCAAGAACAACCCGGTGCTGGTCGGCGAACCCGGCGTCGGCAAGACCGCCATCGCCGAAGGACTCGCCCTGCGCGTCATACAGCAGGATGTCCCGGAAATGCTTAAGGACAAGCGTATCGTCGCGCTCGACCTCGCGGGACTTGTCGCGGGCACGAAGTATCGCGGCGAGTTCGAGGAACGCATGAAGCGCGTGATGGAGGAGGTGCGCAAGGCGGCTGGCGAAGTCGTCCTGTTCATTGACGAACTGCACACGCTGGTCGGGGCGGGCGCGGCGGAGGGCGCGATTGACGCGTCCAATATCATGAAGCCCGCGCTGTCGCGCGGTGAGTTGCAGTGTATCGGCGCGACCACGCTCGACGAGTACCGCAAGTACATCGAGCGCGATGCGGCCCTCGCCCGCCGCTTCCAGATGGTCAAGGTCAACGAGCCGTCCGTGGACGAGGCGGTAGAGATCCTGCGCGGACTGCGCGCCCGCTACGAGGAGCACCACAAGGTCGAGATCACCGACATGGCACTCGACGCGGCGGCGAAACTCGCTGACCGCTACATCTCGGACCGGTTCCTGCCGGACAAAGCGATTGACCTGATTGACGAGGCCGCGAGCCGCGTGCGGTTGCGCGCCGCGATGGCACCCCAGCCCCTGCGCGAGGCGAAGCTCGAGCTAGTCGCTATCGAGAAAGAACTCAAGGCGGTGCCCGAGAAGCGCGACTACGAGCGCGGCCGCTTCCTGGAGGCGCAGTCGCAGTACCTCAAGGATCGCATCGCCGAACTCCAGAGCAAATGGGAAGAAGAGCGCGCCGCGAATCCGATGATCGTGGGTGAGGACGAGGTGGCGCAGATCGTCTACTCGTGGACCGGCATCCCGGTGTCCCGGCTGGTCGAGACGGAGACGCAGAAGCTCCTCAAGATGGAGGATGAACTGCACAAGCGGGTCATCAGCCAGCACGAGGCGATCATCGCCGTGTCGAAGGCAGTGCGCCGCGCCCGCTCCGGCCTGAAAGACCCGAAGCGACCGATGGGTTCGTTCCTGTTCCTCGGCCCGACCGGCGTCGGCAAGACCGAACTCGCCCGCGCCCTCGCGGCGTTCCTGTTCGAGAAGGAAGAATCTCTCATCCGGCTCGATATGAGCGAGTACATGGAGCGTTTCGCGGTGTCGCGCCTGGTCGGAGCCCCCCCCGGCTACATCGGGTATGACGAAGGCGGCCAGCTGACGGAGGCGATCCGGCGGCAACCGTACTCGGTGATTCTGCTCGACGAGATCGAGAAGGCGCACCCGGAGGTCTTCAACCTGCTCTTGCAGGTGATGGAAGACGGGCGGCTGACCGACTCGCAGGGGCGCACGGTGGACTTCCGCAACACGGTGATCATCATGACCTCGAACATCGGGGCGCATATCATCAACCGCGAGCAGGGGATCGGTCTGCGCCAAATTGTCAAGGGCAAGGACGAGGACCCGAAAGAGTACGAGGCGATGAAGACGCGCATCACCGAGGAGCTCAAGCGCGTGTTCCGGCCCGAGTTTATCAACCGTATTGACGAGAGCATCGTCTTCCACGCGCTGACGGCGGCGAACATCCGCGAGATCGTCAACCTGATGCTCGGCTCGGTACGCAAGCAGGTGCTGCAGAAGGGCATGGTGCTGGAGGTGACGGAGCCGGTTCTGGACAAGTTGGCGAAGGAAGGCTTCGATCCGCAGTACGGGGCGCGTCCGCTCCGCCGCGCGGTCCAGCGGCTGATCGAGGACCCGCTCTCCGAGGAGGTGTTGCTCGGTCGGTTCGGTGTGGGAGACATCATCCGCGCCGAACTCGATAGCGAGCGTACGACGCTCGAGGGCGAGGAGCTGAAGACGGTGATCATCTTCCGCAAGGGGGAGTCGCTGGACGACGAGGCCGAGTCGGGGCTGGGCGGGAACGACCGCGAACCGGCACTGCTTTCCGCGCCGCGCGGGATGCCGGAACTGTCGCCGCCGGACCTGAACTAACACGAAGAAGCGACGCCGGGGCGGTTCCGCCCCGGCGTCACTTTCGAGTGCCGCGACGCAGGAGAAAAAACCATGCCGATAGCAACACCCTACGACGCGACGACGAAGGTGCTGGTGGAGAACTTCGCGGCGGACTAGATCGCCTATCTGGGCCTCCCGCCCGGTGAGGTTTCACTCATGGACGCCGACCTGGCCACCGTGACCACGGAGGCGGACCGGTTGATCCAGGTCATCCCGACGAACGGCCGGAAATACATAGTCCACATCGAGCCACAGTCCGGCGACACGACCGACCTGCCCCTGCGCATGTTGCGCTATGCGGAAGCTCGGCACACTATCCCGGCGCGTAGAAGATGCCATCCGCGCCGCGCCCGGCCTGGAGCGGCTGGAACTCGCTATCGAGCGCGTGTCCGCCGTCGAGAACTGGGACGAACTCCTCCCGCTCTAGCGCGACCTCGTCCCGAGCGTCGTGCGAGTCGGCATCGCGATGTTTTTGGCCGGCGGGAGATTTGCCGTCGGGCCTGTGTTAGCCACGAACTAGATACCAACGCCGCGCCGACCAGTGTAGACGGCGCGGCGTTCCTCGCGGTGCCCTATTTGCGGCGACGCAAAAATATGCCCACAATCGGAAGACCCAGCAGTACCAGTGTCCCCGCCTCCGGCACGGCCGTGGCTGCGGGACGGATGGCGACGCCGCTCGCGCCGCCCGCGCCAAAACTTCCTAAATACGCCCCGGTGTTGATGTTGTAGCGATATACGCCGCTGGTCGCGCTCCCGATATACAGCGTGGTGTCCGTGTTGTCCATGTAATACGGGAAACTTGCCACCGTAGCGGAGAAGTCACCGATCAGGGTGCCGGTAGCACTCAGGCGATGTAAGCGGTTGCCGCTACGGTCGGCCACGAGATAGTTCCCGTTCGGCAGAAGATGCACATCGGCGATGTTGGTGGACGCATAGAACGAAGAAATCGCGCCCGTAGTGGTGTTGATGCGCCGAACATTGCCGCCGCTACCTCCCTCGGTCGCCAGAAGGTCTCCGCCGGGCATGAACTGTAATCCAAGAGCCGCGGTGACCCCGGAATAGGCTTGCAGAATGCTTCCGTCGGCGGGGTTGACTTTTAGAACGCGGTTTTTATTGTACTCGGAAACATACAGATCGCCATCCGCGCCGAACTTGACATTGGTAGCACGATTCAAACCGCTGATGACCGTTCCGAGAAACGCCCCGGTGTCGGGATTGAACTTCTTCACGGCTCCCGCAGAATCGTCGGAAACATACAGGCTGCCGCCCGCGCCAAATACGATGTTCTGGGCGCCGACAAGGTTGCTCGTGACGACATTGCGAACAAACCCGCCGTCGTACGTGTACTCCGAAATAGCGGTGCCGGTATTGATGTAAACCTGCGCATGGGCAAGCGTAGTAGTAACAGCGCACAAAAGCGCGGCGATGATGATAGTTTTCATAACAGAAGTTCTCTTTATGGTTAGTGGCGTATCAGTAAGCCCGAACAGAGTTTCCGGGCGACGCGGCGCGAGGCCACGTCGCCCGATCCAGCGTGTCTAATTTCCGAACAGAATGCTCGATGTTTCCACCACGCCGTTCACGCGCAATCTCCCGACACCGTTCTGGAACATCGTCGGGTACACCAGCACGTTCTCGAAGCGCACCCGTACTTTCGTCGCGTCCGCTTGCTCGATTACGACCTGTCCCTCGCCCGCGTCGGGGTAATGATAACTCTGCCAGGAGCGCGTGGTCGTGTTGTTCTCGGTGTAGCCGTATTCCTGGTAAGTGAACAAGGCGTTCGCGGGGCTTGCGGTCGGTTGCGCGAACTTCACCGGGTAGGTGCCGGGGACCAGTCCGCCGCTCGCGATCATCATGTCAAGGTTCAGGGAGAACGTTACCTTGTCGCTCGCCTCCTCGCACTTGACGTTCATATTCGCGGCGACAGGCGTGGTGCCGATCGTGGTCGGCAGACGATACCCGGTCGCCGTCACCCGCACCGCGTAGGCCCCCGTATGGCTGTTGTTGTGTGCGTCGGTTCCGTCGGGGGTGATCGTGAGGGTGTTGACGGCGGTTGTCGGGGGCAACGGGCTGGGCGAAGCGGCGGGAGTCGGGGTCGCCTGCGGGGACGGCGTCGGGCCGGGCGTCGCCGTCGGGACACTGCCGAAGGTCCCCGTATAGGTTTGCGTGCCGTAGGTCAGGGTGTAACCGCCGCCGATGTTGCCGTTGCCGGGCGTTGGGAGCGTACCGTTATATGAGAAAGGTTGTCCGGCGATGTTTCCGGTCATGCTAAACGCGCCTGTGTAAGGATCAACGGTGCCGCTGATGGCATACACGCCGCTCGCGAACGCGAACGACTGTGACTGACGACCGCGGCTGTCCCCTACAGTGAGCGTGCCGGTAGCGCGGTTGTCCGCCCCGACGGTGAGGGCCACGGCCCCCGTTTTGCCGCCGCCGAGCGCGACGGTGCTGGTATACGAGCCGACGAACCGGCTGACAGCCGGGGACGCGGCGGCAAACGGCAACCCCGCGTTCGGGTTGTCATTACCGCCGCCGCAACCGGCAAGGCATAGCGCGAAGGCCAGAACCGCGCCGAGAGCCGCCGTGGTATGCGGCGCAAGATTGTAGCGAAATAGCATGATGATATCCTTCTCCGTTGCCCCGCCCCGCTGTACTGGCCGACCGATTCGGCGGTCAGAGCGGGCAACAAAAACAGTCTACGACCAGATCGTTACAGCACCGTTACAAGCCCGAGGTCACATCTATTGCATCCCCGCTGGGGCTAGTGCCGGTACATTCGAGGGCGCGGGTCGCGGGTAAGCCGTTGCCATCGGGCACGGCGCGAAATATTCTCCCGGCGGATGGGTATTTCTTGAAAGGTTCGTGCTATAATGGGGTCATCTCGACGGAGCGAAAGTTGCCAACAGTAGGTACCCTGCGGAAAAAGTTTTCCTCGCCCCGCAACGTTTCAAGTAAAGGATTCGACTTTATGCGTACATCAGATACGACAACCCTATCCGTACTCTGCGGGGTACTACTCGTCGCGGGCGCGGCGCAAGCCCGCCCGACTATCATCGCGAGCGACAACGCTTCCGGCTATTCCGGCGGCAACTACAACGGACAGAACCAGGGCTTCGGCTTCGGGGCGTTTCAGATCAGCCCCGCGACCAACGACGGCAACTCGGGTGCCTTCATCGGCGACTCGAACAGCAACGGCGGGCAGGGCGGTCCGGGTATCAACACGACCGGGAAGGCATTCGGGATGTACGAGACGGTTCAGAACACCGTGTTCAACATCAACCGCCCCTTCGCTACCACGCTCAAAACCGGGGATGTGTTCTCGATGTCGTTCGACAGCGGATTCATCACCGGTGGGTTTGTCGGGTTCGGTCTCCAGGACGCGGTCGGCAACGATCGGTTCAACTTCAACTTCATCGGCGGCCAGGCTGTGTACCGGGTACGCGACAGCACCGGCGACGTCAACACCACGCTCGGCTTCACCGACGGCGGCTTGAGCGTCTCATTCTCCCTGACCAGCGCGACCACGTACTCGTTCACGGGCACTCGTAACAGCGACAGTGCCACCTTCACGCGCACGGGAAGCCTGATCGCCGGTACCAATACCGGAGCCATCGCGCGTCTCCAGGTGTTCGACAGCCAGAACCAGGGCGGGCAACAAAACGATCTGTTTTTCAACAACCTCCAGATCACCTCCGCGACCGTGGTTCCCGAGTCGGGCGCGGCGACGCTCCTGCTCATCGGGAGCGCGTTGCCGCTCGTGGGCCTCGTGATCCGCCGCAAGAAATAGGCATCCGCCGCAAGAAATAGGCGCAGCGATCAGCCCGCGCTGAAACGAACGCCCCGCCGGAAGTCAATCCGGCGGGGCGTTTCGTGTTCGTGATCATTCCCATTCCCTCTGGTTCGGCGGGAACCCGTGTGGTCCCCTTTAGCCCCTACCTTCGCCGACGCACTGCAACGAACCCGATCAGCGGGAGAACGAACAGCGCGAGCGTTCCAGCTTCCGGCACGACGACAGCGGCTATTCGCGGGCTTGTCGCGCCAGTAAACCCCGTGCCGAAGGTTCCGGTACGCCCTTTGCCGGACAAGTCGGCGATAGTGCCGTTCGTGCTGTTGTAATCGGTCGCGGCAAAGTTGTATAACAGTTCCGTGTTAGCGTCCGCGCCCATATCGCCGGACGGCACGACTACCGACGCGCCCGTGTACCGTGCGACGCTCGAAACGCGAAGCGAATCTATCGCGCCGACGAAACTACTCCGCTGAAAACCGTCCCGGAAAATCGCCCCGACATGCGCGATGCTACCGCCGCCGTTGTTGACCGCCGCCAACGCCGACGGACGGGACGCGAGTAGCGAGCCGTCCAGATAGATTCGCTCGTTCGCGGCGTCATGCACGAAGGCGATATGATAGAAGCGGTCTGCCAACAGTGACGCCGGGGAATCGAGTAGCGTGGTACCGGACGGGTAGGCGAAGCCGCCGGGCGATTGCGCGCCGCCGAACACGAGCGTTTTATCTTCCACTCCGCTCTGCCATTCGTTGAACACGAAACCGACATTCGCCGGGTTAGTAAGCGATAGCCGCGCCTCAATGGTCATCTCGTTGCCGACCACTGTGTTGCCAGACACCGAAATCGTGTCCGTGGTCGCGCTAAACAGGGCATATTGAGCGTGCGCGGCGAGGGGTGCGCAGGCGACGAGGGCAAGGGCGATTAAAAAACGTCTCATCATGAGGAAGCCTTTCTTCTACAGGCGGAGCGGCGCACAATCGCGCCGAGTAATGGTACCACAAGCAGAGCAAGCGCGGACGGCTCCGGCACGGCGGTCGCGGCGGCGGGCAGGAACGCGAGTGTACTCGGAGTGGCGAAGCCCGACCCGACTGTGCCGAGCGATACGCCGGTGGGGGATAGGTGTTGTACGATGTTGCTCAAACCGTTCGCGGTATACACATCGCCGTTAGGGGCGATGGCGATGTCAGACACGGTGGTGCCGGAGAGGGTCGCGAACACGCCGAGACTGACCCCGCCCGCCGTGAACCGGGAGATGACGCCGTTCACGGAACCGCCGAGCACGTCGCCGTTCGGCATGACCTGGATGCTGCGGAAGCCGGGCACCGTGCCGACCAGTCCGAGGTTCGCGCCCGCCGACGAAAACCGCCGTATCTGCCCGTTGCTGGAACTGCCGACGAACAGGTCGCCGTTCGCGCCGGTACTCATCTTGTAGGCGTCACTCGTCAGCGTGGCGAATACGCCAAGACTGGTACCGTTCGGAGCGAACCGATTGATCTGTCCGCTGGTGTACGAGGAAACATACAAGTTACCGGACAGGTCGAACGCGATATCCGACGGCTCCAAACCGGCGTAGAAGTTGCTGACTACACCCGTTGGGCTAATCTTTACTACGCCGTTATTCGAGTCGTTCGGGTTATTGATGGCGCCCTGGAACCGCGCGGCATACAGGTTGCCCGCGGAATCGAACGCCGAGCCGAAGAACCGGATGCCACTCGGCACGGATGGCTGCGCGAACACGGTTTTTGTGCCATCGGGTGATACGCGCCAGACTTTGTTCGAGAAGTATTCGCCGACGAGCATATCTTGCGCGTGGGCGGTCGCGGTCAGCAAGGTCGCAATGCAGGACAGGGCGAGCGCGGTGAGCGCGGCGTAGTGAATTCGTTTCATAGGTTCTGGTTGGTCTTTCCGTGGTCAGGGCCGGGCAATAATAGTGTCGAGCGGCGGTCCGGCGGGTGCATCCTGGTCTAGTTTGGTCGCGCGTGCCGTTGTACTAAGGACAAGTCACGGTGCGAAGGGCGGCGAGACAGAAATAGTGTAACAACCCATCGTTACAGCATCGTTACATGGCGACGGTCCGGTGAACCATTCCACCCCCCGCGCCGAAGCGACCTACCGCCCGCCATCCGTTGCGACGTGTCTACGATGCGACCATATATCGACTACGCAAGCAGATGCGGGTATAATGGGGCGTAAATTATCGGTATATAGCACCACCCCCGTCCTCGCGCACCCAGCCGCGATTCGGGAAGAGTGAGCGCGGGCTTGTGTCAAATCGTGAACATCCGTTACCCGTCCCCGGTCGGTGCCGACCGTGACCGGAAAGTAGGTCTCACTCGAAATGCTTGAAAATCGGCCCGTTCGTCTCCTATTAATCGGGGGCGACGACAATATATACGACGCCCTCCGACAGACCGGCGGAGGGTCATCTTCCGCCGGGGAGCTGTCGGTGACAGTGGTCTGGGAGCGCGAGGACGTTCCCTTCCCCGAGGTGGCGGGATGGGAACTTTATGACGTCGTCTTCCTGGCGACTGCCGTGGACGGCGGCTACCTCGACCGCTTACGGGACGCCCGGCGGCTTGGGTCGGCCTCACATCCCCCCACGCCGGTTCCGCCGCTGATACTGCTACTCGGCCGGGCGAGCGACATGCCCGGCGACGAGGCGCGGGACACCGGCATCGTGGATTATCTGGTGGGTTCGGATCTTTCGCCTGATGTCTTGACGCGTTGCCTACGGTATGCCCTGAACCGCGCCCGCGTCGAGCGGGAGACCATACCGGCTCCGCCCGCCGCTACCGCGCCCGATCGGGCGGGTGTCGCGTTGACGCCCGGCCCCCTCGACTCTGGCGCGGACTACTTCCGGCAGATCGTGGAAACCGCGAACGAGGGTATTTGGGTCGCGGACACGTCCGGGCGGGCGACGTACGTGAACGACAAGATCGCGCGGACACTGGGGTACCAACCCGAGGAGATGATCGGCAGATCGGGCCTCGATTTCGCGCATCCAGAGGACAGGTTGCTGCTCGCCTCGCAACTGGAGCGCAGATGGGCGGGGCATAGCGGTAACTACGAGGCACGGTTTCTTCACCGGAACGGCGAGACGGTGTGGCTACAACTCGCCAGTAGCCCGCTCCGGGATGACGACCCCGGCATCGTCACCGGCTCAATGGCGGTGCTGACGAACATCACGGCGCGCAAGCAGACCGAGGAAGCGTTGCGCCGGGAGACGGAGCGGTTCGAGACCATCGCCGCCGTCGTGCCGGGCGTGCTCTATTCATTCCGCATCCGCCCCGATGGTAGTAGCCACTTCCTCTACGCAAGCCCCGGCGTCGTTGATCTGCTCGGTGTGACTCCCGAGCAGATGGCGAACAAAATCTGTGACCTCATCCACCCCGATGATCGAGACCGGGTCGCGGCGTCGGTCGCGGCGTCGGCGCGTGACCTGACGCCATGGAAGATCGAATACCGGGTACTGCACCCGGACAAGGGCGAGGTGTGGGTCGAGGGGCGCACCGCCCCCGTGCGCGAGCCGGACGGCGGTACGATCTGGCACGGCTTCCTGGTGGACGTGACGGAGCGCAAGCGCACCGAGGAGGCACTCCAGGCGGGGACGCGGGAGATGCGGCACATGATGGGCACAGCCCGTTGTCTGCTCTGGAGCGCACTGGTGACGGACCGGGGCGGCTGGTTTGACTACTGGGATATTCTGCACCGTGACGAGGAAGCGGCGCAAAGGTTTCTGCCGCTCGACGTCGCGCCCGACGAGAGCTATATCAAGGCGTCGTACCGACACCGGCACCCGGCTGACCGCGAGCGGACGGACATCTACGCGCGGGATCGGATACGGGCGAACCAGGGCTACGTGGTGGAGTTCCGTTGCCGAGGCACGGACGGGGAGTGGCACTGGCATCATGAGGACGTGCATATAGAGCCACTCGGCCAGAACCGTTGGCACGCCGTGGTGGTCACCACCGATATTACCGCGGTCAAGGAGGCCGAAATCCGCGAGGCAGCCCGCGCGACGACGTTCGCCCTGGTCGCGGGCGACGCGCCGCTGGAATCCGTTCTGGAGAGCATCGTTCACGGCATGGAGTCCGCGAACCCCGCCGCGCTTTGTAGCATCGTCTGCCTAGACGAGGACGACACCCGCCTTCGCGTCGGAGCCGCGCCCAGTCTCCCGGCATTTTATAATCGCGCCACTGAGGGAATGCGCATCGGCCCGGAAGCGGGCTGTTGCGGTGCGGCGGTGTTCCTCGCCCGCCGTGTCGTTAGCGAGAACATCGCCACCGACGATCTCTTCCACGGCAGACACGATCTCGCCGCGCGCGCCGGGCTTGCGTCCTGCTGGGCGGAGCCTATCCTGTCAAGAGTGGGCAAGGTGCTAGGAGCGTTTGCCATTTATCATCGGGAGTCGTACGCCCCTACCACGAAAAATATTGAGGAGGTCGTGGCGGCGGCCCAACTCGCCGCAGTCGCCATCGAGCGCAAGCAGACCGAGGACGCCCTGCGCGAGAGCGAGCAACGTTTCCGCGTGACATTCGAGCAGGCGGCGGTTGGCATCCTGCACATCGCGCTGGACGGCCGGTATGCGCGCGTCAACCAGAAGTTCCGCGACCTCCTCGGGTATACGACGGACGAACTACTGACGCTCGCTTTCCAGCGGATCACCCACCCGGACGACCTTGAGGCGAATATCGCGCTCATGCGGCAGGCTCTTCGCGGCGGGATCACGTCTTACACGATAGAGAGCCGGTACCTCCGCAAAGACGGGACGTGGATGTGGGCGAACATCACCGTGTCCCTCGTCCGGGACGGCTCCGGGGAGGGGCAATACTTCGTCGCGGTCGTGGAGGATATCACGCGCCGCAAGGAGGCCGAAGAAGCGTTGCGTCGCCTGAACGCCGAACTCGAAGGGCAAATCGGGCGGCGTACCGCCGCGCTCGAAGCCGCGAACACCGCGCTCGAAGCCGCGAACACCGCACTCCAGACGACGAACGGCGAACTCGAAGCGTTCTCCTACTCGGTCTCGCACGATCTGCGGGCACCGCTCCGCGCGATTGACGGGTTCTGTCGCATCCTGATCGAAGACTTCGGGGGGCGGATCCCGGCACCGGCGGGCGAACATCTCCGGGAAATCCGCGCCAACGCGCGGAAGATGGGGGCACTCATAGATGATCTGCTCCGGTTCTCGCGGCTGACCCGGCAGCCGCTCCGGAAGCAGTGGATTAAAATGGACGATCTGCTCGGCGAGTGTGTCGCCGAGTCACGCCCGACGTTCGCGGGGCGGCGCGTCACGATCCAAATCGGCGAGCTACCGGGAGCTTTCGGGGACCCCGCGCTGATCAAGCAGGTCTGGCTCAATCTGCTGGGGAACGCGATCAAGTACACCGCCAGCCGCGACGAGGCGATGATACAGATCGGCGCGGCCCGCGAGTCGGCAGGCGTGGTTTACTCCATCCGCGATAACGGGGTCGGCTTCGATACGCGCTACGCGGGTAAACTGTTCGGCGTTTTCCAGCGGCTACACGGCGACGAATACGAGGGCACCGGCGTCGGTCTCGCCATCGTGGAGCGGATTATCCGACGCCACGGAGGACAAATCCGGGCGGAGGCGGAAATAGGCCGGGGCGCGTCTTTCTTCTTCACCCTGGGCGCGGCGGAAGCCGCGGACGCGCGCGGCGCGGACGATCCGTGAGAGTGGGAACCAACTCGGGCCGCGTTTGTCTTTGACGGGTCAATAGCGACGGGCACGCCACACTACGGTGCCCGCGTCGCGGAAAGCAGAAAACATCCTGGACAATTATCAGACTGGCACAAGCCCTTACTCCGCGACGCGAACGGTCCACGAACCGTGGTGTGTGGTAGCGGGCCGGGCGGGAGTCGGCACCCGCCGCCCGCGATTCGTCGCCGCGCCCGACGGGGGTGCGCTGGGAGATGCCTGAGTGCACGCTACGCATTTTGCATGTCGAAGATAACCCGTCGGATGCCCGGCTGGTCCGCCACGAACTGGAGCGGGCGGGATTCTCCGTCGCCGTGACCCGAGTCGAGACCGAGGCGGATTACCTCGCCGGTCTGGACGCGCGGCCGCATGTGATCCTTTGCGATTACAACCTGCCTGCCTTCGACGCGCCGCGCGCCCTGGAGCTGTCGCGACAACGCTCGTTGGACATACCGTTTCTGATCATCACCGGTGCCATCGGTGAGGAAACGGCGGTCAGAGCCATCAAATTGGGCGCGAACGACTACTTGCTCAAAGACCGGCTCGGCCGACTGGGGGTAGCGGTACGGCAGGCACTGGAACAACAAAGCCTGCGCGAGGCGAAGCGGCTTTCGCGGAAGCGGCACGCCCGCGACGCGATGATGCTGGCGAGCGTGCGCGACTCGATCATCGTGACCGACGGCGACGGCATCGTGACCTACTGGAACGAAGGCTCGGCCCGGCTCTGGGGTTGGACGGCGGGCGAGGTGTTAGGTAAGCCCGCCGCAGGCTGGCTCGGCGCGGGCGGCACGCCCGCGCCGGCGGGGGGCGGCACGGCGCACGACGCCGACACCGCCTGGAGTCCGGAGTGCTCCAGTTCCCACAAGGACGGGAGCCTTGTCTGGACCCGTTGCCGCGTGACGCGCATCCACGCCGAGACCGGAGAGACTGTCGGACATCTCGCCCTTTCCTACGACATCACCGACGCCCGCGCGGCCGAGGCCGAACGCGTCGCGGCGCAATTACAGAAGGAAGAAGCACTGCGCGAGCGCGAGGCCATCCTGCTAGAGAACGCGCGGCTCCTGCGGGCGGCGACGGAGAGCGCGGAGCAACAACGCACGTTCCTGAAAGACGTTCTGTTCTCGGTCACCGAGGGGCGTCTGTCGCTGTGCGATGACTGGAACGAGCTACCAGATCCGCCGGGCACCCACACCTCGTCGAAGCGACTCGGCATGAATGGCGCGTTCCCGGATGCCGTCTCGAGTCTGTCCTTCCCCGACATCGTCCTCGCCCCCGAGTCCCTGTCCGCGTTGCGGCGGCAGGTCACCGAAGCCGCGACCGCGTGTGGCCTCGACCCGGAGCGGCAGTACGACCTGGTATGTGCCACGGGAGAGGCGGCTATGAACGCGGTCGTACACGCGACCGGCGGCACCGCGCGCGTCTTCGGCGACCCCAGCTCTGGCAGCGTGCAGGTTTGGATCGTGGACCGCGGGAAGGGCATTGACCTGTCGCGCCTGCCGCGCGCGACCCTGGAGCGCGGCTACAGCACGGCGGGGTCGCTCGGGCACGGCTTCTGGATGATCCTGCGCACCTGTGACCGGGTCTACCTCCTGACCGGCGCGCTCGGAACCACGGTGGTGCTGGAGCAGGAGAGGGTCGCCGCGGGTGTCGCCTGGATCGCTGGCACAGAGCGGTCGGGTTGCTAGACTACCGGCATCGCGCGCCCGTTCTCCCCGCGCCAAAGGAACGAAAGCGGTACCGCGAATAGATTCTCGCCGAACGCCACGGTGGTATCGCCCGAATAGAACACGACGCCGCGATGGAACCGCTCGCCCGCGGCGTCCCGCAGGGCGATCAGCCCTTTGAAGTCGTGGGCGTTCACCGTCGCCGCCGCCTTGACCTCGATTCCCACGATCTCTCCGCTCCGCTTCTCGAGTACGACGTCTACCTCCTGACGCGCCTGGGTGCGGAAGTGAAACAGGGCGGGGCGCGACTCGCTCCACGAAGAGTGCTTCATTAGCTCCATGACCACGAACGTTTCGAGCAACGCGCCCAGGATCGTGCCGCCGCCGTCGGTGCCCAGGAGGCGGGCCGCGTCTAGCCCGAGCAGGTGTCCGGCGAGTCCCGTATCGCGGACGTAAACCTTGGGCGTTTTGATCGCCCGCGTCCCGAGGTTCCCCGACCACGCCGGGAGCCGCGCCGTGAGATAGGTGGTCTCCAGTACCACGAGGTAACGGGTCAGCGTCGCGTACGGCGTGACGAGATCATGGGCCAACCCGGTGACGTTGAGGAGGTTGGCGGTGCGTGCCGCGAGCACGGCGAGTATGCGCGGCAGGAGAGTAAGACTCGCGATGTCGGCGATGTCGCGCACGTCGCGTTGCAAGATGGTGGTCAAGTACGACTCGAACCACCGCCCGCGCCGCGCCGCCGGGCGGGCGAGCGACTCGGGATAGCCCCCCGCGAGTAGCATCGCGGCGATTTCGGCGCGGGGCACGGCGGGTAACGCGGGTGGCGAGAAATCGTCGCCGAACAGAGCGGCGATCACGTCGCGGGGGCCGCCCAGGATCTCGGCTTGTGCGAGGGGGTGTAGCGTCAGGACTTCCATTCGCCCCGCGAGCGATTCGGAGAGTTTCGGGAGTAGCAGCACGTTCGCGGAGCCGGTCAGCACGAACAGCCCCGGTGTCCGCTCGCGGTCAACTAGCAGTTTGATCGCGGGAAATAGCTCGGGGCAGTGTTGGACTTCGTCAATCACCACCGGCGCGGGCAGGTTTTCCAGAAAGCCGCGCGGATCGGACTTCGCGGCGGCGAGCACCGTGGTGTCGTCGAGGGTGCGGAACGACGCCGCGTCAAACGCCTCCCGCACCAGGGTGGTCTTACCGGTCTGACGCGCTCCGCAGACAAGAACCACGGGCGTGTCCGTGCACGCATCGGCGAGGAATGGGAGCAGGAAGCGGGGGTAGAGTGATAGCATCTATGGTCTCGATCCTGTATTTTTATCCACGAAGTGGATAGATATTATCCATTTGGTGGATAATATCTATCCACCCATCAGGTAGATTCTATCTGATGGATGGATGGATATCAAGACTGTGGTAACCGATGTGCTACCCCGACCACGCGCACAGCGTTTCGATGTACGCCGCCGACCCGTCCCGCAACCATCCGTCGAGCTGCGCCTGGTCCTTGAGTTGCTGACCACGCCGCCGGGGGACGGCGACGAAGCGGGCGTCGAAATCCGTCAGCGTAGTCATGTCGCCCCAGAGCCGCTCCCACTGCGCGACGGGAAAAGTGTCTTCTTGACCGTGCCCCCACCGGCGTTTGACGTCTTTAATCGTGATGTAGGTCGGCATCCGGGCGGCGACGGCGCGAATGCCTTCCCGCACCGCGTCGGGGTCGGAGAGCGTTTCGCGGGTCAGGCCGAAGACGCGGAGCAGAGCGTTTATCCCGATCCATGTCGTCAGCGAATTGTAGTAGGTCAGCGCGAACTCGTCTTCCTCGCGCGGCATTGCCAGGCCCTCAACGAGCCGGAGCCGCCCGTCAACGCGCGCTAGGCCGCCGCCACGATCTTCGAGGCGGCGCGGGATAACCTCGACCGTCATGTCACCCCCACCTTCGATGTGCTGGCCGAGGAGCGCGGCGTCAACGTTCGCGCCGAGCGTGTCTATATTGTGGATCATCAGATATTCGAGCGCGGGCCGCTCCGACAGCAGGTTGAGGAGCGTGCCGTTCTTGAGCAGGTTCGGCACCTCGAACCAGTGCCCCACCGGGTGCAGACATTGGGACGGCGTATTTTGTGTATAGTCGCTCCCCTCGCCGGACTGCACGGCCCAGTTCAGGAGCGCGGCGCGACCGCTCGCCCGCGCTTTTTGTTGTTGCGCGTCGAGAATCTGTTGCGGCATCTCCTCCCACGCGAAGCGCAGATCCCGCGCCATCGGCACCGTGCGCAACCCGATGGACTGGCCGGGCGACAGCGCGAGCGTGCCGGGGTACTGATAATCATTCTCGAAGGCCAGGTAGCGAGAGATCGGCTCGTGGGTCAGATACGACGTGGTGAAGACGTGCGGGATCGTGGTCCCCGCGTCCGCGCCGACCTTGCGCGACTTCGCGAGGTGCGTCTCGATGAACGTGCGGTGCTTGCCCCCGAGCCGCGCGAACGGGTGCAACGCCTTGACCACGCCCGCGCCCTGCGTCCAGCGGCTCCCCGCGCCCGCCGCGAGCGTGACGACCGCGACCTTGCCCGCCCGGATCGCGTCTCGCCCGATATTTAAGGCGGCGTCCGGCAAGCCGTTCGTCGCGTCCACCACGTCGCCTGGAAGCACATCGCGGATGTCGGATGACACCGGCAGGCGGTTCTGCGCCAGCCCAATCCGCCCGTGCCGCAGGTCGGCGCGGATCTGCTCCTGTTGCACCGGGTCGAAGCCGTTGTCGCGTAGCAGGGTCGCGAGATCCGCTTCCTTGTCACCGCCGCGCTTCCCGGACGGCAACAGCCGCTCGAACAGCGTCTGTGCCATCCCGCGCAAATCGTCCCTCGCGGACGCGGCGGCGCGGACGGCGGCGAGTTCGGCATTCTGCGCGGCGGTCAAATCGCGCGGGTCGCGGCGCAGAAGCGCGGGCACCGTCTGCGCATAGTAGGTCGCTGGAAGCGGCGCGGTCTCGCCGGGGAGCAGTTCGCCCACCGTGCCCCGCTCGTTAATGGCGAACTCGTACACCACCGGCTCCATCGCGAACGGGAGCGCGTTCTCCAGGTGACGTTTCGCCGCCGACATGATCGCCTGGAGCGCGTCCTGTGCTTCGCGCTTGCGCCCCGGCGCGAATACGAACCCCATGCCGCCGCCCGACATCCCACCGAGCATCCAGAACCCCCAGAAGTCGGTGCCGAACCGCGCCCGTGCCTCGCGGATCAGCGTTTCGGTATACAGGTTACTCGCCCACGGGATGATCGTCTGGATTGGCCCGAAGAAGTTGCCGGTCGTCTCGGTGCCGAGCGCGGCGATATCGCCCGCTTGCAGATGCGCGAGGATCCGGTTCAGCACCTGTTGCGCCTCGCCCCGCGCCGCCCATTCCGGCTCGGAACGCAACAGATATTTCTCGGTTACCATCTCCAAGATCGGCCCGACGTTCTGCGCCATGCCGCCGTGTACCAGCACCAAGCTGTCCTGCAACGCCCGCCGCGCCGCATCCGGGACGAAGTGGTGATGGGGCGCGTCAACGCCCACGACCGCCTCCGTGCCCAGGATCGTGTGCCCTGGGAGGAGTCGCCCCCGGCTGACGTTCCACTCCGGGTCGCCTTCCCGCGCGGGTTGCCCCTCGATCAGTTTGATGCCGGGCCAGACGCCGCCCGAATCCTGCCAGCCGCCGCCCGAACCGGCGATCCACTCGCCCAGAATCGCCCGCGACGCGACGACGCGCCGCTCGGATTCCTCGAGCGGCCCTTCCAGGCTTTTCGTCTGGCCGGTCGCCCGCATGCACGCGGCGGTGAGCGCGGCGAGCAGGTTGGTGGACACGGCGAGGCGCGAGCCTTTCGGGATGCCGTTCACGCTACTTACCAGTTCCAGCCCGCGCCCCGGCCCCGCGACACGCGCGAGCAGATGCGACAACTCCTGCTCCGACCCCTCCATGCCGGGCGGCACGATCCCCGACGCGATCAGGGCGGCTTTGAGCAGGCCGAGGTAATCGCGGGCGAAGTCGAACAGTTCCGCGAGCGTGGAAATGTCGGCGGTGACGCCTAGATCAACGCTCGACAGCCGTATCACTGGCTCCTCGATCACGCGCAGGTACGCCTCGACGGGGGGGCGCGGAGTCGCCGCGTTTGTTCCAGCACCGGGCGTTTCGGAATCGGCCGTGGCCGGACGCACGGCGAGATCCACCGAGATGTTGAGCACCCGCGCCCCTTCGGGGTAGTCCATGCCGAGAAAGAAGATGTCGCTCCAGCCCGAGTGGGTCAGATCCATGCGCACCGGGGTTTGCTCGCGCAGGACCGGGAACGCGCCGGTGCCGTCCGCGCGCGCCAGCAGTTCGGGGCGCAGACGGAGCGGCTGGTCGTCCGGGTGCCCGACGCGGAACATCCACTGGTTGCCCCGAGCGGAGCGGACGCTACGGCGCACCTGGTTCGCGAGCGTCTGGAACGCGATCCGGTGGTACGCGGCGGCAAGCGCGGATGCGAGCGAATCACTCGCGCCGTCCCGCTCCTGCGCCCGTAGGAACGTCTGCGTCGCCTCCTCGAACCGGCGTTCCAGCAGATGCGTATAGCCGTCGAACGGGATGTGGCCGGTCAGCGGCAGGTCGGGGCGGGTCGGCAGATGGAATCGGTAGATGGCGTACAGGAAGAAGCAGGCGCGCACCCGCTCGTAAAGGTTGGTACGGTCGTGGCGGAACGCTTCCAGGGAGCGGGCGGCGTCGAGCAGTTCGGCGGTGGTCGCGGCGCGGCAGAACGAGTCGAGTGCCTGATCGCGCACGGCGGGGTCGTCGCTGGTGATGATCGTTTCGAGCGGGGTCGTTTCCACGTCAAGCCCCGCCGTTCCGTTGCGCGAGCAGGTCGCATAGTCCGGTCAGCACTTCGTCCCGGTCGTCCCCCGACAGCGCGAGAGCGAGTTGCGCCATTAGCAGGCCGTACTTCATGTCGAGCGGGAACCGACGCCCGCGCACCCCCACCGCCAGATACTGCTCGCGCCGCGCCAGTTCGTCAAGCACGGGCGACAGAGCAACATTCCCTCCGCCCTGAGACCGGGCCGCGGCGACCCGCTCATCGAGCAGTTCCATCACGAGCGGCGTCAGCACGTGAACGCCCATGAAGCAGAGGTAATGCCCGGCGCGCAAGCCGGGCACGATCAGCGTCTGCTCCGCCTCGGTGGGAGTCGGCTTCTCGATCACGCGCTCGATCAGGTAGCGATCCTGGGTGCCCTTGACCCGCTGTCCGCCGACGGTGCCGAAGTACGGGAGTAGCGTTTCGCGGGTCGGCTGAATCCCGGACACGGCGCATCCCGCGTCCCGAGCGATGCCCGCGATCTGCCGCGCCACCGGCTCGGCGGGGTCGGTGCCGAGGAAAAGATGGTCGCCGACGAAGTGCAGGAACGCCTCGCCGCCGACGAAATCGCGTGCGCTCCAGACAGCGTGCCCATAGCCGCGCGGCGAATGTTGCGCGACGAAGTGGACGCTACTCCGGTACGCGGCGTCCACGACGTCGCGGTAGGCGGCCTCGTCACCGGGGTACACGACGACGCAAATATCGGTCGCGCCGGCACCGACGGCTTCGGCGACCAGCACGGACAGCACGGATTTGCGGACGCCGTCGCGGTCAACGATGCTTTGGAGGGGGAGGGTGCGCTGGGCGGGCGCGGCGGCGGTGATAACGGCGCGGGTCAGTTTCATGGTTTTAGGGCGGGTTTCGTGCTGGGACGCCACGCGGGTTGCCGTTTCGCCTGGAGAAAGCGTCAGGTTGTGGGCGTTCGGTGTTCCATTGTGTGCTTGCGGTTCAGGCAATGGGTTCGGGTTGTGGGCGTGGGGCCATTATACACGGGTTGGGGGAGCGGACGGCGAGCCGTTCCGGTGGGCGCGCTCTTTCGGACTCCCGCCGCCCCGCCGTCTGGAACCGACCGGCTGGAACCGGTGGAGGGACGTCCGTCTCTTCGGACTCCCACCCCCCTAACCCCCCTCCCTCAATCCTTGAGAGAGGGGGGAACCTCGCTTGTTTATAGAGGGAGGCGGTACAACTTGTCGCGCCCCTTAACCCGTCA
>JAYUUO010000217.1:0-9509 GCA_043754515.1 Armatimonadota bacterium
GCCCACAGGTCAAAAGAAGTGCGGCAGCGTCTCCTTGGTTGGCAGGAACGTGGGTTGTATGTGTTTTTTTTGCCGCCTCGGTATTTTGCGGGGCAAAAAACCGTATTCACCGCATCTCAACATTGCCGAGACCCTGTGGCGCAAACTCAAGTATGAATGGCTTAAAGCGGACGATTATGCGGACAAGGAGACGCTTTGTTACCAGGTCAGACAAGCGCTGTCGGCGGTAGGTAACTCGCTCAATATTCGATTCTCGGAGTTCCAGAAAAACAAACGCCAAACTATACAATAATTATGCACAGGCACTTAATACACTCAGGCGTTACAACGGTAACCGCCGAAGTTGCCGCCGATCTGGACAGCGCGGGATTTTTCCGCTACGCGACCGATGCGGTACGGAATGCCGTATTGCGCGGCGGTGTGATGTGGGAGTACTTGACCACGCCTGGTGCCTTTTCATCCAACTGCGAGCATTCGGTGAACCGTCTCTTCGACGTTGACAGCGAGGAAGTAGCAGAAATGGGGTTTCACGAAGACTGGAAGATAGTGGAGAGTTTCTTCCGCGTGGTCAACTTCCCGCACACGTTGCTCTACGAAGTGCGAACCGCCGAGCATCACCGGGTCGGGTTTCCGCATGTCGAGTTTGAAATACGCGCCGGCGACGGATACAGCCGGCCGGGTGAAGATGCCCAGACTCTGGGACAAGGCTGGAGCTTTTACAGCGAACGCTCCAACCGGGTGCTTAATTGGCTACTCAGGGACGCGGGTTTGCCGGAACAGGCGTACATGGACCTCCGCGGGAGCGATACGGTAGTCGCCTTCCTGCCCCCCGAACAGCGCGATATTTGTGTCGCCGCGAGGCTGATACGGCCATGAAAGCCGCTATTTTAGCTCGCCTAGAAACACCGGAACCGGGTGTCTTAGAGTCTCCATTACACGGATCGCGTTCGTGCCGCTCTGCCGCGGACGCCACCTATTTTCCGTCCAGCGCGACGACGACCGACGCCGATACTCCATTCCAGCCGTTCTCGACCCGCAGTAGCACCGGGTTCCGACCCGCCTGGAAATGAACGCGCCGCAACCCCTCGCCGATCTGCCACCCCTTCAAGCCCGCGCTGCTCTTCCAGACCATCTGGCTGTCAACCCAGAGCGTTGACTGGTCGTCGCTCCCGATGGCGACCCAGGCGTCGCGGGGGCGGTCGAAGTACAACTCGGTGTACATATAGTAGATCGCGTACTCCTCGGCGACCGGCGGCACCATCTCCGCGCCGTTGTACTGGCAGAACGCCCATGTCACCGCGCGACCGTCTTTACCGGCGTACGAGGCGTCTAAATCTACCGTGGTTTCCGGCGGAAACGGGGTGTTGATGTTTCGGCGACCGGGGTTCGGGAACGGACCGATGACATACCAGCTGTCAACGTACATCCAGGCCGCGTGGGGCGCGCCTTCGCCGGTGACGCGGCGACCGGGGATCGCCTGGATGGCACCGCTCGGTAGCGCGGGCGGCGGGGGCGGCGCGGAATAGCCGGGGTCGCCGGGGACACGCCCGCGAAACGTGGTTATCCGATCGCCCTCGTCCGCGACCGTCATATATCCGCTCACATCCGATTGCTTACCGCCGCTACCGTCCTGCGACGCGAGGGCGACCATCCTGTCCGTGAACCGGCTCGCCGCGGTCCCCTCCCGACCCTGCGCCTCGTCCAGAAGGCGTTGGCCCCGCGCCACCATATTGTCAATCTCCCGCGCGGCGTCGTTCACCGCGGACGCGGGAGCCTTGCCGCCGTTGCCGAGCGCGGAGTTATCTATGCCGACCGATCTCTTGCCCGCGTTATCATGCACCGTTCCAGGGTTCGTCGCGGCACCGCTCCCATGTCCCAGGGCGCGGATCTCGCTCGACAACTTCTCGATGCGGGCTTGCGTGGTCCGCGCCGCCGCGACCACATCTTTCATATCCATCGGCGGGGGCGGCACGGTGGTTTTGCCGCCCCTACCTCCACGCCCGAACGGGCTATAGGTTCCGGGTGGCAACGAACCGGCGAGGCGCGGCGGCATGACCGACGCGAACGGGGACGGTGGTGGCCCGAACGCTCCTTTGAGATCCGCCGTCATAGCATCCTGTTTGTTGAGGGCATCGGTCTGCGCGGCAACAGCGGACGTGACCGCTACCAACTCCCGCTGTTTATCCCCGGACTGGATCGCCGCTTCCGCCACCTTTCGCGCGGCGTCGGCGCGCTTCTGCGCGGCCGACGCCGCCGCGAGCATGTGCTTCTGTGCATTCTCCTGACCGGGGATGGTCGCGCCATCCTTCTTGAACAGACGGCGCGTCGCGGCTTGCGAGGCGACCGCCGACTTCTGCGCGGTCGCCGCTTTTAGTAGCGCGGCGCGGGCCGCTTTCGAGTCGCCCTTCCCGGACCGCAATGCGTGACCTGCCGCCTCGAGTTCCGCCCGCGCCTTCTCCTGCGCGACGACCGTTTTGTAAGATTCCACCTCGACCCGCGTGTAGGCTATCTCCTTGCGGATTTTCGGCCCCGATGGCGGGGAATTTTCCTTTTGCCGGAGGCGATCGTAGCGAGCGACCTTTATACGGGCGATTTCAATCTTCCGCTTCGCCCTGGGCGCGGGTGACGGGAGGACGGCCTTATCAGCCATCGCGACTTCGCGGACTGTGCGTTTGGCCTCGGCGAGGGATCGGGCGAGTGCCACGCGGGCGGCGGGCTTCGGCAGGGTCCGCCGCGCCTGTTCCGTTGCGATGTTCCGTTTAGCCGCCACGTCTGGCGGCGCGGGTCTCGCCAGGGGCGGCGGGGTCGCGGGGGATGGCGGCGGTTGATGCCCGGTCCGCGCCGCGTAGTTCGCGCGGGCCTGTTGCTTAACCGACTCTAGAGAGCGGGCGACCTGCCTCAGTTTCGCCACATTCCGATTCGCCTCCGCGACTTTGCGGGCGTATGTAGCGGGGGTGTACGGCGTCTTCGCGTCTTCGGACGGCGTGGCGAACGGGCGAGATGCGGGGCGGTTCAGCACCCCCGCGACCCCGACCCCGGCGTGTAGTGCCAGTGAGAACGCGAACGCGATCAGCCACGGGCGCGGCGCGAATAGTGACCCGTTAGTTTTTGTTGGCGGTGCGGAGGGCGACATTGGTAATTCCTTCAAACTGACACATCTCGACGAGTTCGATCACGTCGCGGTAACGGGCGTCCCGGTCGGCATCAATGCGGACACGGATTCCGGGTTTCTTAGCCGCGTCCCGCACGCGCTGAAGCATCGTCTCCGTGGTTGCGGCTTGCCCCCCCACATATTTCTTGCCGGACTTGTCCACGCCGATGACGAGCAGTTCGCCGGGGAGCGGCTTGTCCGTCGCGGCGTTCGCGTGGGGCAACACGATCGGCATCTGGAAAACAGGGTCGCGCGGCTCGGTCTTTTTCTTGAAACTCATCGTCACCATGAAGATGATCAGGATAACGAGCGTGACGTCCACTAAAGGGATGATGTTGATTTCGGCGAGCGGCGCGGCGGCATAGCGTCTGAACTTGCCTCCTCCGCCTCCTGGTGTGGAGGATTTCATGCGCGGACCTCCTCCGGGGCGTGATCCGAAAAGGCGTCGGCGATCTCCAGAGTGTGGTTCTCGACCGTGATGCTCAGCGCGTTCACCCGCGCGAGTAGCAGGTTGTATGCGATGGCGGCGGGAATGGCGACGGCGAGGCCGAGCGCGGTGGTGATCAACGCCTCGGAGATGCTGCCGGAAACGACGGCGGGGCCGGTCTCGCCCGTCGCCGCGATCTGTCGGAAGGCTTGCAAGATGCCGATCACGGTCCCGAAAAGTCCGATGTAAGGCGCGGTGGACGCGACGGTGGCGAGATACGGCAGGTTGTCTTGGAGCCGCGCTGTCTGCTCCGTAACGCCACGCCCTACGGCTTCGCGGAACCGCTCGCGGCCCGCCGGGAACGTCCCCAGCCCGCTCAGCAACGCCCGCGCGGTCGGGGAAGCCGAGCCGGTCGCGGTTTTCCGCGCTGATAGGATGTCCCCCTTCGCCGCCGCCGCGCGTAGATGCTCAAACGCGCTATTCTCGGCGCGGCTGGCGCGTATGAGTTGAATAATCCGCTCGATCATAGCGGCGACCGACACCACGGAAAAAACGACCAGCACAACTTTGGCGAGGGCGATCCCCCCGGTCATCAGATCCATTCATATACCTTCCCGGAGATCCGCCCGCGCGGACTTCCTACATCCCAACGCGACCACGCGCGGGATACTTTCAGAGCGGATATTGTCAGGTCATACGAGGAAGTAGCGGGCGACGTTCCGACACGGGAGTGCGAACCCCGATTCGCTACCCATTCGGGGACAGTGCAACGTGCTACGCGACGACGCGTTTATGGGTCAAAAAAGGCACACGAGGTGGCGATTAGTCACGACGGCGAATCGTATTATTGCCGATGACACCGCCCCTCTTACCCGCTGAAGCGAGGGGGCGCGAACTCGGTACGCAATGATGGTAGTTATTAAACAGTGCTACGGCAAGGACTCGTCGGTGTCGAGGTTGAAGTCAGTACGACTACACTTGAGAGAGCCACCGACTGACAGTCGCTAAAGAGGCAAGGAAGCGGGAGACGAGACTCGAACTCGCGACATTTTGCTTGGGAAGCAAACGCTCTACCACTGAACTACTCCCGCAGTGTGGACATACATATGATACCCTCCCAGCGTGACGGTTGCAAGTGCATCCTGAGTCGCGGCGACGGTTTGTTTGCGTATGCTCGGTTTGCGGGAACAAGTTAGTCGATAAGGACACCCACGATGACCGCGACTTTGGAACAACCCGATACCGAAAACACCCTCCCGACATCTACAGAGAAGCCGTTCCCACTCCTGATGAACGATAAGGCGGGCGCGCTCCGCGCCACGGCGGGCGCGGACGAACTGCGTGCCCTCGCCCGTGAGCAGGGCTTGGAACTGGAAATCATCGGCACGAAGTCGCCGGAAGATAGTCAGGAGACGATCCTGCGACTGGTCAAGGAGGGTGCTACCCGCCTCGCGGTTGCGGGCGGTGACGGGACTATCGCTTGCGCGGTGCAGGCTCTCGCCGGGACCGGCGTCACGCTCGGCATACTACCGCAGGGCACCGCGAACAATTTTGCCACCGCCCTGCGTCTGCCGCAGGATCTCCCCGCCGCTCTGCGCGTTCTGAAGAGCGGTACGGTTCGCGAGGTAGATCTCGGGCGCATTGGCGATCGGTACTTCACCGAGTCGGCGGGGATCGGCCTTTTCGCCGACGCCATGGTGCTCCAAAAGCCCACGGATAAGAGCATCTTCCGCGCGATTTACACGGCGGCGCGGGTACTACTTTCGGCGCGGGCGCGGCGCGTCAAATTGTACATTGATGGGGAACTGCACACCGAACGCGCCGTGATGTGCGAAGTGGCGAACAGTTTCCGGATAGGTTACGCCATCGCAGTCGCGCCGGAAGCAAAACTCACGGACGGTCTGCTCGATGTCATTATCGTCGGCGATCTGAAGGTAATGGAAATCATCCCCTATTTTCGAGCGATGCAGGCGCAGTTGCATCACACCCTCCCTAAAGTGCAGACGTTGACGGCGAAGGAGGTGCGGATAGAATCGCGCCATCATATGAATGTCCATTGTGATGACTCGGTGATCGGAACCACTCCAGTAACCATCAATGTCGTACCCCACGCTCTCAAAGTGCTCGTGGATCGTTTGTAGCCGAATAGGAAAAGGGATTTGTTTTGCCCGCGTCGAATAGTTAAGCCAGCGACGTTCGACGCGGCGCGGCATCTTTAAGCGAGGGATAACAAAATAGCATGGGTGACAATCCGAGGGCTTTACTGGTCGGCGCGGGCGGCATGGGCAAGGCATGGGGCAAGAACGTCAAGACACACGGCGGTTTAGCGACGCTCGCGGGCTGGGTTGATCTGCGGGACGGGGCGGCGGCGGAGGCCGCGAGCGAGTTGGAGTTGTCCGGTGTGGTCACCGGCACCGACTTCGCCAAAGTCCTCGCCGACACGCGCCCCGACTTCGTGATAGACGTCACGATCCCCGAGGCGCATCACGATGTGACGGTCGCCGCGCTCAGCGCGGGCGTCCCGGTGCTGGGTGAAAAGCCGATGGCGCATAGCATGGCTGCGGCGCGGGCGATGGTCGTGGCGTCGGAGAAGTCCGGCAAACTGTACATGGTCAGCCAGAGCCGCCGCTATGACAGCCGATTAGCGGCGCTCCGCTCGCTGATCGAATCGAACTTAGGCGCGGTCGGGATTCTGAACGCCGACTTTTACCTCGGGCCTCATTTCGGCGGCTTCCGGGACGAGATGGATCATGTGCTCCTGCTGGACATGGCGATTCATTCCTTCGATCAGGCGCGCTATCTGCTCGGTGACGCCGATCCCGTTTCCGTGTTCTGTGAGGAGTTTAACCCGTCCTGGTCGTGGTATAAAGGGGACGCGTCGGCGACCGCGCTGTTCACTATGGCAGACGGCGTGCGGTTCACGTATCGCGGCTCCTGGTGCGCCGAAGGGTTGCCCTCCTCGTGGGAGTGCGACTGGCGCGTGGTCGGGGCGAATGGCACCGCGAAATGGGATGGCAACGGGCCGCCCGTCGTGCAAACCGTCGCGGAACGGGCGGGGTGGGCCAGTAAACTCGTAGACCCCATAACCGCCGACATCGAGAGAGACACTCCTGGCGGCATTGAAGGAAGTCTGCGCGACTTCATAAACGCGCTCGAGACTGGTACGACGCCGATGGGCGAATGTCACGACAACATCAAAAGTCTAGCAATGGTGTTCGCCGCCATCGAGTCGGCGGACACCGGTCGCCGCGTCGCGATCACAATTTAACGGCGGTCGGCGCGAAATGGGGTACAATGGACCGCCCCCTGTTACAAGCGGGCATAAGAAGTACCCTCTACACCGGATATTCCCGGAAGAGATTCATTGACAAACGGAGACGGGACATTGACGCCAACACAGTACCAACCGCAATCACGACGCCGGGATCAGGCCGGACATCCGCCCGCGCGCCGACCCGTCGCCCTATTCGGCGCGTTCGTCGCCCTCGCGCTCGCCGCCACGCTATCGGGCGGGTGCGGCGGGGGGAACAGCGAGAATATCAAACAGCCGGTCAACACTTCGTCTCGTGTCAACCCGCTTTCCAGTCTGGTCCGCGCCAATGTCCAGGTTACGCGCGGGGCGACAGCGGTGATGACGTATGGGTGCTGGGTGGCGTCCACGCCGAGCCAGCGCGGCGAGGCATTCTCCTGGGTGTCCTACAGCGAGACCTCACCGAAGCAGGGAATGATCCTCGTCTACCCTGGAAACGGATTGCAAGGGTTCACCGGCAGGAACACACTGATGAACCTCGATTTGGCATTCGCGGAAATAGCCGGCGACGGCATCGGGCGGATCGTCGGGATCACCACGGTGGACGCTTTTCAGCGAGTCACCACTTTATCCGGCACCCCTTCAAAGTATGTGTTGTTCGTCGGGCGCGGCAGACTTGCGAGCGACGGCGTGAAGGTCGGCGATCTCATCTCGGTGCCGGTGCCGACGCCGACGCGATAGAACCAACATGGGTGGCGGGCTGGTTACCAGTCCGCCGCTCTGGCCGGACAAACCGGCGACTTTTCTTCGCGAAGTGTGTCCGTTCACCATGACCCGCCGACTGCTACTCGCCGCGCTAAGTTCGCTGCTGATCGTGCCACCTGCCCGTGCGCGCGGTCAGATGACACAAGATGCACAGCCGACTCCGCCGTCCGCCTCAACGGACGAAACGCCCGCGAAGTCCGTCTCGGTTTTCGATCAACTGTTCCCGGTGCCGACTGGCACGAACGGTTACGAGGAGATCATCCGCGCCGCCGAGCGTCTTAAGGGTGCCACGGCACCCTACCCCAACCCTCGCACCGGGTTGAGCGTAAAACGGGCTTATCTCGCGGATCCGGCGTGCCGGGGCGCGTTCTCGCTCCTCCGGCAGGGACTGCGAAAGCCGATCCAAATCATCTTCTCGCCGGAGAAACCCGCTTACTTCCCGTCCGCGATAATCCGAGCATTAGCCCGACTTGTTTCTTTTCATGTAGCCGTGGGTCTCGCGGACGGGGAAGCCGCTACCACAGTGTCCGACGCACCGAACTTCGTGCGGTTCGCGGATGTCGTAAAAGCCCAAAGCCTAGTGATGAGCCTGACCGGTGGCGCGATTGAGCAAGTGGTACTAACACTGCTGACACGCCTCCGCGACAGTTGGAGCGACCGCGATGCCGTCCGCATCCTCGCATTTGCTCGTGTTCGCGCGGGGGATGTTGATCCCGCCCTTGCCGCGCTGGCGGCGGAGCGGAAGATCGCAATGGCATTCGGGATGGGCTTGCGGGACAAGCCCGAGGAGCTAAAATCCCACTTCGATTACCTGACGGAACAGGACGAATCGGAGGGTACCACCAGGGCGGAGACGTTCGCCGAGCAGTTGGGCACAAATCCCGGGTTGAGGACGCGTGTGTTCGCCGAGGTACCGAGCACCATTGATGCTTATTTCGACCGTAACGCGATGCTACTCGCCGACCCGACGCGACGCATATCTCTGCGCGTGACGGAGGAAGAATCAAGCCGATTTCACACCATCACCCTGTTCTTGCGCGACTCGCTGATGTTAGGCGTGGACTTCGGGGTCGTCCAGCCGGTGAAGAACCGCGTCGTCAACCAGATGCTCGGCATCCACGCGGCGGTGCGCCGCCACCGCTGGGAGAACGACCGGCTCCCGAAGTCGCTGGAGGAGCTGAAACTGCCCGCGAATCTCCTCACCGATCCGTTCACCGGCGCGCCGCTCCTCTACGAGCCGGAGAAGACCGGCACCGGCTACGAACTCGCCAGCGCGGGTGCGCTACTCCCCGGCGAGGACGGCAAGCCCGACGCCCACGAGCGGTTCGTGTTCCCACGCAGGTTAGTACCGAGCGTGCCGTAACTATTCATGACACGCCGCGTTTCGTCAGGTATGATCACGCGCCGCCTGCTATTCGCTGCGGCAGTCCCTGCGTTCGCCGCGCCGTCCGGCGCGGCCACAACGACCGCGCGGGCGAACGATTCCCCGAAGAAAAAGCCCTTCGTCTTCGATGCGACATTTCCCACGCCGACCGGCGCGAATAGGTACGAGGAGCTCATCCTCGCCGGGGAGAAGCTAAGTGAAGCGGAGAAATATTACTCCGGTGCGGACCACTTCCCGCTCTCTAAGAAGCGGGAGTATCTGGCGCGACCGGCGAGTCGCGATGCCTTGCGACTCCTTCAGGTGGGTATCGCGAAACCACTCGCTTATCCGAAACGGCTTCCACAAGGGAATGTGTTCGCGGCGTTTGGCCGTCTCCGTGCCCTCGCGCGGTTGATTGCGGTTTCCATGTACGTCTCGTGCGTGGACGGGCGGACTGATAACGCTGTGCGCCTCGCAGGGGACGCCCTGACCTTCTCCTATCCGATGAAAAGCATGTCCCTAATCGGCTCGCTGGTGGGATTAGCAGTTGACG
>JAYUUO010000218.1:0-9470 GCA_043754515.1 Armatimonadota bacterium
GTTCATCGGGGAACGCGGGTTTCAACCCGCGTTCCCCGACCACCGAACCGCCCCGCGTTCCCGGCCGCCGGACCCGCCCCGCGCTAATGCTCTATGGGAGTTACGCCGGGTCAATCCCGCGTTCCCCGATGAACCACACGACTCCCATCACAGTTTGCTGACTACGATCCGCGTAGCGCGGTGCGCGGCCAGTAGCGCGATAACGGTCACCTGGAGATGGCCGGGTTTTTGCGGGTCGGGCGCGACATCCACGACGCGGGCTTTCGCCACTTTCGTCTTGCCTTTGTAGGCGACAGTGGCGGTGACGGCGAGCGGGGCGGTCTTGTCAGCCCCCGGTACGCGGATCACGATACGGTTCGCGGTGAGCGGGCTGTTGTTGCGGTTCGAGACCACCGCTGCGCCGAGCGAGCTACCGCGCGGCTTGAGTTCGGACGCGGGGACGGGGCGGATCGCGAGGCACCAGGACTGGAACGTCGTGGCGGTGATCTTGTCCCTGTCCACGTTGACCAGAACGAAGTGCAGAAACCCGCCTTCCTCCGGCGGCGCGTCAATCGGTGCCCCGCCGCCGCCCGCGATGAAGTAGTCAATACCGTCGCGCACGCCGTGCCAGTAGCGGTGCTGGTGCCCCGCGAACACGGCGCGGACGTGGTACTTGAGCATGAGAGCGTGGAAGCGATCCCGCTCCTCCTTCGTGGCGAACCCCGTGTCATGCTTCGGATCGTCCTCGCCCGGCCCAAACGGGTAGTAGTGCAGGAAAACGAACCGGTTCGTCTGGCTCTGGCGCGCCGCGAGATCGTCCTCCAGCCACTTCCACTGGGCCTCGTCAATCGTGCCGTCCAGCACCGCGCTCCCATCGGCTTTGAGCGGGCAGGCGTTGACCGCGACGAAGTGCGAATTGCCGTAGTCGAACGACCCGTATAACGCGCCCATCTTGCGCTCGTACAGGGCGGCGAACGCGGGCTTACCGGCCATCTCGTGGTTGCTGGGCGCGTTATAAAACGGCTTATGTGTTTTCGCGGCGGAGCCGAGGAACGCGTTGTACTCGCCCTCCGCGTCTGCGGTCGAATCGTCGTAGCCCTCGATCGTGTCGCCCGTCCAGAGCGTGAAGTCTGGTCCCACGTAGCCGATCTCGGTGCAGATGCGGTCCAGTGCGGGCGGTTGCGGCTCACCGTGCCCGGCGGCGCGGTTATCGCCTGCCACCGCGAACGTGAAGCGCGTGGGGTCGGATGCCGCTTTGACCACCGGGGCGGGTTTGGTGGGCAGGGGTGAGAGAGGATGCGTACTGTCTGGCGGCGCGGACAGGGCGACTGTCGCCGGGGCGAGGAGCGCGGCGAGCAGGACGCGTAGCAAGAAGCGGGGGACGGGAACGGGCATGGGATTATTCTTCACCTCGGCGTAGAAACGCGCCGCCGCCAATAGTTGACGTGCGGCGCGTTTGATGGGCGGAGTCGAGGCCGACTAGTTGTTACGCTCTTGCCCGGCGGTATTGCAGGAACCGTCCCGGAGCGGAGACCGGGTTCCGCCGTCGCAGAACGTCTGTTGTTGCGCATTGCTCAGGATGAATTTGACGTGGCCATCCGCGAACGCCATCGTATCCCCGTTCTGATGGAAGCGGTAAGCGATATCGTTACCCTTCGGCGTATCGTCCCACGGCGCGACAAAGCAACGCATGACGCGCGTTTCGGCGGGGCGGGCGAAGTAGGCGAGCGGCATCGGGTTCGGCGGAGGGGTCGTTGAGTTGCCAATACCGCCTGGTCCGGCGGGAGTGATAGCTTGCCATGGGCCTACTTTATCGCCATCGGGGCCGATGTCTTTAACGGAAGCGTAGGCATATGTCCCGGTGGGATCAACCACACTCGTGTTGTAGGACGCGACAACAATCCCGAAGTTTTCTTTCGTGAACTTATACGAGGTGCCGTAACCATCCCAGAGCGGCATGCCTTGCGGGGCATAATACTTGCTGTTTGCGACTGCGTTCTTGCTGCTCGGCGGCGCGTTCGTGAAGCCGGTGTCGTTCGGGCATTTGTACAGGCCCGTGCTCTTGACATACGGGAAAACCTGCTGATGCACGCCCCACTCGTGAAGCGTTGGGTTGAGCGCGACGATCCCCGGCCCGATCTGGAGTTTGCCATTGACTGCCATTGGCATACACTCGTCAGCGTCCTGCGCGTACTGGAGGATCGCAAGGTTGAACTGCTTCAGGTTTGATATACAGGTCGCCTGCCGCGCTTTCTCACGGGCCTGAGCGAACACGGGGAACAGGATCGCGGCGAGGATCGCGATAATCGCGATCACGACGAGCAGTTCAATCAGGGTAAAGCCGCTACGCGCGGTTTTCGCGGACGCAAGGACGGGGTTCGATGTTCGGGACATATGCTAATTGGCTCCTGGGATCGGGTAACCCGCGTTTAATGGGTTACCCGTTTGACGGGCGGGAAATTTGCCGTAACGCCCCTGTTGTACAGGATAGTTCGCGCGTTTATGTTAAGACAGTGTTAAATATTTCCGAAAATATGTCGAACTGCCCGGTGTTGTATTTGCCGAACGGCTTCTGCCAGTCGCCGAACACGCGGGTCTCGGCGGGGCGGGTGAACATGCCGATGGAAATAACGTCCGCCCCCGATTTGTTACACGACTTACCGTCGTTCGGCGTGTACTTGACCGTGACGGAGTCGAGCGTCCCACCGGCGGAGCAGTTGTTCGTGACCTGGGAGTAGCCCGTGTTATTCCCGCCGACACCGTTCGGCACGGAGGAGGGGAACTTGGAATACGTTTGGTTCGTGTACTTGTACGACGCCCCGTAAACCTCGGCGATGGTGTGATCAATAGCTTGCGTGGCGGTCATTGGCGCGGGAAGGTTGCTACCGGCGAGGAAGGCGGCATTAATCCCCGCGTCGGACGGGCAGACAAAAACCTGCACGCTTTTGACGTAGGGCATGGTCTGCACCGGGACGCCGATCTGGGGAGTGCCGGTAACCTTCGACGCACACGGGCCGTACATGTAGCTGTCCTGGAACGTCAGCGGCATGCACTCGTCGGCGTCCTGGACATACTGCAAAATGCCGAGCACGTACTGCTTCGAGTTGGAGATGCAGGCGGCTTGCATTGCCTTCTCGCGGGCCTGGGCGAACACGAAGAAAAGGATCGCGGCCAGGATCGCGATAATCGCGATCACGACGAGCAGTTCGATCAGGGTGAAAACGCTCGTCTTGCGGGCGGTCGCGTGGGAGAGTAACATAATTTTGGGCGGCTTCCTATAACCTGGGTATTATGTGACGGTATAATGGCGGACGACACCGACTCCCTGAACACTCGGCTAGGTCGCGGCTGTTGCATTATTCCATGATTGAGACGCCGCACGCCACCGGTTCTGTTAAGAGAACATTAAGCGAATGTTAAATCGTCGCGAAAACTTCTCGGAGGGTGCATTTCGTTACGCCATGTATAGAACAGGACATTGGAACCAATAGAGATGACTGATTACACATTCGATCACGCGGCGCAGGTGGTGCCGGACATCGCGGCGACAATACTTTGGTATAGCGAGAACCTGGCGGGTGCCGGGGTGCGCGTGCTTTACCAGGACGCGACCTGGGGGCTGGTTGAGGTCGGAGGGACCCGGCTGGCGTTCGTGACGCGCGATCAGCACCCGAACCATCTGGCCTGGTCCGTGTCGCCCGAAGAGCTAGAACGCCTCGCCGCGCTCCACGGGGCGACCGTCAAGCCGCACCGCGACGGGACGCGCTCGTTCTACCTCGAAGCACCGGGCGGGAACGCGGTGGAGATCATCGCCATCGCCGGGAGCCGCTACGAGGAGATGATCCGCCCCGAATGATCCCTTTCGACTACCACAGTCACCACTACCGTTGCGGACACGCCACCGGAACCATGCGTGACTACATCGAATCGGCACGCTCGAAAGGGTTGACCACGTTCGGCGTTTCCGACCACGGCCCCGCGTACTTCATGGACGGCGTGGACCACGCCTTCCCGCAGACGCAGATGGCGGTCTCCGAACTGCCCCGCTATGTCGCCGAGGCGCGGGAGTTGCAAACCGAGTACGCGGACCGAATCGCTGTTCGCGTCGGCTTAGAAGCGGACTTCATCCTGGAACGTGCCCCGGATCTCGCCGTCCTGCTCGAAGCGGACCCGCTCGATTACGTGCTCGGCTCGGTGCATTACGTGCTGGGAAAAAGCGTCTTCGACCGCGCCCGGTGGCGCGCGGCACCCGCCGAACCCGTCTGGCGCGCCTACTACCAGTTGGTGATCGAAGCGGCGGCGAGCGGGCTGTTCGACATTTTGTCGCATCTCACGGTTGTGGAAGCCTACAGCCCGCCGCTCCCGCCCGAATTGGCCGACGAACTGTACGTACCGGTCGCGGACGCCATCGGGCGGGCGGGTTGCGCGGTGGAGGTGAACACATCCGGCTACCGGAAGATGGGCGGCGACGAGCCGTTCCCGAACCGCCGCATGCTCCGGCACCTGATCGGGCGTGGCGTCCCGCTGACGTTCGGCTCCGACAGCCACAAGCCGGACCAGGTCGCGTGGGGGCGGGAGCGCGTGGAGTCGCTACTGGCCGAACTCGGCGTGGACACCAGCACGCCGTCCGAGATCACGCTACGCCGGGGGCCGGTCCGCGTCTTCCCTACCGCGTGAAAGCGGGGCGAGGCGGGTACAATGCGAGCAGGGGCAACTTCGGAACCCCTTCGCGGGACATATACGCGAACCGCCACCGCCCGGCACCCTATTCGGGCGCGGCGCACGCTCAGGACAAGACGACATCGTGAATCTCCGGCATCTACTAAACTTCGACTGGGTGAGTAACCCTTCCGCCTGGGTCGGCCTCGTGACACTGGTCGCGCTCGAAATCGTGCTTGGTATTGACAACATCGTCTTTATCTCGATTCTGTCCGGCAAATTGCCCAAAGAGGATCGGAAGCGGGGCCGCAAACTCGGCATCACGCTCGCGGTCATCCCGCGCCTGTTCCTGCTCCTTTTCCTGGGCATCGTGCTCGGGCTGGTCAAGCCGCTGTTCCATATCCCGTTCGTGCCGGACCCGGAGAACAAGGCCGAAATGCTCGGTATTTCGGGGCAGGATCTGATTGTAATCGTCGGCGGGCTTTTCCTCCTCTGGAAGGCGACGCACGAGATACACGACAAACTGGAGGGCGAGAACGCGGACGACCCGAGCGTCGCGACGAAGCCCGCCGCCTCGTTCCGCGCGGTCATGGTTCAGATCATGGTGCTGAACATCGTCTTCTCGCTCGATTCGATCATCACCGCTATAGGCATGATCCCGAAAGAGCAGATTCTGGTGATGATGCTCGCGGTGATTATCGCCACGATCCTGATGGCGGTCACGATCAACCCGGTGAGCAAGTTCGTGGAAAAGCACCCCACGGTGAAGATGATGGCACTATCGTTCCTGCTCCTGATCGGCATGACGCTGATCGCGGAAGGGTTCCACGCGCACATCCCGAAGGGCTACGTTTACTTCGCGATGGGCTTCACGGTGTTCGTGGAACTGCTCAATCTGCGGATGCGTAAAGCCACCCACGCGGTCGAACTACGGGGCGAACCTCACATGCCGCAAGATGAAGTCGGCATTGTGGGCGAGGCCGCCTCGAGCGCGCCGACTACGGAACCGGCCCTCCCCCGACCTCTTGACGAATCGCGACCGGCGACCCGAGATGCCGCGCCGATAGACGACGCCGTATCTCACTCTCGGTGACGCCCGCCGACAACCCGCTCACCATGACCGACCGGTTTTCTCCCGCCTGTAAATGGAATCCGTTGTCAGAGAACAGCGGCGCGGTGCCGGACCTGGTCTCCCCCCCGTCTAGACGCAGGTGGACGAACGCCGCGAATGTGTCGGCGTGCAGGCCGATGTGAAACACCCCCGGCCCGCCCGGCTCCACGCGCCATGTCAACCCCGGGTCTTCCAGCCGCAAATGCTTCGGCTCGTCGAGGAGCAGGATGTTCTCGGCGAGCACGGTCTGTCCGTCCGGGGCTAGTAGCACCGCGTGGCAATAAAACGCCGCCCGGTTCCCGGTCACGTCGGGCGGTAGTGGGGCGTTAAGTGGCGACTCCCGGTCCGCGTTTATCGCGTTCGCGGAAATGTTCACCGCCACCGTCTCGCGCCATGCCGGAACCGCGTCCGCGAAGCGCATCAGGGACAGACTCAACCGGCCCGCCACCGGCTTCGCGGTGTCGTTGATGATATGCGCCTCGACGGTGCCGCTACGTTCCACGAGCGACAATAGCACCGGCGCGTAGAACGCACGCTTCGCGGCGTAGTACGCCATCTTGCCCTCGCCCGCGCTGTCAATCACCGCCCAACTTTGCGTCGGCCAGCAATCGTTTAGCTGCCAGAACAGCGTGCCCCAGCAACGGCCTTTGCGCCGCCGCCAATGCTCGACCCCGAACGACAGTGCCATGGCCTGGTTCGCCTGCCCGTAGTAGACAAGATCGTCCCAGGTCTCGATAACGGGGAAGTGCGTCTCGATGTAGCCGAGGTAGGTCTCGTAGCCTTTTCGCGTCTTGTCGTGCCACATCGCCACCGACGAGCGGGGCGTGCGATCTTCGGGCGCGGTGCAGGCGTCCCACGTCGCGAACCCGCACGGCGACGCGAACCCGAACTCCGACGAGAACCGGCAGTCATTCGCGGCGTAGTGAACCCAGTCGCCCAGCCCGTGCCAGACCTGCCAGTAGTGCGCGTCGCCGTAATCGTCCGCGTTCGCCGCGACGCCGGGAACCCCCGAATACGGCGAGTTCGGCCAGTATGGCGTGTCCGGGTCAAGTTCGGCGAGCACGGCGGGCAGGGTTTCGTGGATAAGCGTTTCGCCGAAGAAGCGCGTCGCCTGCTCATTCCCGTCCCACCGATCCTCGGCGAGTTGCGAGTTCTCGTTCCCGCCGCACCAAAGCGTGAGGCTCGCCCGGTGCCGGATGCGCTTCACCGCCGCGTCCGCCTCGGCGCGAACCGCATCTACGAACCCCGGCAGATCGTCCGGGTACATCGAGCAGGCGAACCCGAAGTCCTGCCACACCAGTAGCCCCAGCTCGTCGCACAGCCCGTAGAAATCCTCCGACTCGTACAGGCCCCCGCCCCAGACTCGCAGCATATTGAACCCGGCGTCACGCGCCAGGGTCAGTTTATGACGCAACTGCTCGCGCGTGATCGCCGCCGGGAACGGGCTGTCGGGGATCCAGTTCGCGCCCCGTATAAACGTATCGAAGCCGTTCACGCGGAAGCGGAAGCCCGCGCCCTTGCCGTCAGCATCCGGCTCCCGGAGCAGTTCTACTTTTTTGAAGCCGACGGAAACGCCTTTATGGTACACGAGCTCTTTATCGGCGTCCGGGTCGTCATCCGTGCGCCAGACGCGCAGGTTGAGCAGGTACCGCTTCTGCGGGTCGCCTTTCGGCTTGATCGGGAGCGCGAGCGTGCCCAGCACATCCTGCCCGTTCGGGTTCCACGGCGCGACCTTCTGCCCCGGCACGAGCAGGGTGACGGTGTAGACTCCGGGCGCGTCCGGCAGGCGCATCTCCGGCGTGTTGTCGCCCGGCGCGTACAGCGCGATACCCGCCGTCAGCGACTCGTTCGAGTACTTCGTGACCGTGAGCGTGACGGTCATATCCACCGTGATGGGGTCGGTAAACGTGTAGCGCAGGTGCCAGTCGGTGATCTCGGCATGCGGGATCGTGACCAGCTCCACGCCCCCTGTTATGCCGACGCCGACCAGTTCCGGCCCCCAATCCCAGCCCCACTGGTACTGCGGCTTGCGGATAAAGGCGCGCGGGCCGAAGTTGAAATAGGTTTGCTGGCCGCGCTCCGAGGCACCGTCGGCAAGGTATGCGGCCGCCCGCTCGTTTCCGACGCGCAGGGCGGAATCTAACTCAACGCGTAGCGCGTTCCCGCCCTCGCGCAGGGTTTCGGAAACGTCAAAGCGGTGGGGGATGTAGCCGTTCTCGGTTTCGGCGATCAGCGCGTCGTTCAGGTAAACCCGCGCCACGGTGTCCAGCCCGCCGAACTGTAGGAAATGCCGCCCGCTCGCGCCTCGTGCCTCCCACTGTTCGGGGGACACGGCGAAGGTTGTCCGGTAGGTCCAGTCGGCGTCGTCCACCCACCGCGCGCCCATCTCGCCTAGCCGGTAAAACGGGTCCTGTATGGCCCCAACCCGCGCCAGGTCCTGATGCACGTGCCCCGGAACCGTCGCCGGGAGCCAGGTCTTCTCGCCCCCGTCGCGCTGGAACAGGTCGTGCCCCGGCGGGAGTCGCCGGGCGAACTCCCAATTGTCGGCAATCTCGGTGGTAATCGGCGCGAGTGGTTCGGTGAATGTGTCTGGCATAGGGGTGTTAAATCGGAGGCGGGAACCGCGAGGCTGAAATTCTCTCTACGACCCCGCTCGTAATGGGATTATAGGTTCCGTAGTGGCATCGTGTCAACGGCAGGACGCATATCTACTACTCGACCGCGCGAGGGCCGACGCTGCCGGAGGATCCATATTTCGGCCAAGTTCCCGGAAGACTACGCGCCGTGCCCATGGTAGCAACTGACGTGGGTTTGTCACCTGCCTGACCGATCACCCGAGCGAACCCGCGCCCAGTGTCAGCGCACACCCCATTCTCCCATAAAAACAAGTATATTAGACGGACAGAAAAAGTTTGCACGCACACTCAGTGATCGGGCACGATGACACCATTCCTGGCAGGGTTGCCTGAGCACCACGCTCCCGAACGGCACGACGGAGACGAGGACATACGCGGCGGGCGGGGATCTCTCGGGCACGGCGACGGCGAAAGGCGCGGCGGTGGTCTCGTCATTCGCGTACACTTATGACGCGATGGGCCGGAAGGCGAGCGAGACGCTGGGAAACGGGTAGATAATCTCGTTCGGCTACGACGCGGCGGGTCAGCTCACCGCCGAGAGCCGGGGCGGGGCGAACGGGTACGCCGTCGGGTATGCTTATGACGGTGCGGGCAATCGGGCGAGCAAAACGCTGAACGGGGCGACGGAGGCGTACGCGTACGACGCCGCGAACAAGCTACTTAGTGCGGGGGCGAAGTCGTACACGTACGACGCGGCGGGCAACACGAAGACGGTGACCACCGGTAGCCAAGTCACGACTCTCTCTTGGGACGCGGCGGGGATGCTGACCGGGATCACCTACCCGGGCGGCTCCACGAACGCGTTCGCCTACAACGGCCTGTCGCAACGCGTCGGCAAGACGGACTCGACGGGCACGTTCTCGTACACACTGGCGGGCGACTCGATTGACGCGACGCCTTTGTCGGACGGGGCGGCGACGTACCGGCAAGGGGCCGGTCTGATCGGGGAAACGCGGGGCGGGGGCAAATCGTACTACAACGCGGACAGCCTCGGCTCGACGCGGGCGGTGACAGACGGTTCGGGCATGGTCAGCGCGACGCGGGAGACGGACGCGTTCGGGAACGTATGGACGCCGGGCACGGGC
>JAYUUO010000219.1:0-3158 GCA_043754515.1 Armatimonadota bacterium
GAGGCGGACTATTTGGAGGAGATATTGACAGGAGTTGCCCGCGAGGAGGCCGCGGGAAATCGGACAGAACCTGCCTAACTATGATGCAATCGCCCTAGGTGGCCAACCCCGACCGCCCGACCCAACAGTTTTAGATGCGCTCGCCCTAAGAGGCCCTAGAACATGCTCCCTCAATCCCGTTCCGCGAGCAGGTATCGGTTGCTGATCGCTTTGAACGAGAGGCGACCGGCGAGTGTCGCGCTGAACGTCTCCGCGCGCGGGCGGATGACGACCCCTTCCCGCTCGTTCTTTGTGCCAGGGTACTTGCCCTCGGCGAGCGCGAGTAGCTCCTCCTGTGTGTGCGCGAACGCGTCGCCGGTCTCGACCGTCTCTACCGCCGTCAGCCCGGCGTCCGCGAGGAACGCGCGGGCGGGGTCGTGGTCGAGGTAAACGCCGCGCGTCATGTCATACACGTTGAACACGAACAGCGCGGGTTCTGCCAGCGCGAGCGGGTTCTTCTGGATGCCGGGGCCGACAATCTCGCCCTGGATGGCGAGGTGTGGGTTCCGTCGCAGGACCGCCTCAATGTCGTACTTGCGCGCCATATTCCAGTATGCATTGCCGCCGTCGCGCACCGACTGGTTGCGGCTCGCGGCGTGGAACTCGCCCGTGCGCGGATCAATCACGAACGTCGCCGAAGTGCCGTCGTACTTGAGCGTGATGGCGTACGGCAACCCGCGCGATTCGTCCAGCACCCTGGGGACGCTCTGGACGCGCATTTCGTCAGTCTTCGGCACCATCGGCGGGAACGGGCCGCGCCACTCGCCGCCATTCGCGGGCGGGGGCGGCTCGTACTTGCCCACGCCGAGTCGTTCCGTCAGGTCGTCGCCTTCCGTCGGCACGCCGACTTCGGGGAACGCCGGGAGGGGGAGGAACAGGCCCTGTGACAGCGCGCCCCGTAGCCGCATGGTGCGGATGCGGAACTTGTCCGGGCGCGCGATCATGGCGTCGTCGGTCACGACCTTCGGCGTCCACAGGAAGCGGAACCGCTCGTCGTCGGGCGGCACGGCGTCAATCTCCAGGAAGATTCCCAGGTCGCCGGGAACGAACTCGTTCTTTTTGACGACGCATTGCCAGCCGTTGATACGGACCAGTTCGATGGCGTCGGCGTTCGGGATCGGCTCGATAGAAAGCACCGTCTGCGCGCTGGCGATTTTTCGTTGCATGGTTGTCTAACTAACCGCTCTCCATGAGCCAGTACACGTGTCAGTATCCCCGGCAGGAATCGAACCTGCAATCTCGACGTTCGAAGCGTCGCGCCCTATCCGTTGGGCCACGGAGACTTATTGTAGCCGATAGCACCCGCCCATGAATAGCGAGTGCCTGGCGCGGAAGGGCGACGGACGGGAGTCGAACCCGTGGTTTCTTCATGCACAGTGAAGCGTCTTTACCACTTGACTACCGCCGCCATAGAGTTACCAACCGAAACGAACCGATGGAGCGTCGGGGAGTCGAACCCCGGTTTAGACGTTGCAAGCGTCCCGTCCTCCCACTGAACGAACACCCCCTGACCACGTGAACACCACCAAGTACAAAGCGGCGGGTCGGATTCGAACCGACGCGGGCGATAACGCCGACAGTTTTGCAAACTGTTTCCTTCGACCACTCGGACACCGCCGCTTAATTTGCCGGACGCATACCAGCACTCGAACACCGATCCGCGGACTAAGAATCGAACTTAGAATCTACTCGTTGTAAGCGAGGGATGTTACCACTACACCATCCGCGGGCACTAACTTACCGATTCGTGGAGCAGGGATCGAACCCGCGCTCTTCTCGTTCAAAGCGAGAAATGTTGCCAGCTACACCATCCACGAGCACATTGACCGCAAGCGAACCGACTGCAACTCGACCGACTAAAAAACTGTCCGGGCAGGTCTCGAACCTGCAACCATCACCTTAACAGGGTGCTGTTCTGCCAATTGAACTACCAGACACTAGGGGCGGGAAGCCAGAAACGCGGATCGGGGCTTCCCGCCGACGAACGACCTACCGACAAACAAGGAGAGCGGGAGACTCGAACTCCACGCGCGATTTCCGCCGCGCGCCCATGCGTTAGCACCACCGGTCACGCCCCGCGTGAATCACTCTCCCAGAACGCGGGTTGAAACCCACGTCATCGGCAAAACAAGTACAGTCAAAACTTGTTTTGAAGATTGCCTACTATGCGAAATGATTTCGCTTGTATAGGCACTTCGTGCCGGACGTCGGGTACCCGCTTGCGGGTGGGACGGATTGATGCGGGCGTCGGAGACTTGCGAATTTGTGTGATCTCCTACCTCGCCCCGCTGTGATCTCCCGTCCTCTCAGATCCACTTCTCCTAATACCAACTAAGGAAGGCGGAGGAATCGAACCCCAAACGGTCCCCCGTTCGCTCTGTTTTCAAGACAGCCCGCGCCCCCAGACACGATCACCTTCCCCATCTACCGAGTACCCGCGGCGCGAGTCGAACGCGCTACTTTCGCCTCCGCAAGGCGACGCTCTTTCCGGTGAGCTACGCGGGCCTATTTGGTGCCTCCGGCCGGGATCGAACCGGCAACCATTCGCTTAAAAGGCGAGTGCTCTGACCTATTGAGCTACGAAGGCACGACGCGCTTGACGGGAGTCGAACCCGCGTTTTCAGAGCGACAGTCTGATGTGCTGACCACTGCACTACAAGCGCATTTGAACGGAACAAGCGACCGGTGGGGATCGAACCCGCGACCACAGTGTGGAAGACTGTGATGTTAACCACTACACCACGGACGCATTTCTGTTTATGTGATTTTTACCGACACCGAAGCGGCTGGCGGGAATCGAACCCGCGCCCTCTGTACGGCAGACAGATGTTGTGCCACTCAACCACAACCGCGTAACAAACCCACTAACCGATGCGGACGGAGGGACTCGAACCCCCACAGCAATGAAGCCACGACTTTACAGGTCGCTGGTCTCGCCTATGATCAAGCGTCCGCATATCGCACACAAGTATCGCAATGATTGCGTTCAGTAGTCCCGACGAGAATCGAACTCGCGTCCTCACATTGAAAGAGTGATAGCCTAACCATTAGCCGACGGGACCTCATAAAAACAAACCGCCCCCGGTTTCACGCGGGTTTTCGCGGAGACCGGGGGCGGT
>JAYUUO010000220.1:0-9435 GCA_043754515.1 Armatimonadota bacterium
CTCTCCGCGCCGCGCGGCATTGCCGTACGAATGGAGCCGACGCCGGACGGACGTCATTCCCTGCTCCATGCCAAACTTTCGACCCGAATGCTCCCGCCAAGGGGTGTTCTGAACGAACGGATTGTTCTTGCCACCGGCAACAAGAAACAACCGCAGATCATCGTGCCGATAGTCGCTGCCGTGGGTTCACCCTCGTCTCCGGCTCGATAACATTATGGCGGAATCGAAATGACGCGTCAACTATGGCATCTTATGATAGCCATCGCTCTTGTAGGGTTCGTATCTGGAAGCAGTTTCGCTGTGACCCGGAAACCGTATTTTACATGGCAGGAACTGTGCCCCGGAACGAAAACTTCGGATGGTTGCAACCTATGTTGCTCCATCTACACAGATGGGAACGCCTCCAATACAGTATGCACTGAAGTCTCGCAATGTGGAGGAAAGTTAATGTAAATCCGATGATGTCTGAGGACGCATCGGGCTACTCAGTAGTCGGGCCGCTACCCGCCTACAAGGAAAAACCGCGAATGAACAAAAAACTTTTAGTCATGCTGATCGCAACGAGCACTACCGCGACCATCTGTCTGGTCGGCTATTTCGTGATGAGCGGAGCGGGCAAAGAGGCAGACCGTGCGGAAGTAGAGCGCGAGCGTCAAAGGGCCATTGACAGGTTCGATAATCCGAAGAACCCCGGACACAAGCAGGTGCTCGAGATAGTCGCCGGGAAACTCGACAAGTGGGGCGTCATGGCTAGGGCCGATTCCGAACGGCTATCTGGGATAAAGGAGAGTCAAGGCAACCTGTCTGACGCCGATTTTGCTTTCGTGGCTCACATCCTTCAATCACCCCCTCCAAGTGTGAACGAAGATTCCGTGGTGTCAAGAAAAACGCAGGTATTGGTAGCCTTTTCGATGATGATCAACCGTAATCGTCTCAATGCCGACCAGAGGAAGAAAGTGTCCCAACTTGTTCGCGGTGTGCTACACGAAAAAAATACGGACATCTACGGATTGGGTTACGGCGGGGCCTTACATGTGGCGCGTGATCTTAAGGACAATCGCCTCGTACCGGACATCCTACCTCTCGTGAATGATCCGCGTAAAGATGTCAGCGAAGGCGCGAAGAAGACGCTTACTGTTCTAGGCTACAAAGGCTGATGCGTCGCGCGTCGGTTGTCGTTCTTACTCTCGCCCTCTTGACCTTGGCCGTGCTAGCAACGACGCTAGCTTTACCTCTCTCTGTCGCGCCCGTAGGTGGACGTGATCAGGATTTTGGCGTGTTCCGCGACGCCCACGACGCCACCCGGACCGTGCGCTTCTCCAATCCCTCCCCTTTCCTATCCGCGACCGTGACCGCGCCCTCCTCCACCGGTTGCGCCTGCCTGAGCGTCCTCACGCCGTCGGTCACCATCCCGCCGGGCGGCATAGGAACCATGACTTGCACCGTGGAGCCGGGCGCACGCGGTGACCACACCGAAGCCGTCCGCTTCACGGTCCGGCAGGGCGTCCGCCAGAAGTCAGTCTGGGTATTCGTTCATACACGCGTCCTGCCTTAACAGGTCATATGGCGAGCTAGTGACCACCCGTCACCATTTCCCCCTTCCGACAACTCCGCTAAATCATCCGCGCTCCGCTCGACAACAGAACCCGACGCGAGGTACACCATACCGGACCTTGAAAACCGTTCGGACGGTACAGTAGACATGAGCACAATGTGACGGGGATAGTAAACAACAAGAAGGCGGACACTCACGACGCCCTACTTCACGCGGCGCAACGCGTCGTGGCGCGTGACGGCGTGGTTCGCCTGACGCTGGATGCCGTGGCGCGGGAGGCGGGCGTCAGCAAGGGCGGCGTCTTATATCACTTCCCGACCAAGAATGCGCTGGTCGCCGCGATGATGGAGCACGATATTGCCTGCTGGCGTATCGCTGTCGCGGCTTGCCGGGACAACGAGGCGGCACAGGGCGTGCTCCCCGAAGCGGGGCGCAATGTACGAGCGTTCGTCTCCGCCGCAGAGGGTGCGTGCGGCAAAAAGACGGAAGCGTTGCGCGAAGCGTTCGGCACTGAGGACATGAGCCACTGGTTCGCCACCTCGCCCGATTTGCGCGCCGGGATGATCGCCGCCGTCGCCGGGGACCACGCGCTTCTGAAGCGGTTCCGGGACGAGTTCGCCGGCTGGCAGGCGCGGTTCGAGAACGACGGCATTGATCCGGTGGTCGCCAAGCCCGTCACGCTCGCGGCGGATGGCCTGTTTTTCGTGGACATGCTCAATCTCGCGCCACCTCAGGGGGCAATACGGGACGAGGTCATCCGCCGCCTTCTCGCTATGGCGACACCCGGCGCGGAAAATGCGGGAAATCGGGATGGAATATACCAGGAACCGGATTAACGGGGACGGTGTAACGAGAAGTAACGCACATTTCGTTCGCGTATGAAAAGTATGAAACCGGAAACACCCGCTACACAGGAAACCGAGCCTCGCCCGACCGGTTTCGATTGGGACGACCATTTTTTCGGGACCGCGACGGTAGGCGAGCGCGGTCAGATCGTGATCCCCGCCGACGCCCGGAAGCGGTTCGACATCGAGCCGGGCGACAAGATGTTGATTCTATCCGCGCCCGGCAAGAACGGGCTGATGCTGTGTAAGCTGAACGCGATGCGCGAGTTCATGGCCGCCTTTCAGGATGCGCTCGCCCGCGTCGAGCACGAGATAACGAACCCGCCCCGCTCGGAAGACGCGGGAGAAACAACGGAGGAGCAACCGTGAAGTCTCACATTCCCCGAACGTCAACAACCGTACTGGGCACCCTCGCCCTGCTCGCCGGTTTACTGACATCCCAGGCGGCAAATGCACAGGATGCGCAAACCCCGCCGCCGGTCGCGGCACCGGCGCAAACCCCCGATCTCGTGTCTCAAACACAGCCGGGTGCCCCCACCCCGGCGACCCCGAACCCCAAAAAGACACCGGACACCAAGAGGTTGGGCATCCTCCCGAAGGACATCCGTGCTATAACGCGCTTCGATCTTCAGACGAAAACGGCGGGACAGAGGCAGCCCGACGATCCCGCTAACATCACGACGCTTGATCAGGCGTTGGCCGTTGCGTTTTCACACAACCCGAGCATTCTGCTCGCCTTCGAGCGGGCAGTGAAGACGAACGCCACCATCGGGCAGATTTTAAGCGGGCGCGGCCCGTCCTTCAGCGCGAGCGGAACCTACACGCGCCTGTTCAACTCTGGATCTTCCGCGAACGGAAACAGCGGAGGGCTGTCTCCCTCACAGATCCAAAACCCCTTCGCGGTCGGCTTGCAGACCGCGCCTCCCGGCGCGGTCCCGGTAACGCTTTCGACCGGCGGCACGGCCACGAATACGACCTCCTCGACCAACGCGGCGGGGGCGACCGCCGCGACCACGACTCCCGCTACCGGCGGGGCGACCCGCGCGGAAAGCGTTCCCGGCACGCGCCAGACGGCGACGGGCGGGCAGACCGGCACCGGCGGGACTACGGGGGGCACTTCCGGCGGGACGGGTACGCAACAGGCGGCCCCCTTCGTGTTCTCGGGTTTTCGAAACGACCTGGATCAAGGCTCCGCCCGGATCACGATCAATCAGTTCATTGACATCACCGGGATTCTGCGCACGGCGCAGGAGGTCGGCGACCTGGAACAGGCTTTGAACCGTTTGGAGATACTCCGGTTGCGCCAGCAGACCGCGCTCGACGTCCGCAATGGTTACTATAATGTGCTCCGAACGGCGGCTTTCGTGCGCGTCAACGAGGCGTCGGTCGCCCAGAGCGAGGAGCAGTTACGTGTCACGAGGGCACAACTCTCGGCTGGCGTCGCCTCAAACTACGACGTGCTCCGCGCACAGACACAGACCGATAACAACCGGCAGGCGTTGATACAGTCGCGCAATCAGTTACTGATCGCCAAGAACGCGTTCGCGAACACCATCGGGGTTGACCCATCAACCCCGGTTGATCTCGCGGACATCCCCGAGATCCCGCCGCTCCCGAATCTGGACGAGGTAACGCTGATCGGGCAGGCTATTTTCCAGCGGCCCGAATATTACCAATCGGACACCAACATACTCAAGGCGACAAAGAACACACGCCTCGCTAAGCGCAATCTGGAGCCGTACTTAAACGCCTCGGTTACCGGGGGGTACAGTTTCAACAAGCCGCTACAGTCTCCGTACCGCGACACCGGCTCGCTCGGCTTAACCCTGTCGGTGCCGCTGTGGGACGGCGGCGCGACGCGTGAGGCGGTTAAATCGGCGCGCTCCGACGAGCGGCAGTCGCTGATCCAGAAAGATCAGTTCGTGCGCGGCATCAAGGCGGAGGTACAACAGGCCATCATCGCCGTTAAAGACTCGTTCGAGCGTCAAACAACCACGGAAGGCACGGTCGCGCAAGCCACCGAGGCTCTGCGCCTTGCGAACGTCCGGTACAAGGCGGGCGTTGGTACGCAACTCGAAATCAACGACGCGCAGACCGCGCTCGTCCAGGCGGAGACCAACCAGGTCAACGCCCGTTACGATTATCTCGGCTCGCTCGCCCGTTTGGACCGGGCGGTGGGAACGCGGGAGTAGAAAGACACTTATGCTGAATCAAAATCGAGCCTTCGCGGCGACCGTGGGCGTGTTCACGCTTTTCCTGACGCTCTCAGCGGGGTGCGCCAAGAAGCCGGACGCGACGAAGGCGGGCGCGGCCCAGGCAGCGAGTTTGCCCCCGCCAGTGCAGGTGGTGCCCGCGCGGAGCGAGACCATGTTGCGCCTCGTGCCGGTCACCGGCTCGTTGCAGGCACTACAGACGGTTGACATTCTGCCGAAGATATCCGCCCGTGTCCTATCTGTTTCCGGGCGCGAGGGCGATCCAGTGCGGGTGGGGCAGGTGGTCGCGCAACTGGACACGGCGGACTTGCAACGTCAGGTGGACCAGTCCCGCGCTAATATCGAGACGATCCGCGTCCGCATCTCGCAGGCGCGGACGAACTACTCGACGCAGGTGACCACGTCCGACGTGGCGGTGCGGGATGCCCAGGAGCAACTGCGGGCGGCGCAAGCGCAGCTCGAAGTCACCCGCCGCCCGCAACGCTCGCAGGAGGTGGTTGTCGCGGAGAACAGCGTGAAACAAGCCCAGGCGAATTACGATAAGGCGAAGTCGGACCGGGTCCGGTATGCGCAACTGTTCAAGGAAGGCGCGACCGCCGCGATAACGCTGGATCAATATGTGACGCAGGAGAAGGTGGCTCAAGCGACCCTGGACTCGGCGAAGCAACAATTGGCCATCATTAAACAAGGCGGTCGCGCCGAAAATATCCAGGCGCAGGTGGCACAGGTGGCCCGCGCCCGCGGTGCGCTACGCCAGGCGCAGGCGAACCGCGCGAACGTGTCGGTACGCCGCGAGGACATCGAGTCCGCCCAGGCGAATCTCGCCCAGGCGCAAGCGCAGCTAGCGGTCGCGCGACAGGCGGTCGCCGACGCGTCCCTGCGCTCCCCCATTTCCGGCGTGATCGCCACGCGGAAGATCGAGCCGGGACAACTCGCCGTGCCCAGCCAATCAATCGCGCAGGTGATCGCGTTGGACACGGTCTACTTCGAGGCGCAGATCAACGAGCAGGACGTCGCAAACGTGCGGCAGGGCCAGCCGGTTCAGATTACTCTCGATGCGTATCCGGGCCGCTCTTTCAGCGGGAAGATCGCGCGACTCAGCCCCACGGGCAGTGCCACTGGGCGGACGTTCAGCGCGCGGGTTGAGATCCCGAACGCCGGGGGCATCCTGCGGCCTGGCCTGTTCGCGCGGGGTGCTGTAGTGACGGCTAGCTACCCGAACAGCGTGACGGCACCTATCGAGGCGTTGCTACGCTCCGACGAGAATACCACTGAGGCCCGCCTTTTCACCGTGGAGAACGGGGTAGCCCACGAACACAAGGTGACGACGGGCGTGGAATCCCCGGACGGCCGCCGGTACGCCGTTCGGGGGATCGAGGCGGGGGCACAGATCGTTGTCGCCGGTCAGCGGAGTCTGAAAGATGGCGATAAAGTAAACCTGGAGCCAGTGACCGCGGCGGCGAGCGGCGGCGCAACGTCCGGAACTGGCGGTGACTCCGGCGGCGGGAGTGCCGAAGGCGGGGCGTCTGGTGGCAACGGCGGCTCTTCGGGAAGCGGCTTCTCGGGAAGCGCGGCAAGTACCGGGGTGGCGGGGAGTACCGGAAGCGCGGCGGGTGGCGGCACGGCCGGAGGCGAGTCCGCGCGGTGACCCCGTCTCGTAAGCGATGCGATAGATTAATCGGGCGAGTTCGCGCCCGAAGGTACCAATAAGTATGCAAGCACTGGCTAGACTTTGTGTAAACCGACCGGTATTCGCGGGCGTGATCATCCTCATGCTGGTGGTCATCGGTCTGTTCTCCATCCCCAACCTGGGGCAGGACCGGTTCCCGACGATAGACTTCCCGTCGGTGGTTATTACCACCGTGCTCCCCGGCGCGACGCCTGAGGAGATGGACAGCGAGGTGACCGACCAGATCGAAAAGAAGATCGGCTCCGTCGCCGGTATTGACACGATTCAGTCCTCCTCGGCGGAAGGCATCTCGGTCGTCCAGGTCCAGTTCACGCTGGAGACGAGCGGCGATGTGGGTGCCGCTGATGTCCGCTCCAAGATTGATCAGGCTATCCCCTTCCTGCCGACCGAGGCGAAGCGCCCCGTGGTCGCGAAGTTCGGCGGCGACGCCGCGCCGGTACTACAGTTCGTACTCGCCGGACAGGGCGCGAGTATCCGCGACCTGACCGAGTACGCCGACAAGACGATGCGCCCGCAGATCGAGTCCATGAACGGCGTCGGCGAGGTACAAATCATCGGCGGACGGTTGCGCCAGATCAACGTGCTGATTGACCCGAACAAGATGCGCTCCCTCGGCATCTCGGTGTCGGATCTGCGTAACGCGCTGACGTCTCAGAACGCCCAGGTCCCCGGCGGCTCGATTGACCAGGGCGACCGCAAAGTCTCGGTACGCACCGTCAGCCGCGCCGCTTCCCTGCGGGAACTCGGCGACATCGTGATCAAACAGACCGGCAACCGCTCGATCCGCATCGGCGACGTCGCCACCGTGCAGGACGGCGCGCAGGAGGCGGTATCCTCCGCGACGATCAACGGCCAGCCCGCCGTGATCCTTTCGGTGAAGAAGCAGAGCGGTTCCAACTCGGTCGCGGTGATTGACGCGGTGAAGGCGCGCCTCGCCGAGATCAAGCCGACCCTGCCTGCTGGTTATTCGACGAAGATCACGAACGACCAGAGCGTGTTCACCAAGGCCGCCGTCGCGACGGTCGAAGAGCACCTGATTCTCGGCTCCTTCCTCGCCTCGGCGGTGGTGCTCGTGTTCCTCTGGAACTGGCGTTCTACCCTGATCTCCGCGCTCGCGATTCCCGCTTCGATCATCGCCACGTTCGCGCTGATGTGGTTCAAGGGCTTCACGCTGAACATCATCACGCTTCTCGCGCTGACGCTCGCGGTCGGCATCGTGATTGACGACGCGATCATCGTGATCGAGAACATCTACAAGTTCCTCGAAGAGAAGCACCTGAAGCCGAAGGAAGCGGCTATTGCTGGCACGCAGGAGATCGGTCTCGCGGTGCTCGCGACCACGCTTTCGCTGATCGCGGTGTTCCTTCCGGTGGCGTTTATGACCGGTATCGTCGGTCGCTTCCTTAACTCGTTCGGCTTGACGATGGCGTTTGCCATCGGCGTTTCGCTGATCGTCGCCTTCACGCTTACCCCGATGCTGGCGTCGCGCTGGCTCAAGACGCCCAAGAACGGCTCGCTCCATCAGGAAGATGCGAACGGCGTTCGTCCGTATGTCGGGACGTTCGGCAAACTGGAGAAGTTGTACCATGACCTGCTCGCGCTCGCGCTCGGTCACCGCTGGGTCGTCGTGCTGATCTGTGTCGGCACCCTGATCGCGGTCGGCCCGCTGATGAAGGTGGTCAACAAGAACTTCCTGCCCGACGAGGACGAGTCGCAGTTCATCGTGTCGGTGCGCGCTGCGGAAGACCGCTCGCTCGTCGCGACTCAGGCTCTAATGGAGACCATAGCGGGCGACATCCGCAAAACATTGCCGGATGTCGAGGACACGGTGATCACAGTCGGTAGCGACCAACGGCAGACGCAGAACAAGGGTGAAATCCTGGTGCGGATCGCGGACATTGATCACCGCAAATCGCATCTCACCCAGGACGCGCTGATCGCCATAGTGCGCAAGCAGATTCTGCCGCGTTACCCGCGTGATCTGCGCACGCTGGTTTCTCCGCCCAGCGCGTTCGGCGGCGGCGCGCAAGCCGGTTTGCAGTTCGTGATCAGCGGGCCGGATCTAAACGTGCTCAGCAAGGCGGCCAACAAGATCGTCGGCGAGTTGAAGAAAACGCAGGGCATTGCCGACGCCGACACGTCGCTCGTGATCGGCAAGCCGGAGGTCGCGGTCTCCGTTGACCGTGTCCGCGCGGGTCAACTCGGCGTGTCGGCGTCGGATATAGCCTTCGCGCTCCGTATCGCCTCCGCCGGGGAACATCTCTCCGACTACAATGAGAACGGTCGCCGGTACGACATAAACGTCCGTGCCCTGCCGCAGTACCGCGCGAGCCAGACCGCGCTCTCGCTCCTCACGGTGCAATCACAGAACAAGGCACTGACGCAGGGGGTTTCGCTCAATCAGGTGACGACGTTCAAGAATGACGACGCGCCCTCGGTCGTGGAACGGTACTCGCGGCAACGCTCGGTGACGGTATCGGCGAACCTGCTTCCAGGCACTTCGGAGCAGACGATCCAGGACAAGATCAACAAACTGCTGGCGGATCAGAAGCTGGACCCGTCCTACAAGGGGCAGTATCTGGGTCGGAGCAAGGAACTAGGGAGAACGTTCGGCGCGTTCGGCGCGGCGTTCCTGCTGTCTATCGTGTTCATGTACCTGATTCTCGCCGCGCAGTTCGAGTCGTGGGTTCACCCGATCACGATTCTGCTCGCGCTCCCGCTGACGGTTCCGTTCGCGATCCTGTCCATCGTGCTGACAGGCAGTTCGCTGAATATCTACTCGATGCTCGGCATCCTGGTGCTGTTCGGCATCGTGAAGAAGAACTCAATCTTGCAGGTGGATCACGCGAACCAGTTGCGAGAACGGGGTCTGGAGCGGAATAAGGCGGTGCTCCAGGCGAGCCGCGACCGGTTGCGCCCGATCCTGATGACCACGATAGCGTTCGTGGCCGGTATGCTCCCGCTGGTGATTTCGAGCGGGGTCGGGTCGGGCACGAACCGCGCGACGGGCGGCGTGATCATCGGCGGTCAGACGCTCTCGCTCCTGCTGACGCTGGTCGCGACTCCCGTGTTTTACACGCTGTTCGACGATCTGACGGTGGGGTTCGGGAAGCTACGGGCGCGGATCTTCGG
>JAYUUO010000221.1:0-28561 GCA_043754515.1 Armatimonadota bacterium
GACCCCGCGTTACGCGGCGAGTTGGGCCGCCTCGCCCGCGCCCGCGCGGAACGGTTCTCCATCGGCGCGAGCGCGGACGCTTACGCCGCGATCTATGAGGGGTTGCGGGCCGCCCCGAGAGGCCGCACATAGCCGGGAGATCACATGTGCGGTAGCCTGTTGCTTCGCGCTTCTAACGGTGGGCGGTCACGCGACCCCGCCTGCCACAGATGTATGCTCGCCTGATGATTCTCCGGGCTAGCCGCCTCACGGTGCCCGGACTAGGGCGGGTGACGTACCCGATGCGCGCCCGTCTTCCCGGCGTTCGCGGTTGCTCTAGCGATCTCCCTAGCCTGGTGCACCGGCCTGATCAAAGTGCCGGTCAACTAGCGAGGCGCGGTGATCACTTCGGAAATGCTTGATTAGCCGTGCGACGTGACGCGGACACGTGATCGCGATCAAGCCGGTACAGCACGGGTAGCGGTTCGCCCGACGAGGGCATCCCGAGTCCCGGCGTTTAGAATGCAGAGAGGCGGAAGTGCTTCTCAGTACGTTCCCGTCAGGTCGAACGATTTCTCGCCGACCGTTTTCTTCGCCGACGATTCCCGGATCTTTCCCTGGAGCAGTTCGTAATACAGGTCCTCATCGGTCGGAACGCTCGCCCAGTCGTCCGTCCACGCCGACAGGAGCATCGCGTTCGCGAGTTGCACGCCGTTGATGCCTTCCACCCCTTCCGCGAGAAGCGGCTTCTTCTCGCGGATCGCGGCGATCCATTCGCGGGTGATCGTCCGGTGCTCGTTCGCGTCGTGGTTTCCCGACACTGGGATTTCGCAACGCCAGGTCTCCGGCTGCGAGAAGCCGTCGGTGCTGACACGCAGGTACTCGCGCACCGAACTCGTCGTGCGCCAGAACGTGATGCGGTTACCCTCCATGCGTAAACGCCCACGGTCGCCGGACACCTCCAGCCAGTTCGCGCCCGGTGCCTCGCCCGTGGTCGTGATGAACGTCCCCGTCGCACCGTTCGCGTACTCGACATAGGCGGTCACGTCGTCCTCGACCTCGATGTCGTGGTGCCGACCGAAGCCGCAGAACGCCCGCACCCGCGTCGGCATCCCGCAGAACCATTGCCACAGGTCTAGATTATGCGGGCACTGGTTGACCAGCACGCCGCCGCCCTCGCCCGCCCAGGTGGCACGCCAGCCGCCTGAATCGTAGTACGACTGCGAGCGGAACCAATCGGTGATCATGTACTGCGTGCGCCGGATCTCGCCGAGTTCGCCGGATGCGATCACCTGCCGCACCTTCTGGTGGACGGGGCGCGTGCGCTGGTTGAACATGATGCCGAACACCCGGTCCGACTTCGCCGCAACCTCGTTCATCTCGCGCACCTGCTTGACGTAGACGCCCGCCGGTTTCTCGACCAGCGGGTGCAACCCGTGGTTCATGGCGGCGATGGCGAGCGGCGGATGCAAGTAATGTGGCGCGGCGATGATCACGGCGTCCACGGTGCCGGACGCGATCAGCGCGTCCGCGTCGTCGAAACGCGCGACCGTCTCTGGCAGACTCTTCGCCGCACGGTCGAGCGCGGTGGGGCTGTTGTCCGCGACCGCCGCCAGCACCGCGCCCGGCACTTCGCCCGCCGCGAGGTAACGGGCGTGCTCGCGCCCCATGTTACCGATCCCGATCACGCCCACGCGCACCGTGTCACTCATAACTGCGTTCCTCATGGGCTAACAGTTCACGGCGCGGGGTTGGGATTCCTTCCGCGATGCAGGAAGCCTCCGGTACAGGTTTTTCTTCGCGAGGGCGGCTGGCCGCGTTGGCCGCCCTCGCGAAGAAACTCGGACGCCCGATACCGCCGCCGAAGGCGATATAATCGGGACACGCCCCTGGACGTAGCAGGAACGCGAACCACGCGACACACTTCCCGTCGCGCCGTTTCATTAGGAGCCTCTCGAACCGTGGATATGCCGACCGATTTAACCCCCGAAGACGCCGCCGCTTACGCGGAGGTGGATGCCAAAGCCCGTGCCGCGAAGGCGGCCGCGCGTCGCCTTGCCACCGTGGGCGCGGGGATCAAGAACGCCGCACTGATGGCGATGGCGACCGCGCTCGACGAGAGCCGGGGCGCGATCCTGGCCGCGAACAGCCGCGACATCGGCACCGCGCAGGGGAACGGCGTCGCGCCGCACCTGGTGGACCGGCTCCTGCTCACGAACCAGCGCATTGACGCGATGCGCGAAGGGCTGGCGCAGGTCGCCACGCTCCCCGACCCGGTGGGAGATGTAGTCGGCGGCTGGCGTCGTCCGAACGGCTTGCAGATCAACAAGGTGCGCGTCCCGCTCGGCGTGATCGGGATCATCTACGAGTCCCGCCCGAACGTGACCGTGGACGCCGCCGCGCTATGCCTGAAGTCGGGGAACGCGTGCATCCTGCGCGGCGGGAGCGAGGCGATCCACTCCAACATCGCGCTGACCCGCGCCCTGATCCAGGCGACCGACAGCGTCGGCATTCCCACCGGAGCGATCTCGCTGATCGAGACCACGAACCGCGCCGCCGCACGCCGCCTGATGACACTCAACAAGTATGTGGATTGCCTGATCCCGCGCGGCGGCGCGTCCTTGATCGAGACCGTGGTGAAGACCGCGACCGTGCCCGTGATCGAAACCGGCACCGGCAACTGCCACGTCTATATTGACAGGGACGCCGACATGACGCTGGCCGAACGGATCATCGTGAACGCCAAGACGTCGCGCCCTTCGGTCTGTAACGCCGCCGAGACCCTGCTGTTCCACTCGCAGTGTGCGCCGGAGCTGGGCATCGTCGGGCTTATCCAGCACTTGCAGGAGCTAGGCGTCGAGATTCGGGGATGTGAGCGGACGGCGCGGCTCGTGAACGAGTACAAGGGCGCGTACCGTTCGCTCAAGCCAGTAGCACTGGCGACCGAGGCGGATTTCTACTCCGAGTTTAACGACATGATCCTCGCGGTCAAGATCCTGGACTCGCTGGAGGAGGCCGTCGCGCACGTCAACGAGTACGGGACGCGGCACAGCGAGGCGATTGTCACCCGCTCCTATGCGTCGGCGCAGAAGTTCACCGACGAGGTAGACGCGGCGGTAGTGTACGTGAACGCGTCCACGCGCTTCACGGACGGCTACGAGTTCGGCTTCGGCGCGGAGATCGGCATCTCGAACCAAAAACTACACGCGCGCGGCCCGATGGGTTTAGAAGAGATGACCACGATTAAGTACGTGGTTCGCGGCACGGGCCAGGTGCGGTAGGGCTTCTTTTTCATCTTATTGGTTCAAGCGAGCGCGATCCCGGCGGCGATGAGCGCGGCCCGCCCCGCCTCGCGTAACGCGAGGATCATGTCGGCGGGGCGTTTCGCGTCGGTCGGCACCACGGTCCGAAAACTGATCTTCAGCGTCGTCTTCAGCCCGTCGGTCGCGGAAACGCCCGCTACATGAGCGGGTTCGGCGAGCGCGAGCGTTTCGGAGGCGGATGCCAACGCGTCGTTCAGGAGATGAGTCGCGGCCGTTATGTCCACGGTCGCCGCCACGCCAATCTCGAAACTGTGCGCGACAGTGCCCCGCGAATAGTTACACACCTGCGTGATGTCGCCGTTCGACAGGATGTACAGCTTCCCGTCGTCGTCCCGGATACGGGTGGAGCGCATCCCGAGTTCTTCCACCGTTCCCGTCACGCCGCCGCCCGCGATCCCGTTCCCCCCGGCGGTGACGTACTCGCCGACGCCGAACTGGTCTTCGAGCAGGATAAAGAACCCGGAAAAGACGTCCTTCACCATCTTCTGCGCCCCGAAGCCGATCGCGATGCCAGCGACTCCCGCCGTGCCGACCAGCCCGAGCACGTTTACGCCGAGTACACCGAGCGCACCGACCACGAACAGAAATAGTAGCGTGTAGTAGGACGCCGACTGGCCGAGCGTCGCCAGCGTGCGTAGCCGCGCCGCCTGCGTCGGGTTCATCGCCGCGCCGCGCCGAGCCGCGAACCGGTCACTCGCCCGCCCGATCAGAACACGTAGCGCGGTGTTCAGCGCGAAGAACAGCAGGAAAAGCAGAGCGAGTTTGAACCCCGCCTTCAGCAACGCGCGGAACGGCAAGTCGCGGAGCGGCGGTAGTTGGAACAGGCTATCCACGAGCGACTGTTCGGGGAGCAATACCTGCGGCGGCGTGACGGGGGCTGGTTTAACGGGCATCGGCAGATCTGACGTGCGATTGTACCCGGCGCACGGAAGCCACGGCAAGCGCGTCTCACGGGTGTAACTGTTCAGGGTTATCGAAGTAGAGTTCAGCAAAGCGCGGCACCCTGCTACCGCTGTGCCTGCGATAGCATCCGACGACAAGCCGATAAACTTCCCTCGCCCCGCAACTGCCATGTCGCAAACAGGCTCGATAGAACCGCCATCGTTTCCGAACCCGCCGACGTGCGCGTCCCGCCGCTTATCTTGCGCGACACCACCCGCGGACGAATACAACGCTCTGCCGCATTGTTCTCCGACGGTACTTCGGGACGCCAAACGGAAACAAACAACTCCGCCGCGAAGCGTAAGAGCCGCTGACATAGCGTACTCTGCGGCAAACTCGTGCCCTTACAACCCGTCCCAAGAGCGATCACCTCCGCCGCGAAGCGCGAGCAAGCCGCCTCGCGTTCGTGCGCATCATCGTTTGCGAATGCTTTCGCCCAGTCGTAAATGTCGCGTAAGTGCTCTACCCAACTAACTACCCCCGGCGTCGGGAAGCACTTCTTGAGTTCATGCACATCGCGTAGCAAATGTACCCAACATCGCTGGTGGTAACCTAAATGCGCACTATAAGCACTGTAGAAGTCGCTGACCACCACGCCTTTGTAGTTCTCGCCCAGTACTTGAGTCACGGTCGCGCCGGCGCGCGACTTCGGATAGGTGAAATAGCACACCGAAGGCGTGGAAAAACTCCACAGATAGCCGTTCTAACCGTTCTAGCGCCAGCCCGTCTCGTCGCTGTGAACGAAAGGGCTATCGCGTAGTGTCTGCCGAAGCCCATCATAGGCAGGTTTCCCCAAGTCGGCGACCGCACAAAGCATCGTAACGATCTCGCCGTCGCTGATGGTGAGGCGGCACAGCGCAGACAGCAGCCCAGCGATTGTTCGGGCGGGCAGGCGGGCTTGTTGGCGCAGATAGGCGACGAGGGCATGGATTTGCGCGCCGAAGCGGCTTTGTCCGACCGCCGTCGCCGAAAGGTCGAGTCCGGGGACGCACGACTTTCGGCAGACGCCGCAATAGCGCGTAACGCGGATGTGGTTGGTAATCTCAGGGGTGATCGGGGGCAGTTCGATGAGTTGCCGTCGGGTGTACTCGGAGCCGTCGGAAACAGCGCGCCCGCAGTCGGGGCAGTGCGAGCAGGCGTGAGCGATCTGGTTTGTGGGCGTCTCGCAGCGGCGGGTGGATGCCTGCATACGCTTTTTGCGCAGATGGGCAGGCACCGATGGTTTGTTAGGCTTGACGAAGGCAGGCGGTTCGGGCTTAGGTTTGTCGCCGCCCGGATTTTGCCCTTCGAGGCGCGCTATCTCCTGCCTAAGTTCTTCGATCTGTCGTTGCAAGAGAGCTATGGTTTGTGCCTGCTCTCGGATAAACCCGACGAGTTCGGGGATGGATTTGTCAAGAAGAGTATCCATAGTGTGCCGTTACCGTTTATTTACGAACGAGCAAGCGCAAAAGTTTCTGCAACGCTGAACAGTTACGATTTTTCGCCGCCACGTCATCCCTGGTACTGCTGGCTCTTGACATATCGCAAGGTACGTGGTACGAAGATTCATCTTAATAATTTAAGTTGCGGTGAACAATGATGGCAGAACGAACGACACAAACCTATAAAGCGACAATGCAAGACGTCGCCCGCGAAGCGGGGGTGTCTATCGCCACCGTCTCTTACGTCCTCAATAATCGCACCGGGGATGTCGGCGCGGCGATGCGCGAGAGGGTGTTGCAGACAGTGCGCCGCTTGCGGTACCAGCCGCGCGCGGGGCTGCGGCGGGGGCAGCGGGGGGCGCACACGGTCGGGTTTCTCATGCAGAACGCGGGACTCCAGTCGCTCGTTCGGCACCCCTACGCGATGTTTCTGTTGGACGGTGTCCTGTCGGTCGCCACGCCGAACCACATCAACGTCCTGCTGTTCAGCGTACCGACGTGGGAGGATGCGCACCAGTGCGTGCGCGCGCACATCGATGACCGCTGTGACGGGCTTATAGTCGGCATGGGCTCCGTCAGGGGCCGGGCTCTTTGGGACGTACTTTTGGAGCGCGGCATCCCGTTCGTGGCGATCAACGACGGGGCGAGCGAGGGGCGCGTGGATAGTGTAGACGTGGACCATGTCGGCGCCGCCGAACACATAACGGCGTATCTCATCGCACGCGGGCATCGCCGCATCGGATTTATCGGCGGCGCCGCGGACAACGAGAACAGTGCTGATCGTCTCGCCGGGTACCGCCAGGCACTCACGGGGGCAGGTATAGCGCAACCCCCTGAACTCGTGGCAGCGGCGGGGTTTTGGGAGGAGGCGGGCTTCGAAAAGGCGAGGGTAATGCTTGACCGCGAGGCGGGGCGGCCGACCGCCCTTTTCTGCGCGAGCGACCAGATTGCGAGCGGGGCGTACCGCGCTGCGCGCGACAAGGGTTTGCGGATCCCGGCGGACGTGTCGGTTACGGGCTTCGACGACCTGCCAGTCGCCGTGGAACTCGCACCCCCGCTGACTACCATCCGCCAGCCGTTTCAGCAGATGGCGGTTCGGGCGATGGAGATGCTGCTGTTGCGGATCGCGGAATCGGGGGAGGCACCGCCCCACCCCATCGGCGAAAAGGTTGTTTTCCCGACAGAGTTCGTGGAGCGCGACTCGGTCGCGTCCGTGTGAGGTGCCGTGCGGCACCCGTTTGAGAAAGGAAAAAAGGTATGAAACCTGATACATCAACGATGCTTGGCAGACGACGTGGAGGTGTTGCACGCGCTTTCACACTGATTGAGTTGCTCGTTGTTATTGCTATTATAGCTATACTCGCAGCCATCTTGTTCCCGGTGTTCGCGCAAGCGCGTGAAAAAGGGCGGAAGACCAGCTGCGCGTCGAACCTGCGCCAGCTCGGCACCGCGATTGCGTTCTACACACAGGATTACGACGAAAGATATCCGTTCGGGTTCGACGAGGACACGGGGTACTTCCATTGTACGTGGTACTACTACGTCGAGCCGTACCTCAAAGACATGGGTGTGTTTCGCTGCCCCGACGACCCCTTGTCCCACAATACCGCCCAGGACTTTGCAGGACCCTTCGTCTCGTACACCGCGAACGGTCTGGTCGGCGGTTATAACGGGGTGGCGAGCCCGAACCTGAAACTGCTGGGATTGATGGGCGATGTTGGGCTTTCCAACTCCTGGCTGAGCGGTACGGCGACGCAATCGCTAAGCGCGGTCACCAAGCCGTCCTCCACGGTTTTACTGACCGAGAAACTGCACGTTTTACGTAACGCGGATAAATATCGGGGCTGCGCCTACGAAGTGTCGCGCGCGGCGGTCACCCTGGGATTGCCGTGGTGGGATGCCAGCCCTGACGACGGCCCGGTGAGCATTCCTGACGGGTCGCGCGCCGCTACTGCCGACCCATATGACCCCGCCGGCCCGAACGGCTCGATAACGCCCGTTCACACGGGGCTTGCGAACTTCGTCTTCGCGGACGGTCACGTTAAGGCGATGAAGCCTACGGCGACGAATCCCGGAACGGCGAATGGCGAAAATATGTGGGACGCTACGCGGCAATGACACGACTCTCACAAGCCTTACTCGCGGCGGTTGTAGGCGCGGGACTGATCGGGGCAGGTTGCGCGCAAAACGGCACGGGTGCCAGCGGCGCGATGACGGAAAGCGAGCGGGCGAAGATCGCGCGGCGCGACGCGACGCCGCCCCCAGAAGCGGTAGAGGCGGCGAAAAAGATGGGCGGCGGACCGCCGCCCGGTGCGGAGCCCCCGGTCGCACCGGGGAAGTAAAGGAAACGAAACATGCAAAAACAAACACCGAACAGGCTTGGGTATCGCTCCCCACTGCGCTGCGCCGTGCCCTGTGCCGTCGCGCTCGCCCTCTGCGTCGCGCCCGCCGCGCCCGCCGCGACGGCGACGGTCGCCGCCACCCCCGCACAGACAATTAAGGGCTGGGGTTGCTTCCCGGCGTTCACGAACGGCAGCAATGATGACGAGAACATTTTCAGCCGCCCAGCGATCCAAAAGGCGATCTACGATATGGGCGTTACCTTCGTCCGCGTCGAACTGTGGAACGGCTATTACCGCGACGGAGGCGACACGGTACCGAGCGTGACCTTCAATACGACCCAAGGGCCGAAAGCGACCGGCAACGTTTCGAGCAACATAGGCGACCTTGTGCGTCAGGTCAAGGACGCCAAAGCGCACGGCGTAACGCAGTACATCCTCTCGTGCTGGAGCGCACCCGCAAGCATGAAAACGCTCGGCAGCCCAGACGGCACCGCGCCGGGAAACATAGCGGGCTATGTAGACCTGAACCACGACGGCAAGCCGGAACCGCCCGAATGGACTTTCCTGCGCCGGGATAAGGAACAGGCGTACTGCAACTTTTACGTCGCAGCCCTGCTGTATCTCCGGGCGCACGGCGCGGGGCTACCGGCATTCGTCAGCGTACAGAACGAGCCGTCGGTCGCGTTCGTCCCCTACCAGGCGTGCCGTATGGAGGCGGATCAGTGGCGTCGGATCGTCCATAGAATGCGCGCGACGCTGGACGCGAACGGCTTAGCACCCGTCAAAATCCATGGACCCGACGACAACTATACCCAGTCGGTGACTACCGACTGGGCGAGGAACCCGCAGCCGCCAGGCTATCTGCGCGATCCCGCCGGCCCCGCGTTCGACACCGACCCCTCGCTAGGCCGCGCCCTGCCCGCTTACGCCTTTCATACCTATGACACTGGGTTCCTCGCCCAGGCCGTGGATAGCGTGACAAAGCATCCGCGCGACGTCTGGATGACTGAGTGGAACGACGAGGGACGCGGCGACGGCGACGGGAGCAGCGCCTCCCAGAACGACCTTCTCATTCAGTCCGCGCGCCGCCTCGCCTGCGATATGACAGTGATGCCGACCAACTACTGGGCGTGGTGGGTGGCGTGGCACAAGGGCGACGTTATCGCGCCCAGTGAACTGCTGACGGGCGATCAGACCCCAATCCTATCGTCGCGGTACACCCTGCTCCGAACGCTCTGGAAAACGGTTCGTCCGGGATGGCATTTCAAACTGATGTCTTGCGACGACCCCGACATCGCGCTTCAGCCGGACAAGTACGGCAACGTCAAGTATGCCCAGATGGCTGCCTTCGAAAGGCCTGACGGCAAAGCGAGCGTGGTTCTCCTCGTCAACCCAACCGCACAGGCGAAAGCGGGTTTCGTGGTGCGCGGGTTGCGCGGAGCGGCGGCGCGTGTGCTGCAAAGCGACGCCGATCACGATATGCGTGCGGTTCAGACCGGCGCGGTTCGGCGCGGCGCGGCGACCATCACCACGCTGCCCCCGCGTAGCGTAACCATAATGCTTACCCGCTGAGAAGCGAGGCTTCTCGGCGAAGGAGCCGAGAAGCCCCGCCGCTACTCCTGCTTGCGCCGAACCTCCGCGAGCAGTTCGTCTACCCGGCGGCGCGTCGCCGTAAGCGAGTCCGCTATCGTGGCGAGCTCCGCTGCGTTACTCTACGCGTGCGCGAGGTTCACTTCGGCGATAACTTGCGACAGACGTTCGACTTCCTGTTTTAGTGCTACGATTTGCCCTTGCAGTAGGGCGATGGCCTGCGCCTGCTCTTGAATCAACCAGGCGAGTTCAGGAATGGATTTGTCAACCGGGGCATCCGTAGGTTTCGTTATAGTTCAACCCAAGTTGCTACTTGAGAATAGCATAAGTCAGCACCGTTAGGAACACTTTCAACTCAAAACCGCGTGGGGTGACGGCATGAACAGAACGCGCCAGACGTTGCGCCAGTTGACTAAACGTTGTCTCCACTCGTTTTCGCATCGAACCGGCTACCCACTGCACGAGGTTGCTTAACGGTTGTTTCATGTTCGAGCGACTTGGCACGATTAAATGAATCGAGGCATCTTCTTTCAAATCGTCCTCAAAAGCGCGGTCTAAGAAACCTTTGTCACCGATGAGAATACTTTGCTCCGGCAAGTCAATTTCCATCGAACGCAGGGCTTTACAATCATGAGTGCTACCCGGCACGAAAACGAGTTCCACCGGGCGTCCCGTGTCAGTCACGATGAGACAGACCTTCAAACCGAAGAAGTACTCTTTCTTACTGACTGTATAACCGCAATAGCCTTCCGTTTTGTAGATCTTACAACGCTTGATGCGGACGTTTTTGCAAACAGGAACAGGGAAACTATCAACAAGGAAGGCGGTTGTTCGCTATTTGACTTGTGCCAATAGATGCAGAGTGAATTGCCACAGCGATTCAGGTATTTGATGTAAACGGCGGCTAAATCGACTCTTGGAAAAAGCCGTTATGTATCTATGACTAATAAGAAAGTCCGATGCCTTTTGGTGATTGCCTATAAAAAACTCGGTGGCGACGCTGGCGATGGTCGTGATCTCGGCGGTTGAGACTTTGGCTTGCTCATTGTCTTGATGATTTAAGGCTTTGAGCAACTCGTCAAAGAAGCAATAAAGGGCTATAATTTTTTCGGGCATCTGCGAACCTCGGCAAAATAGTGTTTGGCGATTCTACTTTACCAAGGGTTCACAGAGACTTCAAACGGTAGCAACTTGGGTTGGTTTACTTAAGAAGGAGCAAGCGCAAAAGTTTCCACGACCCTGAACAGTTACTCACGGGTTCCGAATCCGGCCCACGTCGGGTACACTGGGAACAGCATCCCCACGCCGATGCGAACCATGCCAAAGGACCTACTCCCGCCGATGAACCAGACCCTTGATCGCCGCGCCATCCTCCGCGCCGCGCTTTTCTCTCTGCCCATGTCGGCTCTGCTTTCCCGCGTCGCGCGCGCCGATGATCGCAAGATGCCGGACACAGGGGGCGGACCGTTCACGCTCCCGCCGCTCCCCTATAAGGCGGACTCCCTGCAACCGTTCATTGATAAGAAAACGATGGAGACGCACCACGACAAGCACCACGCGACGTACGTGAAGAACTTGAATGACGCCGCAGCCAAGACGCCGGGCTTAAGCGCGAAGTCGCCGGAAGAACTGATCATGACACTCGACCAGGTGCCCGAGGCGGTGCGGACCGTGGTGCGCAACAACGCGGGCGGACACGTGAACCACTCGATGTTCTGGAACCTGATGAAGCCTAAGGGCGGCGGCACCCCGACGGGTCCGCTCGCGGAGGCGATCACATCCGGCTTCGGCTCGTTCGCGAACTTCCAGACGGCGTTCAACGACGCGGGCCTGAAGCGATTCGGCTCGGGCTGGGTGTGGCTCGCCCGCGACAAGGCCGGGAAGCTACAGATCCTCTCGACCCCGAACCAGGACAACCCGCTGATGGCCGAGTACGGCGGGATGTACCCGGTGATGGGCAACGACGTCTGGGAGCACGCCTACTACCTGACATATCAGAACCGCCGCGCGGACTACCTCAAGGCGTGGTGGAACACGGTGAACTGGGACGCGGTGGGCTCGCGCTTCGCCGGGAAACAGTAGGGAGCGTGGGTGATAGGGCGCGACTATTAACCACGCCCGCCGGGTATAAAAAAGTGCGTTCGGTGGGATGACCCGCCGAAATGCAGGTAACTTGTCGCCGCGTTCCGCTGTCATAAAGGCGGTACAGGCCATTTCGGACTCGCCGTTTCTTTCACTCGCCGTATGAACCCAGTAAATGTCAGTTACTCAACGCCCGAAAGTGTATCCGCTCCCAACGCCGGGTACGAAGCCGCGAAACGGCTTTTCGACGCCACGGTTGCATGGCTTCTGATCATGGCACTTGCTCCAGTCGCGGCGGTGGTCGCGCTCGCCGTGCTCCTCGATTCGCCAGGTGGGGTGTTCTTCGCGCAAGAGCGGGGCGGGCGGTACGGTAAGCCTTTCCGTCTGCTGAAGTTTCGTAGCATGCGTCCCGGCACCCCGAGCCTTTCCACCGCCGAGATGCGCAGGGCGGGCGTCAGCCATGTGACTCGGGTCGGCGTGCTACTGCGGCGGACTAGCCTGGATGAACTCCCGCAACTGATCAACGTCTTGAAGGGCGAGATGAGCCTGGTCGGGCCTCGCCCCGCCCTGACCTCTCAAACATCGCTGAACGCGGCGCGCGCCAGGAGCGGCGTAGATCTCCTGCTCCCCGGCATTACCGGGTGGGCGCAAATCAACGGGCGCGACGAACTGTCCGATGAGCAGAAGGTCGCCCATGACGTGTATTATCGGCATCATCGCTCGTTTAAACTCGACCTCGTTATACTCTTTCGCACTCTGGCGTCGGTATTGACCGGCAGAGGCAACCGATAAGTCGGACGGTCGCGCCTCGCGCCGTGCCGAAGGAGAACCATGCCGCGCTTCGGGAACATCAGTCGGCGGATAGTGGCGCAGGTGGCGATCGACGCCTGCTTGATGACCGCCGCGACCGCGTTCGCGTATATATTGAAGTACGACCTGCCGGATCAGGCGTCCCTGATGAACCGCCAAGCGGTTCTATGGACGCTACCGGTACTGATCGTTCTGCGCCTCGGAGCAATCGGGCTGTTCCACTTGTACCGCATTCACTGGCGGTACATGTCCCTGCCCGACCTGCGTTTGCTACTCACGGCAATCAGCACCTCGTCGCTCGCCTTCTACCTATTCTTACTCGTCGTCGGTCTGGGCGGGCAGGCCGACTACTCCTGGGGGATGCAGGTCATGGACTGGGGCATCAACCTGCTACTCCTGTCCGGCGTGCGCATCGGTTACCGGGAACTCTCCGACCTCGGGCGTAGCTGGGGGTTCGGGAGAACGGCGACCGATGACGGCGGCGTCCCGGACGGCCCGAGTCGGCGCACGCTGATCGTCGGCGCGGGCGACTCGGGCGAGACGCTGGCGCGTGATCTGAAACGCCGTCCTCAAGGCGGCCTCCTCCCGCTCGGCTTCGTAGACGACGACCCGTTCAAGCGCAAGATCCGCATCCAGGGGCTACCGGTACTCGGCGACTGCGCGGAGATCCCGGAGATCGCGCACCGCCTCGGGGTCGAAGTGATCCTGATAGCGATCCCGAACGCTTCCGGCAAGACGATCCGCGATATTCTGGCGCACTGCGAGCAGACCACGGCGCGGCTCTGCATCGTTCCCTCGGTCGGCGAGATGGTGCGTAGCGGCGGCGGCCCGCGTCACGCCCCGGTGCGCGACATCAACATCGAGGATCTGCTCCGCCGGGCCGCCGTGCGCACCGACATGGAGAAGATAGCCGGGTACGTTTCGGGGCACCGCGTCCTGGTCACCGGCGCGGGCGGTTCCATCGGGTCAGAGCTGTGTCGGCAGATAGCCGCGCTCAACCCGGCGCGTCTGATCCTGGTCGGGCAGGGCGAGAACAGCGTGTTCGAGATCGAGCAGGAGATGATCCGCGAGTTCGGGTTCGCCACCACGGCGGTGATCGGCTCCGTGCGGGATCGCGGGCGCATTGAGGAGATATTCCTGCACGAACGCCCCACGGTCGTTTTCCACGCCGCCGCGCACAAGCACGTGCCTCTGATGGAGGCGAACCCGCAGGAGGCGGTCAAAAATAACATACTGGGGACGCGTAATGTCGCCGAAGTCGCGGCGGAGTGCGGCGTAAAGAAGTTCATTCTGGTCTCCACGGATAAAGCGGTGAACCCGTCCTCTGTAATGGGTGCTACGAAGCGGATCTGCGAGATGATCATCCAGACGCTCGCCCGCACGACCCGCACCGAGTTCGCCGCCGTGCGCTTCGGGAACGTGCTCGGCTCCCGCGGCTCGGTGATACCGACTATGCGCAAGCAGATATTACGCGGCGGACCGGTGACGGTGACGCACCCGGAGATGACCCGCTATTTTATGACGATCCCCGAGGCGGTTCAACTCATTCTACAAGCGGGCGCGATGGGCGGGAACGGCGAGATATACATACTTGACATGGGCGACCCGGTGCGCATCCTGGATCTCGCCCGCGACCTGATCCGGCTGTCCGGCTTCCGGCCCGACTCCGACATCAAGATCGAATATACAGGGACGCGCCCCGGCGAAAAGTTGCACGAGGAGTTGCTCTACACCGATGAGCAAAAGCGCGCCACCGAGCACGCCAAGATATTCGTGTCCGACGCGAACGGCATTGACCCCGCCACGTTGCGACGCGCGGTAGACCGCCTGATACGGATCGCGAGCGAGGGCGAGCGGCCGGAAGTGCTACGTAGCGAGGTATTGCGGGTCGCGCACGGGCAATTCACCGGGGAGGAGTCGCAAGACAGTCGGCCGACACCGAAAGCAGTCAGCCCCCCCGCGTCTTCAACATCTGTGTTCGAGGGAGTACCCAATTAGTGGCTAGCGGGAAGTGGTTCGGAAAATTGCTGATGATGAGTACCAGCGTCGGCACTCTGGCCGTGCTCGCTTCGGCGGCGTTCGCGCTTCCGGAGGACATCGTGCCGCGCGGCGACGTCGCGTACGATCTGCTCGCCTCGCTGTCCGGGGCAGGACGCGTGAAGGGGAGAACGGTAGGCGACTTTTTTCGCGGGGACAGGCTGTACACGCGGCGCGAAATGGCGGAGATTGTCGCCGATCTGCTCGCAACGAACGACGTGCCGGGCCTGCCAGGTAGCACGCGGGCACATGTACGCGCCCTGCTCATCGAGTTCGCGCCGGAACTGCGGGCGCGGGGCGTGGTGATCCCGGCCCTCCCGGCGGGCGACGCGGGGTTTTCCGCCCTGCTCAAGGCGCGGGGCGGCGCGTCCCCGGCCAGCGGTCGGCTCGTGGGGCGGTTTGCCCTCTCGTCCGCCATCGGGCGGGACGGCTATCTCGCGGCGTCGGTGGGCAACTACCGCGACGAGTGGAACGCTCTGCAACCGCTCAAAGGCAACTATCCCGCCGTCGAAACGCTATTTCTGCGCTACAACACGCGCGTGCTGGACTTCACGGTAGGGCAGCAACCGCTCCGGTGGGGTCCCGGTTTCTCTGGCGCGCTGTTGCTCGGCGGCGAATCGCCGTCCATCCCGCAGATCCGCGTGGAGAAAGGCTTCGTGTTGCCCGGCTCGCTCGGGCGGCGTGCCGGGCGGTTCTACTTCACACAGTTCGCCGGCGAAGTTTACGAGGACGACGTCGCAAGCGCGGACCCGGTCGTTCGCGGGACGCTCCGCTATGTCTTCGGGCGGCGTCTGGAAACCGCTGGGGATCGCGGGCCGTGGAGGATCTCGTTCGCGGAGACCTTCAAAAGCACCCGGTTGCCGGGCGCGGGCTGGGCATTCGTGTTGCCTTTCTACGCGTACCAGAACGCCTTCACGAAGTTCGAGGGGCGAGCCGACCACCGCCTGCTGGGGTTCATTGCGGATGGGCATACCTACCCAAACTCGCTCTGGCTCAATTACCTGGCCGACATTCAGGTGTCGTATAAGGCGATTCCCGCCCGCGACACGAGTGTATATGCCGACCTTCTAATTGACGACCTGAAAGCACCCAGGGGTGCCAGCGCGAACGACGGCCCCGTACCGCGCAAGATCGGCTTCCAAGTCGGCGGCTACGCCCCTCGTCTCGATAACCGGGGACGCTTCGGCTTACGACTCGAGTACACGCTCCTCGACGCGACGACATACCTCACCGAGACGATCCCGAAGAACTACGCGGTGAACGGCGTTTCGCTCGGCTACCCGTACGGCGGCAACGGGCACGTGTTCTTCGGGCGGCTGGATGCGCGGGTGTCCGAAAAGGCGAAGGCGTCCGCGGAGGTCTCGTTGCGTAGCCGGAGCAAGGCGAGCGATCTGGGGTTCGTCGGGAATCGGTACAGCGTTTACGGCGTCTACAACCTGACCCGCTCGGCGTTCGTGGGAGCGCGGGTAGACCACGTGACCGGCGACACACGCCTCGCAAACGTGTCTACGCACGACGCGACGCGGGGCGAGTTGAGTGTCGGCTACGGGTTCTAACGCAGGCATTCCCCTTGCCTTCAAGGGGGAACAGTCATCTAAAAACGATCGGGGCGAGTTTCTCCGACATGCGCTGTAGCTCCCCGCTGTTGTGGCGGAGTAGTTCATGGTTCCACACGATCGGCCTGGCATCACGACACTCTGCCGCGAGCAAGGTGCCGACCGATTCGAGGCTTATTTTCAGTGCCATTCGTAACTTCGCGGGTTCCGACCAGGTACCAGCGATGAACACGCGATCAGCAAGCCCATCTGGGATTTGTGACTTGAGGAGTGTCAGTCGGTCATTTTGCCCGTCGAAGTCAACTATCAGCACGAAATGATGGTGGAGATATTTCTCTATCTCGGTAGCGTGCGTTTCATTGAACTGCTCAATGGCCTTCATCCACCCGCCGGCGGGAAGTAGCACATACATCTTCCGAGGATCAAGGAGCGGGTCAAGCTCGAATCCTACCACCATCTGTCGGTTCGCGTCGTCGTCCGGCAGTACAGGGACGTGCGGCTCATACTTGTTGACGCTCAAGGATTGACGTTTCCCCAGAGCAAGGCGTCGCCCAGATCGCCTTTCAAGTTCAACTGGTCGAGGGGACGAACGGCCGTCGGTTCCAGATGGCTCCGCCGGTGTAGTAGCAGGGTGTTGTGGTCTGAAAACTGGCGAATCGCTTCGATGTTGTGTGACGTGACGAGAAGCTGGCTGCCGTTCCGAAACGAGCGGCGTAATGCCATGACGAAATGTGCTACCTCATCCGGCGCGAGGTAGTTGTCCGGCTCATCCCAAAAACAGAAGATCGGCCCGTAAGCCTCGTTGGCAGCCAGTACGACGGCGCAAATGAAGAAGCACTTCTCGCCGTCCGACAGGTCACGGAAGGGTAGACTCAGTGTCGCTTGGTCCTGCTGAAACTGGACGGAAATCCTTCGGGCATCCGCCGCGATGATCGGATTTTTAATGTCTTTGAAATCGGGCATGACCTCCCGAAGATACTCGTCTATTCGCGCGTAGGCTCCCGGCGAGCGCGCTAGTAGGCCCGAGAACCAGTTGCCAAAATCTGTTACATGCCTCTTTGGTGACAACGTCTCGCCCTCGGAGTCGCCCGTGATCAGGCTGGGAATGGGCGAGATAATCAACATCCGAGCGAGCAAGCTCTTAAATATGTACAGAGGGTCTTTCGTGGAACGTTCCTGAGTCACAGGAAGAGCGACCAGATGCATGTCAACTGAAAACTGTGCTTCCACGTCATCCGTCGTTTTGGGGATAGTGACCCGCACCTCCATCCGTGTGTAGACGGGTTCTCCGCTCGCGGTAAGGCTTTCGTCCAGCACCCAGGGTTCTTTGAAGCCGTCAGGGCACTCCAGCCCGAGGGTGTTCCAGAAGGTGTTCCCGCCAATCTCAGCCTCTATTTCGAAGCGCATGGGCACATCCCGACGCCCCCGCGCGAAATCAGGCGGATTCACGAGTTACCCCACCCGGTTCGTACCTGTCGCGATGTCACGCAACATTTCCAGCGCGTAACTGACCGTAGACTTCCCCGAGCCGTTCTTGCCTATTAGAAGCGAGGAAGGCTTCTTCGAGATCGGAAGGTCGAAGTTTTCCAGACAGCGGAAGTTATGGATGTAGAGCCGTTTGATCATGGCAAAATGATACCGAATAGGAACAGGCAATACCATGCGGACGAGACCCAGCGTGTTTCGGCTTGAGGCGCGTGCTCAAGGCAAGGCGGTCTGCTCTATCCCACGTCGGAGTTCGACGCCTGCCCCCGCAGCGCGTCCACGGTCACGAAGCCGTAGCCGCACTCTTGAAGCGTGGGGATGAACGCGTCCGCGACGGCCGCAACATCCCGCCCCCCGCTCCCGCCGTCGTGCAACACAATGATCGTCCCCGCCCGCGTCTGCGCCAGCGTGCGCCGCACCACGACGCCGACGCCGGGACAGGCCCAATCCCCGGAAACCGCGCCCCACATCACCGGGCGGTAGCCCCACGCCCGTAGCCGCGCCACCGTCTCTGGCGTCGCGGCACCGCCCGGCGGTCGGACGTCGCGGACGGCGCCCGGTAGCAGACCGCACGCCGCGCCGATAGTCTGCTGTGTCGCCTCAAGATCACGCCGCAGTTGATTGGGAGCGAGGCGCGGGAACGGGCGGTGGCTGAACCCATGTAGCCCGATCCCATGGCCCGCTTCATGAATCTGCCGAACCACCTCGGGAAACCGAGTCACCCGCTCGCCGAGGAGGAAGAACGTCGCCGTCACGCCGTGCCGCGCGAGAACTTGTAGGAGCGCGGGCGTGTAGACCGGGTGCGGGCCGTCGTCGAACGTCAGCGCGACCACCGGAACGTTCGCGTCGCCGCGCCAAAGGCAACTGGGCAGTAGAACACTGCCGAGGCGGTGCAGGATTTGGTAAAGAGCGGGGGGCATCGGGTTCGTCTATTGTAGCCGAAGATGGCTATTGCCGAAGGTAGATACTGCCGAACATAACGCGGCGGATTGTGGGGTGAGCGGGCGATGAATCGCAGCACCGGAAGTCGGGGGATCGGGCGATGAATCGCTCCGCTCCCCCCCGACACCCGACGCCCGCAAACACCCCACCGCGAAGGAGTCAACTCTGCCCCGTTTCGGGTATCCTGTCATCAGGCGTACCCGCCGCGCGTCGGCGCGTACGCCACGTCACCTTTTTTGGAGATTTTTTATGCAACATACCCGCCTCGGACGTACCGGGCTTAGAGTATCTCGCCTGTGCCTCGGCACAATGAACTTCGGGCCGGAGACCACGGAGCCGGACTCGTTCTCGATCATGGATAAGGCCCTGGAAGTCGGCATCAACTTCTGGGACACCGCCGACGTGTACGGATGGCAGGAAGGCGAGCGGATCACGGAAAAGATCATCGGCAACTTCTTCGCGCAGGGCGGTGGTCGCCGCGAGAAGACGGTGATCGGCACCAAACTGTTCGGCGGAATGGGCAAGTGGCCGAACGATTCGCGATTATCGAAACTGCGAATCCGCAACGGGGTCGAAGGCTCGCTGAAGGCGATGCATACGGACTTCATTGACCTGATCCAGATGCACCACGTTGACCGGGACGCCCCGTGGGACGAGATCTGGGAGGCGTTCGAGCAACTACAAGCACAGGGCAAGATCCTGTATGTCGGCTCCTCGAACTTTGCGGGCTGGCACATCGCGCAGGCGAACGAGCAGGCGAGGAAGCGCAACAATTTGGGACTTGTTTCCGAGCAATCCAAATACCACCTGCTCTGCCGCTACCCGGAGCTAGAAGTAGTTCCCGCGTGCAAAGAGTACGGGCTGGGGATTATCCCGTGGTCGCCGCTTGCGTCCGGCGTTCTCGGCGGCGCGCTACAAAAGGCGACTGAGGGGCGGCGCGCCTCGGGCGGCGTGCAGGCGGAGATCGAGAAGCACCGGCCCGCGCTGGAGAAGTGGGAAGCGTTGTGCCGTGAGATGGGCGAGAACCCGGCTAACGTCGCGCTCGCGTGGCTCCTGTCGAACCCGGTCGTAACCGCGCCGATCATCGGGCCGCGCACGATTGACCAGTTGAACGACTCGCTCCGCACGCTGGAGATCACGCTCGACGCCGAGACGCTGAAGAAGATTGACGAGATCTTCCCGGCAGTTGGGTTGTTCGGCAACGAGTCCAAGCCCGCGCCCGAGGCGTACGCCTGGTAGTTTGATGCTTACGCGGGCTGATCCCTAGCGGGGCGATCGCATCATAGTCCGGTTTATTGCGCGGGTTTCGCCCCGCGTCGGCACGGGGGACGCGCCCCCCCCGTGCCCGCGTGACCCACCCGGATCACGCGGTATAGTACAACCATGATGCGTCAAGGCATAACCGAACGCTTCGGCAAGATCGCTGACCTTGATCTCTCCTTCGACCGGTAATTCTGGCAGAGTCAGGAGCCGCCGAAGCGGTTCGTTGCGGCGTGGGAGTTAGTTGAGCAGGCGTATAGGATGAAAGGGCGGGATCCCCGTGAACTCCGACTTCAAAAAACTATTGAGTCTTTTCAACGCCAATCAGGTTAGCTACCTTATTATCGGTGGTTACGCCGTCGTGTATCACGCGGTTACGCCGTCGTGTATCACGCCGAACCGAGTTACACTAAAGACCTTGATTTATGGGTCAGCGTTGATCCGAGCAACGCCGACGCCATATTTAGGTCGCTCCGCGCGTTCGGTGCCCCATTAGCCGGTTTATCGGAGTCAGACTTCGCCGGGAGGGCTATTTCTATCAGATGGGTGCCCCACCTGCGCGCGTAGACATCCTCATGTCCATCCCCAGAGTGGCGTTTGAGGAAGCATGGGTCCGCCGCGTGACGGCGAGTTTTGACAGGGTATTGGCCACAATCATTTCAAAGCAGGATCTCATAGTCTCTAACAGGATCTCATAGTCTCTAAAAGGGCGTCCGGGCGTCCTCAGGATCTGATAGATGCCGACGCTCTGTCTTTGTAAGTAGCGTCGGGAAGCCACAAGGTGAAGCGGCGTACTGTCACGATTCGCGCGACATTGATACCGGGTATACACGCGGAAATGTCGGACACAACTTTGGCCCTCCTTCTCCCGCTCGCGTTCATGGTGGGAATACCACTGATGTGGTGCTTGATCTCGTATCTGATCGCCTTTGTCGGTGGTTGGCAGGCACTAGCTCGCTCGTACACGACGATCGAGAAGCCGCGCGGCAAATGATCTACCTATCACAGTTCGTGCTCGGCTCGGCGCAGTATAAAGGGGCGGTGATTGTTCACGTCGCCGAGGAGGGAATGTTCCTCGCGCCGATTTTCCTCTTTCGCCCCGGACACGCGACACTACTCATACCCTGGACGGCGTTCCGCGCGATCCGCACGGAAAAAGTGCTCCGGATGACGGGTGGCGTCGCCAACATCTCGATGCCCGACAAGGAGATCGTGAATGCCACCTTCTATGACAAAGGTCGGGCCAACTTGCTGACATCGCGCTTCGCGAAGCCGCCGGTGGTAGCATAATGGCCTGCCATGCTTACTAAAACTCTCGCCGAGAAGCGCGAGAGACTCGCCTTTTATCGGGGCGAGATCATGCACGAGTGGACGCTACTGACCACGCGGGTCGGGACTCTGATCACCTCGCAGTCGTTCCTGGTCACCGCGTATACCATCTCGCTCGGCAATACCAACCCGAAGTGGGGCGAGCGGTTCATGCTCTACTTCCCGCTTCTGCTCGTCGCTACCGGTCTGTTGGTGACCTTACTCGTACCCGGCGATCACGGGAGCCGCGCGGGTAATCGAACTGTGGCACCTCAAACAAGGGCGGTTATTTCTTCTTAGCCCGGACGAAGCGGAGGCGAACCCGGACGCGGCGAAAGCGGACCCGGAGATGGAGGACTACCGGGACGACCGCCCTCGCGTGGTCTCAAACCGCACCGGGAAGGTACCGATAGACACTATTTCGGAGCATAGTTTGCGCTTCGCGATGGTAACGCCCTGGGTGTTCGGCGTGACCTGGCTCGCGCTCGTCGCCCTGGTCGTCGTGCTACGCCTCCTACATTAGCGCGTCCCGGTAGAAATGGGGATCGTAACCTTGTTTTGCCGGGTATTTAGTCCCGCTCGCCGCGACGACACGTGCCGTAAAATAGGTTCATCGGTGACTTTCACAGGTGCTGACAGGAAACTACTATGGTAATATTCGCCTTTCTGGGGTTTATCGTGTATCTGGGGCATGGACTCGCGGCCCGTCACGCCCCCGGCACCGTGTCGCCTATCGTTGACATCACCTTTTGTGTCGTCGGGGCGGTTACGGGCGCGTGGCTCGGGCAATGGATCGTTCCCTTCCTCGGGATCCGAGACGAGTTCCTTTACTTCATCGCCTGCATCGTGTTGCCGACGGCGGGCACGTTCGCGGGGGCATACTTCCTCACGCTCATTTGCCGCCGTCTCGCGGCTGGTTATCTTTAGGCACGGCTACGTCAAGTGTCACGCCCGGTGGCGTCGGCGCGAACCGCCCGCCGAGCACCCACGCGACCACGAACCCCAGCACCGCCCCGCCGAGCACCTGGTACGCGTAGTGCGCCCCGTCCCCCACCCGTGACCAGGCGATGGCGGCCGCGACTGAGTAGAACAGCGGCGACCAGCCCGCCCCAAGCCGCTCGGAGAGGAGCCAGGCGACCACGACCGACGCGGCGGTATGCCCGGACGGGAATCCCCCGTCGCCATTCGACGGACGCGCGAGCGCGTGAAAGCCGAACCAGGAAACGCCCTTCGCCAGCAGAAAGAACACGGTCTCCGTGCCGACTGACGCGACGACACGCAGCGCGAGTGCTTTAGACTTCTCCCGCCACGCGAGAAACAGCAATACGCCTATCCCACCGATCAGAAACAGGTTGTGGAGCGGGACGCTGACGAAGTGCGCGAGCGGCTTCAGCCCGGGGTCGGGCGTGCGCGGGTCGGCGGCGAGGAACGCGGCAACGACGCCGAGCGATACGAGGAGCATGCCGATCAGGTGTCGGCGCGGGAGGGGCGGTAATGAGGGCATGGTCAGGCCTTATTGTACCGCCCGCTCGCGCTGGGCCCTCCGCAGAGCGGCTGGGATCCGCGATGAATGAGTCGGTAATTAAATGATTGGTTTTTTGCTTCCCGGCCTCGCGTCGCCCTCGCGCCGGGCGGCGGGTGCCCGGAGCCGGTGGCGGGTGCCCGGAGCCGGTGGCGGGTGCCCGGAGCCGGTGGCGGGTGCCCGAAGCCGGTGGCGGGGGGCTGACCAGCCTGGGGAGGGGCGCGACCGGCTTACTCATCGCCAGTTCCTAACCGGCCGACGGAAAAGGCTATGTACAAACGCTCGCGCACGGTCTCTGGTTACGGTCCACCCCCCGATTTGACAAACCCTGTGTAAAATCTAAGAGTTTTTTATTGAAGCCTTAACATGAGCTTAATGTTCTCATAACATTCCCGCGTCTTGATAGGGTTAGGAGTTACGCAGTTCGTCAAGGAACGCGGGTTGAAACTCACGTCATCGGCAAAACAAGTACAGTCAAAACTTGTTTTGACGATTCCCTATCTAGACGCGTTCCGCGCCGGACGTCGGGTACCCGCTTGCGGGTGGGACGGACCGATCCGGGCATCCGAAACCGCCAACCGCGTAACTCCTACCCCATATCAAAAACTGGAATCTGATGCTATGCCCGGATCGCGATCTTGTCGGTACTCCCAACGGCCCAAATGTTAGACGATACGTATGGAAGTCGTGAAGAAGGGTAGCGACTTTTTGACACGCCCGAAAAGTGAGACTGACGGCCTGAAGTGGTGCAGTGGCGAGAACATACGTCCTGATCCAAGTTTCACTGACACTACCTTTCATTAACCCGACGGGAACCTGCGCGGAAGCGGTACATGCGATCTACCTCCCTACCTGGGTACAGGTACCTTGACACCATCATTGGCGGCACGGGGATAATTCCCCGCGTCGCTGGTGACACATTTCGTTTTCAGGACAGGATCTATCATGAACACCAAGAAACTTGTCGTTGTTTTGTTTGTTACCATTTGTGCCTTCAGCGCGGTCAGTCTCACGGGCTGTTCATCGGAACCAAGTGCCGCAAGCAAACCGGCAGCGGGCGCGGCGGCTCCGCAAGCAGGTGTGCCTGCCGTCTCCGGGGCGGCACCGGCCCCACTTACGAAGCAGGACTTGAATCCGGCCTATTCGGACAAGCAGAAGGAAGCCGTTCTCAGGCGCAAGAACGGGAACTAAAGGAAAACCGCGTTGAACAAGATTTCGTTTCGGCGCGGGCTGATAGCCGTCGCGCTCACCGTACTCGCGGGCGGCGTTTACGCCGTCGCGCGGGCACCCGACTCAGAGACGCCCCTCCAGGCAACAGCCGCGACGTCCGCCACTCTCATGATCGCGAAAAAGCGCATCATGGTCCCGAGCGGCGGCGGCGCGTGGGACTGGATGGCGGTTGACAACGGCAAGCGTCGTCTGCTCGCCACGCACAAGGGCCAGGGCGCGGTCGAGATCCTCGACTCAAAACCCTGCGCGAGATCCCGGTCACCGGCCCTGTGGACGCCATCGCGTTCGACCCGAAGCGCGGGCTAATTTTCGCGGACGAGGACGACGGCAAGCAGGTGTGGGTGATTGACGCCAAGACCAATAAGATCGTCGGCTCCATAGTCGTCACCGGCGCGCCCGAGTTCGTCGAGTACGACCCGATCACCGATAAGCTTTACCAGAACATCAAGGTAGACGATACAACGCAGGTGATTGATCCCGACAAGCGCGAAGTGACCGCCGTTTGGAAAACCACGCCCGCGACGGGTCCGCACGGCCTCGCCCTTGACAGCAAAAACGGTCGCGTGTTCTCGGCGGGCAAGAATGGCGTGCTGGTGATGATGGACATCAAGACCGGCACCGTGCTGTCGTCGCTTCCGGTCGCGGGCGGCGTGGACCAGATCGCGTACGATTCGGGCACCGGCCGCGTCTACTGCGCCTGCAAGAACACGCTCGCGGTCGCGCAAATGAGCAAGAATGGGTTCAAGAAGGTGGGCGACTACGCGCTCCCCGCCGGGGCACACACCGTCGCAATTGATCCCCAGACACACGCGGCCTGGGTCTGCTACTCGGACAGCGTGGGGGGTTATCTGGCGAAGTTCCAGCCGTAGGTGGAACCACCGCTCCCGGCAAGCCCGACCCGAAGGGTCTACCCGGTCTTTTTCGCCGCGAAAAAACCGGTGCCGAAGGCTTCCTGTTCGCGAGCCACGAACGGGAACAATTCATTGCCCGCTCCCACCCCACGAACAAGGCCCACGCCCGAACACCCGCTCAGACGCCCCCACCCCCACCGATGTGCCCCAGCCCGATCCCGATCAAGTAAGTAACAATCCCCTCGGCGGCACCAATCAGTGTCATCTCCATGCCGCTACTCCACCACGGGCGCACCGTGATCAGCGATTTCGCCGCGCCGACCGCGAAGTGCGCGATCAGCGAGATGACTGCCGCCGCGATAACGGCGGGGATGCCCTGCATGAAGAAGAACGGGATGATCGGCACGAACGCACCTATCGCCGTGGAGAGCGCGCCCGACGTCGCCGACACCCAGGGATTCGAGAGCGCATCCTCGGTCAGGTTCAACTCTTCAGCCGCAAGTGTCCTGAGGAACTGCTCCGGGTTCTTCGCTAGATGCTCCGCTACCTCCCGCGCCTTATCCTGCGGCACGCCTTTGATCTCGTACACGAGTGCTAACTCCTGTAGCGCGTCCTCCGGGTTGCGCTCGATCTGCTCGCGCTTGCGCTGTAGCTCAGCTTCGTAGATCTCGCGCTCGGACGTCGAAGCGAGGTACGCCCCCGACCCCATGGACAGCGCGGACGCGACCATGCCCGCGAGACCCGCGATCAGAACGAATTTGCTGTTGCCGGTGGTCGCGCCCGACACGCCGGAGACGATCCCGAAGATCGCGCCTAGCCCGTCATTCACGCCGTAGATAGCGTCCCCAATCCAGGTCGCCGGGCTTCGCCGACCGCTCTTTTTGCGTAACTGCTCCAAAATCCCCTGCGCGTCTCGCTCCTCACGCGGGTCATGCGGCTCCGTGCGCCGATCCATCAGACGGCGCGGGCGGGGGTCGCTGAAGCCGCTGGTCAGGTTGCGTAGCGTGCGCGAATGCTCTTGCTCCTCCGTGATGATGTCGCGCAGGATTTGAAGGCTCGGCTCGTCGCCGAGTTCGCGGATCTGTCGCCCATATCGAGAGACCGCCTGCCGCTCCTCCAGCTCGATGCGACGTAAGCCAAGGTCACTCCCGCCCAAGCGGCTAGCGAGCGATCCCGCCTTGCCTTGCGGGGAGCCGCGATAGACCGGCTCCAGCGCGCCTAGCTCACGCAGGCGTGTCGCCCAACGCTGGGCATGGTGCTCCTCCTGAACCGCCATCCCGATCAGCGTCGCCTTGCGCACCGAGTCACTCTCTGCCTCCGCGAACGCGCGGTAGGTAGCGGCACCTTCCATCTCCTCCTGATAGTTGTCTCGCAGTGCTTGAAGTAGTCGGGGATCGGTCGGGGTACTCATGGCGCGATTATACCCCGAGGGGTGTTTCTCTGTCACCCGCGAAGGACAGGAACAACCCTCTGCCCACTCACTTACGCACCCGATACTCGACCACGTGCGCCTCGGTCTCGTCGGGGACCTCCCAGCGGTGGATCATGCGCTGTATCGCCGCCGGCGGCACCTGCTCCGCTCGGCCCTTGTTCTGGCTCTGCTGGACGCGCCATGGCACTTCGACATACACGATACGGGCGCGGAGCCGGTACTCGCTGGCGAGCGAGATGATCGGCTCGCGCTGGTCGCGGCTGATCGTGGTCGCGTTCCAGACGAACGGCTCGCCGCGCCGCAGGTGCTCCCGCGCCCGCTCCCGCGCCGCGCCGATGACCGGATGCTGGCTGTCAGTGTGCGCGACGCCCAGTTCGGTTCGCAACGCGTCCAGCGAGATCATCGGCAGCGCGGCGAACTCGCCCCGCGCCAGCGTATCCTTCCCCGCGCCCGGCAAACCGCACAGCACGACGATCTCGCCTTCCGAGTTGTCGAACTCCGCGTACGCCGCGTCGCGTCCTGGCTTCCGGAAGTAGGCGAACCGGCTCGCATCCGACGCGAACGGGAACGGTGCGCTCAGGCAGCCGTTATCCGACGCCGTTTCCGCAAACAGCGAAATGTTGAGCAGCATTTCGCCCGCGTCCGCCGCGATCCGCCCACGCACGTCGGCTTCGGCGAGGTGCGCGAGGTAGTCACACCGGCAGGTCTGCGCGAGTTGGATCACGGCGCGGGCCGGGTCTTCGCCGCCGAACACGAAGAAGGGACGCTGATGCCAGCGGATCAGGGCGCAGACTGCCTCGCGAGTCGCGAACGGCACGGCGGCTTTCCAGAGCATTTCGCGCGTCATGATCGCGCCGCGCCGCGAGTGCCCCGGCGCGCCGATGCGCCCGTCAGGTTCGGTGACCGTGGTCGCGGGCTTGCCGACATCGTGTAGCAGGGCGGCGAGGAGTAGCACGCCGCGACCATCGCGCGGCAGGTCGCGCCACGCCGACCCGCCGCGCAGTTCATCCACCACCATCCGCGTGTGTGTCGCGACATCGCCCTCGCCGTGGTGCGCGGGGTCCTGCGGGCAATCCGCCATGTCCCGCCACCACGGGAGGCGACCGAGCGCGTCCGCCGGGAACGCGGCGTGCGGGTCGGCGAGGAGGCTATGAAAGAGTTCGTTTTCCATGAGTTTATTTGCGTTTCGGGCTAGGGGACGACGACCACCCGACCGTTCCGCGATCCATTCACCGCCCGAACTCGTCTTTCAGCAGATCGCGCACCGCGCCCCGGACGTACGCAACCCACTCATCGCGCTCCCCCGGTGACAGTGCCCCCCACGCCGCGTCGTCCGCAACCAGTGCCTCGTCCATCACCTCGGCGGACAGGAGCGCGAACAATTCACGCGCCCACGCGCCACGGTTCCGGTTCGGGCGGGGTACTACCTTCGACACCGTGGCGTCGAGCCGGTTTCCCGTCACGCGGCAGTAGGCTTCCCATTTCAAACGGTCGAGCGCGTTGCCGGTCGGCGGGCTTTGCGCGGCACCCGCGTCCGCCCACTTCCGGGCCGCGTGGAACCGCGCGTCCTCGGCGAACTCCGCGATCTTGATCTTGAGTAGCGGGCGAATCAGGCCCCCCGCGCCCGTGACCGTGATCTCGCGGACGGGGCGTATCACGATCCCCTCGGCGCGGTTCGTGCCGACCGGTAGCGGCGGCAGACCGAGCGTTGCCGGAATAGTGCTGTCGAAACGAGGCGGGTAGTCCGTCGCCTGTTCGTAAGTCCCGATCCGTAGCGGGGCGAGGCACGGCACCCCGGCGGCGGTCAGGATCGCCCGCGCCGCCTCCCAGTCCAGGTACCACCGCCCGTCACCGCCGTCGCCACCCTCTACCGCGACGTCGAAGGCCGCGAAATGAATGCCCGGCGCGTACCAGACGCCGGTCTGCACCGGCTCAACGCCTGCCACGGTTACCACTTCGGGGTGCGGGTACGCGCCGCCGAACAGTTCGCCGTAAACGCTCACGCGGGCGACCACCCCGGTCGGTGTCGCCTGCCGCGCCCCGGCTAGCACCGCCCGCGCCGCATTCCGTAGCGCGGGGGCGAGATGATCCCGAACGGTCTGCCAGCCGAAGAACGGTTCGTCGTTCGCGAGCGGTCGGCGTCGGCTCGCCCCGCGCACGGCGTCGCCTTCGATCACGAGGCAGAAGTTCGCGCCGTGGACTTTTTCCGTCACCGCCCACGGGACGCGGCGCAGGGCGCGAAACCCCGCCGCGTCCAGCCGCCACTCCGCCGACGATTCGGCGATCTTCTCATAGCCGGAAAATATCAACGTCGCCCCGCAACCGGTTCGCGACACGCGGGCGGTCCTGCCAGTGTGTCCCCGAATCCAGAATCGTTTGTATGAACGCCTTGCGCACCCACTTATAGCGTCCGCGCACCGCGCCGCCCTCCTCCCACTTGAGGTACAAG
>JAYUUO010000222.1:0-28381 GCA_043754515.1 Armatimonadota bacterium
ACACAAATACGGGGTCTCGTACCAGACGTGCCATCGGTATTTCCAGGAGTGGGTCCGCGCCGATGTTTGGCGCGAGGCGTGGCGATCGCTCGCGCGAGATGGAGGATGATTCCCTCCTGGATTTATAGCACGTTATTTTCCGGATCGCGGAAGTATAAGGGTGCGATGGCCGTAATGATGGTCGCGCGGTGGTTCGAGATTGTTCCGCCATTTGCGGCAAGCACTTCCAAGCTGACGCGCTGACGGAGGGCAAAGGCGGCAGGCGCGACTCGAACGCCACAAAACCCGCGCGGGCGTCGCGCAGTTTGTCCCGCCCCCTTCCTGTATAATGCGGACATGATTAAGACGACAACAGGCGATAACGCGGTTGCGAAGCGGGCGGCAGCGCACGCGGCGGCGGAACGCGTCGAGAGCGGCATGGTGGTCGGCATCGGGACTGGCTCGACCGCGAAGTTCTTCATTGAGGCACTCGCCGAACGCGTGGCGACCGGCGGCTTGAAACTGCGCGGCGTGCCCACCTCGCGCCAGTCCCGCGCGCTGGTCGAGCAATTCGGTTTTCCCATCGTGCCGCTAACGGCGGCGACGCGCCCCGATTTAACGGTGGACGGCGCGGACGAGTTCGACCCCGCGCTAAACCTGATCAAGGGCGGCGGCGGCGCGCTGGTACAGGAGAAACTGGTCGCGGCGTCGTCACGCGAAATGATCGTGATCGCCGACGAGAGCAAGGCGGTCGCTCTGCTGGGCAAGTTCCCCCTGCCCGTCGCCGTGGTGCCGTTCGGCTGGGAGACGACGCAAGAGCGGCTGACGGAGCGGTTCGGGGTCGAGGCGACCCTGCGACAGAGCCGCGACGGCCACGGTCCCTTCGTGACCGACGACGGTTTGTACATCATTGACCTGCACTTCGGGGGCATTCCCGACCCGCCGACGCTGGAGGCACGGGTGCGCGGCGTCACCGGGGTCGCGGAGGTTGGGCTGTTCGTGGGGATCGCGCGGCGCGTGTTGCTCGGCGCGAACGACGGCACGGTTCGGGAGATCACACGGGCGGCGGGCGGCTAGGGGGCGAAGCGGCGGCACAGGTAGAGCAGGCCCCAGATTCCGAGTGCTACCAGGGTCGCGGATCGGGCGACGCGGACTCCGTAGCGGAAATATGTCGCGATTGCGTAGCCGATAATGGCCGCGCCAATAGTTCTCGGGCCGCACTCATCGTAGGCACGCGCCGGAATAAGAAGGCCCATCCCGCAATGCCCGTAATAACGAGCGAGGTGTTCCGTTATGTCCGCCGAGGCCCATAGGCACATACCGGAAGCCGTCAGCGCAAGCGTGACACCGAAGCCACGCCGTCGGTATTCGTGCCAGTGTTCTGTTAAGATTCCGATGGTGTGAGCGCGCTTACAGCCTCCTTGCCGGGATCGTCGCAACCGTGGCCGCTCGCGCCGAGAGTCGCGCCCGTCGTCAACGCGGGTCATGAATTCGCCGCGATCCTGCGGACTAGCACCCGTGTCGCCTACCCCCCGTGACATAAGGGGTATTCTGACCGGCGACAGGTCATGTGGGTTTCGCCCGCCCGCCGGGAACGCGGGGCGAAACCCGCGTGGCCACGGGGGAACGAAACCCGCGTTCCCGGCACGGCGGCGCGTAACTAACCAGACTATGATGTAATCGCTCTACCGGCACGGCTCATCAAACAGCGCGAGCCTACAAGCAAGGCATCCCGCCCCGACACTGGGGCGTCGGGGCGGGATGCCTTGCGCGTGATCGGCGGGTCTACTTCCCCGCCGCGCCCCTCTCCGCGCGGCGGCGGTTGATCTTATCCTCGACCGCGCTCTCCGAGGAGTGCGGCGCGGCACCGGCGGGGACGGCCCCTTGTTGAGTAATGGGCGCTTCCTTCGGCTTCGAGTCGCACCCCGCGTTTGCGACGCAGGCGAGACCGCCCGCCGCTACAGGGATGCGAAGTGTAGCTCCTCTGGGTGATGTGTGTAATTTCGAACTGAATCGTTTTGATCTACGAGAACGGCCTCAGGTTACCGGTGCTCTAACTATTAGCCAGTGTACCTCCCTGACACCGTGCGCGGGGCAAAGGACGACAGGCGGGGCACCCCTGCAACAGCGGCCCCCCTCCAGGAGCATTGCTCCCGGAAGGACGCCGATACGCGGATTAGCGATTCTTGTTGCGGAACTCCGGCCCCGCATGGTTCTCCGCGGCATGGGGCACGGCACCCCCTGGAGCGGTCGCCGGGTCTATGTTCTTCGGCTCCTCGGTCTTTTCCGCATCCTGTTCCCAGCGCGGAGAGTAACGCGAGGAACAGGACGCACAGAGCCGAGGAGAGAATACCGCGTGTGAAGCACTCTTTAAACGACTAACCGTTAATCTACGGTTTGGTTTCCGTGTTTTCTATTATCGGCAGAGCTAATACGCTCATCAGGTCTTGTGTCAGCAGTAAGATAAAGAGTGACTTGGCGACGTCGTGTTCTAGTCCTGTCTACACGACGTGATCCCACGGTGTCACCGACGTGATTCCACGGTGTCACCGACGTAATCCCACGGTGTCACCGACAGCGGCGCGCAAACACGACAAGCCGCCGGGCAGGATTAACTCGCTCCCCCCGCGAATAGTAGAGGTACCATGTCATCGAAAGCCGTATTACGACTCCTAATCGGGTGTGTCATCTCCGCGCTACTCCTCGTCTGGCTCTTGCCCGTGATCGGCGTGCCGACGTCTTACCTGCTCCCCCCTTCCGTGGAACTCGGAACGGCGAAAGGCAAGACGACCGCCTACGTCACCACAAAGAAGACAGGGGGAAGCATAAACCCGTTCAACTCGGGCGAGACGATGTACTACATTACCTACCAGTTCCGGGCGACGCCGCCGGAGAACTTGATCGAGAAGCCGACCCCCGACGAGAAAAAGAAGAAAAAGGTGTACCATGGCCACGTTAATGTAACCGAAGCCACCTACCATTCGTTCCGCAACCCTGAAACGAAAGATGACCCGGCGAACGACAAAAAGTCAGAGACTATGCCGGTACGGTTCGAGAAGACACGCCCCGATATAAACGCCGCTCTGGTGGACGGCACGCGCATGAACGATGAAGGGGGTTCCGTTTTCTTCGGGTCATGGATGCTGTTCGTCGCCGGTATACTCCTGCTCGGCTACATTATCGCGCCGTTTTTGCAACGTATCTTCCTGCGCGAGGACTACTGAGAAAGAAGGTTTGCCGCCGGAAACGGCGAACATAGCGACGTGAATGACATATACCGGTTCCTCTTGAGCACACTCTGTCTGTCCCTGGCTACCCCGCCCGCCCTCGCCCAAGCCCCGACGACCGTCGGGAGCATGCACCCCCTCCCGACACAAATCGTGATCCCCCCGCCTCCGGTGCCACCCGCGCCCTACCTGCCCTTCCCGCAGCTCGGGAGCGCACCGCTCGACGAGGCGAATAACGGCTGGGGCATCGCACAAACCACCGCCCGCTCCCGGCACTTGCAAGCCCGCATCCAGTGGATTGACGCGACCGCGAATCTGGACCGCATTAACAGTCCCGAGAAGGTCAAGGCAGTCGTCGCGCAGATCAAGGGCGCGGGGTTCAATTCCATCTGCCTCGACGTCAAGCCCATCGGCGGCGAGGTGCTCTACAACAGCCGCGTCGCGCCGAAAATCACCTCATTCTCCAAAAGCGGTCAGCTGATAAAGACGCTCCCCGCCGACTTCGACCCGCTCGCCGCCATGGCGACCGAGTGCCGCGCCCAGGGGATCAACCTTCTGGCGAACTTCAACGCGTTTTCGGAGGGGCATCAATTATTCGGCACCGGCCCTGGCTACGCGCACCCCGAATGGCAGACGGTGCTCTATGAGGAGAAGCCATCGCTCCTGATACCGACCGCCCCTGCCCCGCTCCCGCTCGCCGTGCGCGTGAACGAACTGCCGCTGGTGGAGGCCGAAATCGCGGTATACACCGACACCACCCGGATCACGGCTGACCTCGCCTATAGCAAAAAACCGCAATCGCTCGTGGTCGTGCTGGATAAGACCGGGAGCGTTGTCGCGCAGACGACGGGCGCCTTCTGGCGGTCACCCGGCATCACGCTTCCCGAAGGCGGGGCCGCGCTCGTCGCCCTATCCCCCGCCTCGACCGACGCCCTGAAGCGGTTCGCCTCCGTCGGGGTACGTGTCACGCTCGCCTCGACGCCGAACTTCGTGCCGATAGGGCAACGCCCCCGGCGGCAGGTCCCGCTGATGACGAACCCGTTCCGGCCCGACGTGCGCGACCGCCTTCTCGCGATTATCTCGGAGGTGGTGACGGGCTACGACATCAGCGGGGTGATCTTCGACGACCGGTTGCGTTACGCCGGACTCGACGCCGACTTTTCCCCCGAGGCGCGGCAGGGGTTCGAGACGTATGTCGGCAGAACCGTGCGCTGGCCCGATGACATCCTGCGCTACGCCTATCGCTTCCCGACCCTGGAGCGGACGATGACGCCGGGGCCGGACTACGACGCCTGGCTCGTGTTCCGCGCGCTGACTCTGCGCAACTTCCTCGCGGGCGTCGTACGCACGGTGAAAACGGCGAAGCCGAACGTGACCGTTTCCACGTATGTCGGCTCGTGGTACCCCGACTACCCCGATGTCGGCGCAAACTGGGCGGGCGATGATTTCGGCGCGGGCTTCCGCTTTCTCAGCCCGTCCTACGAGAAGACGGGCTGGGCGGGGCTGACCGACTTCGTGGTCACCGGCTGTTATTACACGACCGCGACTATCGCGGACGCGGTGGCGAATGGCGAGGAGATCGGCTCCACGGTCGAGGCGGCGGGGCAGTTCTCGAACCGCGCCGTGAACGACAACTCGTGGACCTACGCGGGCATCGCGCTCTCCGACTTCAAAAACAAAACGCCCGACGATCTGAAACGCGCCCTGCAAGCGGCGTGCGCGACCACCCAGGGCGTGATGGTTTTCGACTTTTCGCACGACTGGGAGCAGTGGCAACCGGTGTTCGCGGAAGCGTTCAAGACCCCGGCGACGCCCCCGCATCTGGTGCCCGATGCTCTGGCCGAAGTGCGACGACAGCACGCGGCAAAGAAGGCGGCGGGTATAATTGACCCGCCCACGATCCTGTACAAGGGCAAGTCGGGGACGGGCTTCTGACGCGTGGTGCTCGGTCGCGGCCCCGGAAAACGGAGGCGGTTCCCATCCGCGATCCGGTTACCGACCGGAATCCTTCTGCCGTGGCTACCTGTTGTAGGAAGTTCGGAGGCCACGACCATGAAGCAATTCCTTCTGCACGAACACGAAACGCGCCCGTTCGAGTGGACGGAGCGCGACCACCACGCCGCCGTCCGCCTGAACCGGATCGCGGGCACCGAACTGGTTCGGCTCGGGTACGACGCGCGGGGCGCGAAGACGTTACAGTCATTCCAGCACGTCGGCGTGTTGCGGCTCGCGCCCGGACGCACGGTACATATCGTGCCCAAGATCCACCGGCACGCGGGCGGGTGCGTGGACGAGGATGTCGCGCGGCATGCCTCGCGGACTCTGCTCCGCTGGCTTGGTTACGCGGGAACGCTCCCGTATCACGCCGCCGAACGCGCCGCGCTGGAGACGCGCAACCCGGACTGGTTCGAGGTTTTAACTCGATTTTACGCCGAGAATCTGCGCGACGAGTGGCGACGCGGCCCGATCCGGACGTACATCTCGCGCGACGATGACCGCTCGCCGAACCTGGTCGGGCGGTGGCGCGTCGCGGAGCAACTGTGTCGCCCCGCCGAAAAGGGCGTGTTCCGTGTCACCCGCGATGAGTTTTCCGGGGACACGCCGCTGAACCGCGTGCTACGCTATGTGTGCGAGGTGTTACGCAGGCGGACTACCGACCGGGGGAACCGGGCGATCCTGGATGGTGTGGCGGACGAGATGGACGCCGACCCAGTGACGCTACTACTGCAAGTCACGCTCGCGGACGCCGACCCATCACGCCTCCTCTCCCGCCTGAACATGCGCTACGCCCCGCTCCTTTCTCTCGCGCGGCTGTTCCTGTCGGAGCGAGGCACGGAGCTACTGCCGGGGCAATCGCCGGACGACGAGACGTGGTCGTTCACACTCGACATGAACCGCCTGTTCGAGCAGTTCGTCGCCGGGTTCTTCGCGCGTCACAAAACGGCCTGCCTGCCGGACGGCCTCGCGGACTGCACGGTTCTGCCGCAGGCGCGGGGCCAACGGACGCGCTATCTGGCATTCGACGCCGCCGACCGTGGCCGATTCGAGTTGCACCCCGATCTGGTGCTACGTGCCCCGGACGGCACGTTCTCGATGCTACTCGACACGAAGTACAAGCGGCTTAACGAAACGCAGTCCAGCAAAGGAGTCGCGCAATCCGACCTGTACCAGATGTTCGCCTACGCGCACTGCTTCCCATCCCCGCGCATCGTGCTGTTATACCCAGCGTCGGATGGCGGCGCGGTCGGCGAGCGGGCCACATTCCGGTTCGGCGGCGCGGGCGACGGAACTGTGCACCGCGTGACCGTGGCTACGATAGACACGCGCAACAATTTGCGGACGGCGGGCGATGTTGACCGGATGGCCCGAGAGTTGCGGCAGATTTTGACGGAGGAACCTGAAGCAACATGAGCATCGAGAACGAGAGTACCGAGAACGAAGAGACAATCGAACAGGCCGACAACACCGGTACGCTTTCGCCAAACCGCTACGGAGTAGATCGCGAACATGCCGATTCCGCCGAGGCCGTGTTCAAGAAATTGATCCCGGATATGGCGGCACGTTCGGCGGTGGTGAAGCTATTCGCTGATGTCGCTGAAATAGCCGACATAGCAACGCCGGGTAATTGGAGTGTTCGCCTCGATTCGGACGGTATATATCTGGTCGCGGGTGCTTACCGCGTCCTTTATCTCCGAAGTATGGGCTTGCGCGTCGCGCTCGTCACATTGGCAATCACCGGCGAATTAGCCGCCGCGCTGAAGGACGCTGGTGCCACGCTCTCGGAGGACCAGTTCAAGAGACTGACAGGTGTGCAACGCTATGACTTGCCGGAACCCGTCGCGGCGAGTTTAGTACCTGTTATCAGCGAGCTGATGCCCGCATTTTTTGACCTGCGAGAGGTACGTGATTATCAGTTTCCCCGAGACAGCATAGAGGCACACTCTCCCGGCATTCTGAAATTCCTCCGTCGCGAAACCGGGCGGGACATTCCCGATCCTACTCACTCCCGTGGAATCGGACAAACTGAACCGCACGCTAAATCCTTGTCCACACCAGGGACTGCTGACGCGGAGCCAATCGTCCCGAACAATGCAGTCGTGGGCGAGCTTCTCGCGCTGACAAAACGCACGAGGAACATCCTGCTCTACGGCCCGCCCGGAACAGGCAAAACGTATCATGTCCAGAAGTTCGCAGAAGCGTTCCTCACACCACCGCCCGTGGCAACGTCCGAAGACAAAGCGGCAAAACGACTAGCGGTACTCCGCGAATTAAAGTGGTACGAGACGATATCGCTAGCGATCTACCTGAGCGGGCACGAACGATTGAAGGTTGCCGCGATTCTGAACTTACAGATGATGCTAGATTACGTCAAGTTAAAGAATAGCAACCATCCAAAGCAAACTATCTCGGGGCGCCTACAGGCGCACACGCACCTCGGGAGTACAACGGTTAGCTCCACAGACCAGCGTGAGCCGTTCCTGTTTGACAAGGGCGAAAGCTCCGAGTGGTTCCTGACCGCCGAAGGGCGCGAATGGGTCGAGGACAATCTCGCCGACGAACTTGCGCTCTGGCGCGGGCAGGGACCTCCCGCGCCGTTTGACAGGGCCGACTACATGACGTTCGTGACGTTCCACCAGTCGTACGCCTACGAGGAGTTCGTCGAGGGGTTGCGCCCCGACACCGACGACGAGTCCGAGTCGGGGCAGGTACGCTACCGCGTCCGCCCCGGCGTCTTCCGCGAGATCTGCGCCCGTGCCGAAGCATCGCCGCACCGGAAATTCCTGCTCGTGATTGACGAGATCAACCGCGCCAACATCGGCAAGGTGTTCGGCGAACTGATCACGCTGATCGAGGACGACAAGCGGCTCGGTGAGCCGAACGAGGTCACGGTCACGCTCCCCTACAGCGGCAAGCGGTTCGGCGTGCCGCGCAACCTGTATATCCTCGGGACGTTGAACACGGCGGACCGCTCCATCGCGCTACTCGACCTCGCATTGCGTCGCCGTTTCACATTCGTGGAAATGGCACCAGAGCCGGACCTGCTAACGCAAACCGTGGAAGGCATTCCGCTGTCCGCTCTAGTGGCGCGGCTGAACCGGCGCGTCGCCGCGCTACTCGATGACGATCACCGAATCGGGCACGCGTACTTCCTGTCGGTGGCGAACCTCGACGACCTGCGCTTCGTCTGGTATCGGAAGGTAGTGCCTCTTCTCTCCGAATACTTCTACGGCGACGGGGAGCGGCTACGAATGGTGCTCGGCGCGGCTTTCTTCGCCCCAAACGCGTCAGGGGAAGGCGGCTTGTTCGAGGATGGGAACGATCATGGGAACGCTTACCTATACGAACGCGCCCGCTACCCTCTGCTAGCATATGAGGACGATGACGCCGGGTTCGTCTCCGCGCTTTCCCATCTGGCGGGCCTCTCGTGAAACGCAAACGCGCCCCGGCTACCTTGCCGGGGCGCGTTGTTACCCGCATTCACTCGGCACCGGCTTCTACTCGGCGGCTACCGGCGCGACCGCCGCGGCGTCCTTCTTCGACACGCGCCGCGCTTTAGTCCGGACAGCGGGCGGCCCGTGCTTTTTCGCGTGCGCGATGGCGGCCTCAATCCGAGCCATCTCCCGCTTCGGGTCGTTCTCGAAGTCGAGTGCCCAGACGCGGTGCAGGTTCCAGCCGCGATCCAGTAGCATGTCCACGCGCAACCGATCCCGGTGCCGCGCCGTTTCGCCCGTCGCGTACATCGGCCCGTCGAACTCGATACCGAGCAGATACTGATTCGGCTTGTCCGGGTCCACAACCGCGAGGTCAACGCGGTACTCGCTCAAGCCCACCTGACGGCGCAACTGGTGCCCCCTGTCCGTAAGCAGTTTTTCCACCACCCCCTCGATGACCGAGGGCGCGGGAACGTCTGGTATGTGCGTACCGGGCAGGAGTAGACTCACCGCCGGGTCATCCGACGCGCCGAGATCCGCGCGATCCACGCCCTCTTTCGCGTAGCGCAGGAACGAGCGTAGCAGGAGCATCCCCTGATGCTCCACCCCGTCCTCGGGGCGGGGCGCATCGTATGGGAACGCGGAAACGATCACCATACGACACCGGGCGCGGGTAATGGCGACGTTTAGCAATCGCTCGCCGCCGAACGCCGAGAGCGGCTTGCAACGCGTCGGGTCAACGCCGACGTAAAGAACAACCATGTCACGCTCGTCGCCCTGTACGTTCTCCAGTGTTTTGAGGAAGAACCCCTCGCCCCCCTCCTCGTTGTCGCCGGGGAAAACGAGATCCGGGTCGGCGACGCGGCGGCGGGCTATCTCCTCGGTGATCCGCTCGTAGTCGGCGTCGTCGAGTGCCACGACGCCGATGGAGTGCTCCGGGTGTTGCTTCGCATAGGTCAGCACCGAGTCAACTACCATCTCGGGACCACGCGTGTCAACGCCGGTCTCGTCCGCCGTGGTACCGAGGTACTCGATGGCGGAATCAACCGTGGCGGATGGGAACGACACCAGTTCGGGGTAGAAGTAGCGGCGCGAAAAGGCGATCAGCGATTCGTTGCGCGAGCGGTAATGCCAGCGCAACGTGTGCGCGCCGAAGAACGGCGAGTCTTTCGACGCCACGGCGTTCGCCGCGTCTAAAATGCTCTCGAACGGCTTGTCGGACTCGACAAGCAGTGCCAGGGGCGGGATCTGTTTCGGGTCGCCCGCGATGATGATCTGTTTCCCGCGCAGAATCGCCCCGATGGCATCTTCCGTGGAAATCTGCGACGCGTCGTCGAACAACACGACATCGAAACGTAGCGCGTCGGCGTCTAAAAACAGCCGCACCGAGAGCGGGTTCATCATCACGATCGGCTTCAGCGCGAACAGAAGGTTTGGGACGTCCGCGAGTAGCCGCCGCACCTCGCCCGTCCGCCGCCGCGCCAACTGCCCTTTAAGAGTCTTCACCTCGTCGGGGTAGTTCTTCGGCGAGCGGACGCGCACCAGCTCCCGGATCAGGCCGGGGACCGCGTCCATCTGCCGCCGGTCCAGGTCACGGAACCGCTCGATCTTCGCCTCGTGCGACGCGCCGCTGAACGGCAGGACGCCCGGTACCTCGCCCAGGAACGCTTCCGCCCAGGCGCGGTAAAATCCGGCCCGGAAAAGGAGCGACAGCGTCTCGGGCGCGAGCGAGCCGAGGGATGGGGAGACCGCGCCGAGAAACCCTTCCAGGCGGAGCGCGGCGCACTCGTCATAAACCGATTGCAGACGAAGCCCGGTGGAGAGACTGACGGTCGCCCGCCGGTGGCTCTCCACCCATGCGATGATCTCATGATACGTCGCGCCGCGGAGGGAAGCGGACGTGCCGCCCGCGCCGCTCTCCCCGACGAGAAGGTAGTCGGGCTTGAACAGGCTTTCCAGTTGCGTGAAGGCAGGCTCCATCATGTTGCTCTCGTCCAAAAGCATCTGGCGCACCATGCGAATCTCCTCGCGATCCGCCTCCGACACCGTGCCGCCCAGTCGGAGCGAGACGCCGGGCGGGATCGGCCTTTCCCCGAATACGGAGCGGAGACGCGCGGCGGTAGACAGCGCGTCAAAAATCGCCGACCAGTTCGTCTCCTTACCTTTGTAAGCCGAACCGAAAAGGGCACCGAGCGACTCGTACTCGGCGTCGAACGCGACGCGCTCATCGGCGACGCGGCGCGCGTTTAGCAGATCGGCGAGTACCTCCGCCACCGGGAGCGGCGGCGCGGCCGAGTCTTTGTCGTCGCCGCGGCGGTAGCCGGTGGCGATCCGGTATGCGTCGTGGAAGTCGGTCACGGCCCGCCAGTGCTCGTCGCACCAGGCGGTTAGCTCGGGAAGAGATGTGGTCGGGTCGGGCAGTGCCTCGGTAGACGCGGCGATGCCGGTCAACTTCTCCCAGGTTTCGCGCAGGTGCGCGAGTAGCGCGTTTACCTGCATAAATACCGCCTCGAACTGTTTCAGGTCCGAGTCGCCCAAGAGCATGAGGGCGATCAGAGGCGCGGGCACGCGGCTATCGTCGAACTCGGTGCAGAGCGTCGCCGCCCGGTCCAGTTGCACGCGCAAGCCGTCCCAGTCAGTGTCCATGTTCAGGTAGTACGAGCCGAACGAGTTGGTGAACCGCTCCGCGTTCTGCTGGCACCAGCGGCGCACCTCCTTCATCTCGGCGGCGAGGCGCAGATCCTCCTCGGGGTCGCGGTCCTTGGTGTTCGCCCCGGCTTTCGTCACGCCCCGTAGCACCGTGCTTACCTTGTTATTGAACGCGCTGATGATGCGCCCGAACCCGCCGCGTTGCCCGTCGAGCGCGGTCAGCAACTCGTTCTGGTTCAGGTCAAGGATGTCTTCACTGTAGTGCGTGAACAGCAACTCCGTCCCTTTGCGATACTTTTCCCACTGGCTCTGCGCGTCCTGTAATACGCCGACGAGCCGCTGGGTGGCACCCGGCGCGAACCATCCGACGCAGGGGTCCGGCAACTCGATAGCCTGGCGCGCTATTTTCAGTAACTTCTGGCGCGCGTCGAGCGAGCCGTCGAGTTGGATGCCACTCTTCTCCGACAGGTACGCCAGACGCTCAGTCAAGACGCGCCCGTCTTGGCCGACCGCGTCCAGCACCGAGGCGATGTACTCGAACTCGTTAGCGACCCGATCCCGCCAGTCCTCGCCCAGGAGCTGCCCCAGCGTCCCAACGTACCGCCCGTCGAGACGCTCGATCAGCGCGGCCTGGTTTTCGGCCAGGAAGTCGTTGTCCCAGCGGCGCAGGAACGTGTCGCGCTCTTCCTTGAAGGCGGTGTAACGGGAGACCAGATCCTCGGCTTTCCCGCGGAGCAACTCAGGATCGTCCCCACCGGATAGCCACTCGGGTTGTACCACCGAGGAGGCGTTCAGAATCACGGCGGATATCTCGAGTAGGGTCGTGCTTTCGGCGAGGCGCGACGGGGTTCCCCAGCCGCAGAGCGGGGCGAGTGCGAGCGATGCGTGTTCCATGCGCTTCGTCTGCCCCCCGATTAGTCGTAGCACCTGCTCCACCGCCTCGCCGAGGTCGGGGCGCGCGGCGTCTTTGAACGCGCCGACCCAGATCGTGTCGGCCTCATCCTGCGCGAGAGAGGCGGTCGCGGCAAGTTCGCGCGCCTTCGCTTCCATTTGCTCTAGATCGGAGGGCGACACATCCCGGATCGAGCGCACGGGGAAGGCGAGTGGGAATAGGCCCCGCGCTTCCAGCTCGCCCGAGGCGGATGCCGCGTGGCCCGCCGCGTCATACACGGAAATGCCGAGCGGCTCCTGCACGCGATGAAGCACTTCGGTGAACGCGTTCAGGCGCGAGCGAACCGCCTTCATCTCGTCGCGCTCTTTCTGGCGGACCGAACGCACCGCCGCGCCACCGGTCGCCTTGCCGGGGGACGCGAGCGTTTGTTCGAGTTGTACTAGGATGTCGCGCTTCGATGTTTTGAGCGAGTGCGCCAGTAGACACAGATCGCCCATACCCTTGTCGGATAGCCGCTGATGCACGGCGTCCAGACTCGCCATCCGCCCCGACACGAGTAGCACCGATTTACCGGCCGCGGCGCACTCGCCGATGATGTTGGCGATAGTCTGCGTCTTACCGGTCCCAGGCGGACCCTGCAAAACGAACGACTGCCCGCGCGCGGCGGACACGATGGCGCGCTCCTGCGCCGGGTCGGCGTCCAGCAACAGATACTGGGACTCGGAAGCGTCGTCGCGCTCCAGGTCGGCGAGGCTGGGGACGGTGACGGCGGGCAGTTCGCGGAGCGATTCGGGCTGACCCGCCAGCGCGGCGATCAGGGGGTGCGACAGGGCGCGTTCCTCCTGCGCCGTCAAGTCCTCGTACAAGCGCAGTTTCAGGAGCGGGAACCGCCCGAGTACGGTACGCTCCTCGACGCTCCAGCCATCCAATCCTTCGATGGCGGTCGCGAGGTTGCCCAAATAGGACGATGGGATCAGGTACCGTTCGTCGGGAGACGGCGGGAGCGTGAAGCCGATGCCGCTTCCGGCGAGCCGCAATTTCAGAATCGGGTTGACTTCGACCGGCTCCTCCATCGCGGTGATCGTGTAACCGCTCCCGTCGGCGTGCATCGCGAGCGAGACGGGCACGAGCAGGAGCGGCGAGCGCATGACCACACCTTCGGGGTCTACCCAGTTCAGCACGCCGAAGGCGACGAACAGCACGTTAATGTCCTGCCCCGTCAGTAGCGCGATAGCTTGATGGTGCAGATCGCGGAAACTCGCCATCGCGGCGGGCCGGGCGGCGTAGTTGCCCGCCTCGCGCAGGACGCCACGGTCCAGACTTTTGTTACCGAGATCCCAGTAGTTGACCGATTTGCGGCGGCGCACGAGCGGGTCGAACACCTCGTTGGGCGCGGCCATGTCCACGTAGCCGCCCGACGCGAGCGTGATCAGGGGGTTCGCGGGCGAAAGGTCGAGCAGCGCGGACTTCCACGACGCGACGGTTTCGCTGACGAGCGTGGCGTCGCGTAACGCGGAGTTGTGAAGCGCGACGTCGCCTTTTACATCTTGATGTGAGGGATCCGGCATAGGGTTTATTTTATAACGATACGGTGTTGCATCCGTATAGTATCGGAAAGTTGAAGCATTCCCCTTATTATAAGTTTATGCGTTCGACACTGACAACGCTAGCAATGTAGCCACCTGTTCCAGCGAATCGGCGCGGAGCCGGAGCTTCGTCAGAGAGTGAATGCAAAATTCGTGCCACACGGCTTCGCCGTGAACCGTAATAGACTCACGCGCGGGATATTTCCCCGCCTCCATGGTATGTCACGCAAACGAAAGACCAGGAGGCCTCGCTCCCGGTCTTTATGTGGCACTGATGTCCTCTGAATTCCGAGGAACGGTTTGACCGACTATCTTAGACATCATTGCTTTTTTTGGGACGGAACGTATTGGGAGGATTTCGTTGAGTCGCTGAATTTCACGTTCGGGTTCGACCCATCATGGTTCAGGGGTAACGTATGATCTATCGCTTCCTGATAAGTATACGTCTGTGCCGGCACGCCGCCCTGTCCGGGGAAGCATTCGCGGTACGTAGTGAGTCGCGGCGACATGTAACGCACCTGGTCGGGGGAGACCCTGGCGATCTCACCGTCCTCCCAGAGCACCAGATAGAAGCCGGCCGGACTCATGGTCTTACGCCCGGAAAAAAGCATTCGTTCTGATGGCAATAAATACCAGATAGGGCCAGGACATCACGCTTCCCAGGGACTTTGTTAGCGAGCCGTGGCGAACCGTCGGGGTGCTTGGGGGCGAACTCGAACGGCGAGGCCACCGTGGGGTCCGGTATGATCCCATACAAATCGGAGTATCTCATGTCCGGGTTCTTGTCCCGGGTGCAAGCCTCGTCCGCGTTCTTGAACCCGTCATAGAGCGCAGTTCTTTATGGCATCGTGCCAAATTTGCAGGTATGAAGTGGGGAAGCTACCGTGTCGCGACTTGTAAACAGTTATTATCTGATAAAGGCGGCGTAAGTCTCGCGTGGTACGTTCGGGATCGCCGGGCACTTTCCCGTGTGTGTTGTTGGGGTACCATCCCTCCGGGGGATGACGTCGGGCATAACTCCTTTGGCCGCAACGCACTTCTCTTCAGTGTGCGGGCGGAAGAGCCAGACGTTAAATAATATGGCTATGGTAGCGAGAGCGAACAGGATGATTCTAAAACGGTTGGCATTCGACACTGATCTATGCTCCTTCCGTGAGAACGGATGAGAGAGGGGCGACCAACCACCGGGCCGCCCTTCCACGAAGTTGCGACCCTATCAGTTAGTGCAACCAGGACATTGACCACCGAATGAGTCGATGCTTGCGCTCCCATAGTATCACTCGTATCGCAGTAGTTAGTTACTTCCCCCTTCTGGAAGGCAACACAAGGGCGTGTACTGTTCTGGCAACAGGTAAACTGGTAGGCAGTGATTGTGCTTACCGCTACGATGGTGCTATGACTGACACAGTCAGGACAAACATTAACGGGATATGTACAGGACGCGCGATAGTCTATGGCCTGTACCGGTTGCGCTCCCGGCACTAGAAACGCGGCGACAGCGACGGCGGCAGCGGCGATAAGCAGTTTGATGCTGTTCATGGTTTCGGTTTCCTTTCAGGAAGGACGTGTTCCTTTATCACGAGTTGCGTGCCGCGCGGGTTGTCACTGGTGATCAGGCGGACGGGTTGATAAACATCCCCGGAACGACCCGATGTGTCGTATGTAGTGCTTACGAGTACACTCTCGAACGGCGCGAGGCGGGCGGGCAGTGGACGGTCGGCGATAGGTCTGGTGCAGCCACACGACCCTTTGACCTCGGTCAGCGTGACGGGCCACGGGTGCAGGTTGCGGGCGTTGACCTCGTCGCCCGCGGTGGCGACATTGAAGTTATAGACCGGTGACGGAACGTAAAGCGATCCGGCGAAAAGGGGAAACCGGTAGGCGAGAACCGCCACGCCAATGAGCGCGACGATCAGGACATCTAGTCATACGTCCCCACGCTACGGCGGGGGGGGAGCCATTTTCCCCGTGTCGCTTGCAACGTCGCTAACCGTGACCTGATTTTACCCACGGCAAGTCAGCTTATCAAGAAAAAACGGAACTGTTTTTCGCCGCACCAATTCACGCCATTTCGAGGCACTGCGGGATCATCTTACCGCAGCAACCGCTCGACCAATCCGTCCAGTTCGTCCGCCGAGAAGAAGCCCAGTTCTATCCGCCCCGTCCCGCCGCCCGCGTCGAAATGCACCCGCACCTTCGTCCCGAACGCCGTGCGGAGCGTGTCCTCTAAAGCGACGCGATTCGGGTCGGAGGTCGGTATCGCCGTGCCGGTCATAGCGACGGCTTTGCCCGCGCCCTTCGCGGCGGCGTCCGCTTTGCGCGTCCCCGTCTCCAGCGCGACCTCCGGTTCGATGCGCATCATCCGCTCGACGTCGCGCACGGTGAGTTTTTCGCCCACCGTGCGGTCGAACACCATCTTTTGGCGGGCGCGGAACGCCTCGTTGTCGCTCTCCGCCCCCTCGCCGCCGAGCAGGCCGCGCGCGTGGCCTTCGGACAACTCGCCGCGCTCCACCGACTCCTGGATTTCGGGCGGTAGTTTCAAGAGGCGCAAATGGTTCGCGACCGACACGCGGCTTTTGCCGACCCGCTTGCCCATTTCGTCTTGGGTCCAGCCGAAATCGCCCATCAGCCGGGCGTAGGCGCGGGCGGTTTCGAGCGGCCCGATGTCCTGCCGGATCAGGTTCTCGATCAGAGCGACTGCGAGGGCCTGCTCGTCGGACAGGTCGCGGATCACGACCGGGATCGTTGTCCGCCCGGCGTCACGCGCGGCGCGGTAGCGCCGCTCCCCCGCCACGATCTCGTAGCCTGGGAGCGGCGCGGGGCGCGGCCGCACCAGGATCGGCTGTAGCACACCGTTCTGCTGGATAGACGCCGACAGTTCCGCTAGCGCGGTCGGGTCGAAGTGTGTGCGGGGCTGGTTTGGGTTCGGGTGCAACAGCGTCAGCGGCACCTCCTCGCCGATGGGCTGCTTGCCCGCGCCGATGGTCCCGGCGAGACCCAGGCTCCCCCTAGCGTTTTCTCTGCCACCATCGGGTATTAGATCGGCTAGCCCCCGTCCCAGGACTGGACGAGCCGTTTTTTGTGGGGCCGTAGCGACGTTCGACATCTGCGAGGAGTTCCTTTGCTATGGTTTCGTACGCGATCGCGCCTTTGCTGCGCGGGTCGTATACAGAAATGGGTTGTCCGAACGACGGTGCTTCGGAGAGTCGGATATTTCGGGGCACGACGGTCGGGGACACGGCGTCTCCGAAGTAGGATTTTACTTCCTGCATCACCTGGTTCGCGAGGTTGGTTCGCCCGTCGAACAGGGTCAGGATCACCTTCCCGATGGTCAGGTCCGGGTTCAAATGCAACCGAACCCGCTCCGTGATCTCCAGCAACTGCGTGATGCCTTCCAGCGCGTAATATTCGCACTGAAGCGGGATCAGCACCTGATTCGCGGCGGTGAGCGTGTTGACCGTGATCATGCCGAGGGACGGCGGCGAATCAATGATCACGAAATCGTACTCGTCCGCGATGGCGTCAATCGCCTTTTTGAGCACGAACTCACGCTCCTCGCGGTTGAGCAGTTCGATCTCGGTCGCGGCGAGGTTGATGGTCGCTGGCAACACATCAAGCCCCGGAATCGCGGTCGCTTTGCGCGCTTCACGAATGGGCTGATCCTGAACCAGCACGGTGTAGGTGTCCGCGACCACGGTACGCCGGTCAATACCACATCCCGACGTCGCGTTCCCCTGCGGGTCGGTATCAATGAGTAGCACCCGCCGCCCTTCCGCGAGGTACGCGGCGAGGTTCACGGCGGTGGTGGTTTTACCGACGCCGCCTTTCTGGTTGACGACCGCCCAAACAATGGCTGGCATGAGGAGCGCGCGATTCCTTTTCGGGGTACGTTGGCGGGATAATTTCCACGTGAAACATAAACAGGGCACCCGCGAACCGATTATACACGGTTTGCGGGGGTTTGCGAAGACTTTTTGTTTCACATGAAACAATAGCAGGAGATAATACGACTTTTTCGCCTCGATAAGCGACGCGACGCCGCCCTGCCGCGCACACCGAAATCGGGAGGGGAGGCCCGGCGTGCGAGAGGCAACACCGAACCGCCCGATTCAGCAACCCTCGTCGGGCGAGCAACACGCCTGAGCCGAGGGCGGCTCCTCCAGGAAGAATATACCGAGGAGCGCGAGATCGTCCGGGTTAATGCCGCAGATCATGTTCTTACCGCGCCGCTCCATGCGGACAAGACCGGCGCGACGCAGTTCTTTGAGATGCTCTGATATGGTGGATGTTATCCGCTCTTTGCCAGTGACGTGGCAACAAACCTCGCCCACCGTCGGCCCCACGACCGCGCGGACGTTGCCGTCGTCGTCAAGCGCGACGGGGGAATGTTGCCCGCGCAGGAACTGGTAAATGCGGAGCCGGGTCGGGTCGCCCAGGGCTTTGAACTTAGCCGCCAATTCGTTCACATCGGCGGGCGGCGCGGCCTGTCTTTCGGCGGGTGCCATCGAAAGGGTGTGCATCAGAAGGTTTTTTCTCTCCGGGCTGTAGTATACCGGACAAACCTGCGTGGCTCGGCGGCGCGAGCCACGCAGGTCAGACGCAAAGATCCAGGCCGTCATAAGCGACCCGGATCCCATGCGGCGCGGCGCGTTCCGACAACTCCGCGTGGTCGAGCATCCCCGTGTGCGATATGTGCGTGAGGTAGAACGGCGCGCCCACCGCGAGCCCACCGCCACCGACCAGTTTCTCTTTCACGGAGACGCAACCGGCGAGGGAAAGATGGCCATCGTAACCGTTCTCGAGTTCGCCCAACCCGCACTCCAGAACCACCGCGTCGAGGCGACGCCCGGCCAGGAAATCCCAGGTTGCCCCGTTGTACCAGCCGGTGTCGGACGCGTACAGGATAGTTTTGCCGCTACGCGGGTCGGTCAGCAAATAGTTGAGACAGAGTTCGTCCTTTTTGTGATGGGCGGAGATCGGCGTCACGTCGAGGTGTGCGACACGATAGGTGCGGAATGGCTCCACGGCACGCAACGAAAGGGGTGCCGGCTCAAAAAACTTACCCATCGTCGTCTGAACCCGATCTAGCAGGTATTGCGTCCCCCAAATCCCAAGCGTACGCGCGCGGCAGGGCGCGAAGTTCGGCGACAGGTACTGCAACTCCCGCGCGGCGAAGTGATCGTCGTGCGAATGAGTGAAGAGAAGGTGAGTGATGTCGCACAACAGGAGCGACGGATAGGCATGAACTTGGGCGAGCGTGTCGGGGGGCAGATCAATGCGGATCACCCCGTCCACGAGAACACTCGCGCGAAGCCGCAGATCCGCCCCCCCCTGTCTACGACAGCGCGAGCAGACGGCGCAGTCGCAAAAGAGAGCGGGAACCCCCTCTGCCGCCCCGGTACCTAAAAAGAATATTTTCATTGCGAATCACGGCGGTGTCGGCAACTTCCCGGTTCCACGACAGTGCCCAAGGAACCTTTTAGCAATAGGGCACCCGGTATCCTCCCTTATTTTTTGTTTTAGCGGTGTGATAAAACGCACACCCGGCCCCGCCGCTGTATAATCACGTCGGGTATCCCATATGTCGAGTCAAACAACGCCCCTCCCGGCGGTCACCGATCCCGTGCGCCGCGCCGTCACCCTGGCGACGCGCCTTCTACGCCAGCGACGCGCCCTGCGCTTCGGCGCGAGCGGGCTGCTCGCCGGGTCGCTCCTCGGTTGCGCGGTCGCGGTCGCGATCAGCACGAATCTGTTACGCGAAACGACGCTTCCGGGCGGCGGCGCGTTCCTCTTTTTGCCGTCCCTTGCCGGCCTACTCGCGGGCTGCTTCCATGGGGCGGCGGGGAAATACGACCCCACCAGCGTCGCGCGGCTTCTGGAGCGGCGGCTGGGTTTGCAGGAACGCCTCTCGACTGCCCTGACGGCGCGAGACGATTCCTCGCTGTCGGAAGCCCAGCGGGAAGACGCCGACGCGCACGCGCCCGACGAAGCGCGCGTGCGCGACACCATCCCCCTGCTACCGGTCCCGCGCCGCGCCTATGCCGCGCTCGCCGTCACTGCGGCGGTCGCGCTGACCTATTTCGCGCCGACACTACCAGTGTTCTGGAGCACGACCCGCCGCGCGGAGCAGGGTATGGTTCAAAAAGAAGGGAACCGACTCCTCGCCATCGCGAAGGCAGCCGGAGACGAAGCGCGGAAACAGAACCTGCCGGAAGCGGAAAAAGCCGCCAAAAAAGTCGAGAAGTTGGGAAAAGAAATGGCGACGGGCCGGATGCCGCTCCGTCAGGCTTTAATGGAACGGGCCAAACTCGCCGAGGAGTTGCGCAAGGCGCAGGACAAGATCACCCGCGAGCGCGGCGACCACGACGACAAGGAGATACGCAAGGATTTGTCCGCGACCGGGCGTAGCCTTCAGAAAAACTTCCAACAAAACGGCACCACGCCCGCCCCCGATGCCGCCAAAGATTCGCCGGACACCCACATGAAAGCGATTCAGGACGCGCTGGCGCAGGGCGACAAGAGCGGCGTCGCGCGCGAACTGCGCGCGATGGCGGACGCGGCGGAACGCGGCGAACCGGCACCCGGCGCACAGAGAAGCAAAACGGGCGGGCAACTTTCCGCGCTCGGCGACGCGCTCAACCGCAACAATCTGCCGGACGCGGGTAAGTCGGCAGCATGGGCGGGCGACGCGATGCGCAAAGACGCAATGCCGGACGCCGCGCGGTCGCTCCGCGAAGCCGCCGACAAAATCGAGCAACATACCCCCACCCCGCCATCCCCGACAAGCCCCCCCAAGGGGAGCGATGCGTCCCCCAAGCCGACGGGGGAGCAGAATGCCCTACAAAAGATGGTGGGGCAGGTTCAAAAAGCAACCGGCGCGCCAAGCGCGGGAACGCCGGGCGCGAGCCAGAACAGCGGACAGGGTAGCCAATCGGGAACGCCGCCGCGCCAGACCGGTGGCCAGCCGCAACCCGGTGACCAATCCGGGCAACCGGGCAAACCCGGTTCGCAACCGGGAAAGGCGTCGGAAGCCGCTGGGGGCGAAAAAGGGCAGGAAAAGCAGGGTTCGCAGGGCGCGGTGGGGCAGGAAAGCCATCCCGGTCAGGGTCCCACACAGGCAGGAAAAGCAGGACCGCAAAGTGGGAAGAGTGGTGGCAAAGCGGGCACGGGCGCGGGAGAAGGCAACAAACCGGGGGCCAGTCAGGGCCAGTCCGGCGCACGTAAATCGGGCGGTAGCAAAGGTGGGAACGGCATCGGGTCTGGCTCCTCGGGAGCCGCGCGAACCGGCGAATCCGCGCAACGACTCGGCAAGGGCGCGCGGGAGCAGAATGTCCACGGTAAGCAGAGCGGCACGGGGCCGGAGACGGTGATCACGGAGAACGATAACGATCATTCCGCGCTCCCGGTCGCCTCGCTCCCGTACTACAAAGAGTTCGTCAAGAAGCAAAAGGGGCCAGCGGGCGAGTCCGCGCAGACCCGCGAGGCCGTCCCGAACGCGTACCGCGATCAAGTGCGCGGCTACTTCGATTCCGCGCCCCCCGCCCCGAAGTCCGGCGAGAAAGTACCCTGACGTTTGTACAGATACCTACCACGCGGCGCGACCCGCCTCCTACTTTTCGCGCTACTCGGCTTGACCACGTTCGCCGTCGCGCAACCGCAAGCACCGGGCACGATCAGGACGCCCCGCGCGGCCGTTTCGGGACGCAAGCACAAGCCGACCGCGCGTGTCCGCCGCGCCATGCGTAAGCCAGTCCTACGCGCCCCGCGCAGGCTCGTCGTACGCACTCGCCGCTACACTCCGAAGCCGGTGACACGCGCCCGCCGCGCTGTGCCTGACCCGGTCGCGCACGCCCGCCGCGCTACGCCGAAGCCGATAGTCGCGGTTATCCCCACCATGACGCCCGCGCCAGTGGCGTCGCCGGTGCCCCGCCTTATCGCGCGGGGGAAAGGCGTGGTTCCCGCGGCGGGCGCGTTCACGCCGGGGGTTGCCCTCTGCTCTTTCCCCCCCCCGCTCGTTGTCAACCCGACCGGACTCGCCGCTAGTCGGCGGAACCCCGGCGTTATCTGGACACACCCTGGATCCGGGGATGGTGCCCTTTTATACGCGGTAAGCCGTGTCGGTAAAACGGTCGGCGTTTATCTGACGCGGGAGGCACACGCCGCCATGTGGCAGGGGGTCGCCTACGGACCGGGCACGGACGCAAAGGTGGGGGCACTTTACATTGGAGACATCGGCGACCCCACGCACATCCGCGCCGACATCTGTATCTACCGAATACCGGAGCCGCTCCTGTCGGTGGAAACACGCATCGGCACGCCCCAGCACCCGCTACTCTCCGAGTCGGCGACGCGACTGCTCTTCCTGTACCCGGACGGCGCGCACGACGCCGAAACGCTGCTCGTCCACCCTAAGAGCGGCGCGATCTATCTGGTCACAAAGGAGGAGACGGGCGACGCGGGCGTTTACCGGTTCCCCCCGATCAAGAAGACCGACCCGGCACTGAAGCGGTACATGCTGGAGAAAATCGGGATGCTGGCGTTCAACGAAAAGGGGCAGTACCCTTTCCCGAACCGCGTCATCGGGGGCGACGTCGCCCCCGACGGTCGGCGCGTGGTACTCCGAACCTACTACGCCGCCTACGAATGGCGTCTCCCGGACGGCGAGCCGCTCTGGGATCGGATCTGGGCGACCACCCCGGTGATGATCCCCCTGCCCGCCGCGTCCCAAGGGGCGGGGGGGATCTGCTACGCGCCGGACGGACTCGCGCTTCTGTCGTCGTCGCGCGCCGCGCCCGCCACGGTCTACGAACTACGCGCTAAGTAACCACAAGCTATGGGCTAAGCAGTCACGGACTGCGGATCGAGCAGTTTGGAGGGGCTGGACGCCGTCTTAAACCAGCCCAGCGGCGCGTGCGGCGCGTCAAGCACATACGGCGTCGAGGGCATGGTCGGCGCGAGCCACTTCACGCCGTTTGCGATAATCTTTTTGATCTCCGCCTGGTAATAAATCGGGTTCGACTCGTGCCCCGGCGAGAAGTAGAAGATCTTCCCGTACCCGCGCCGCCACGTACACCCGGAGCGGAACACCTCGCCGCCCGCGAAGTTCGAGATAAAGAGCAGTTCGTCCGGGGGCGGTATATCGAAGAACTCGCCGTACATCTCGTGCTCGGGGATCGAGAACACCATGGGTAAACCCTCCGTAATCGGGTGACCCGGCGCGACGTTCCAGACGGTTTCCGAGTCGCCGTCCCGCCAGCAGAGCGCGCAGGTCGTCCCCATCAGTTTGCGGAAAATCTTGCTGAAATGCGCGGAGTGAAGCACCAGAATGCCCATCCCCGAAAGAACTCGCGCGTGGATCCGGTCCACGATGGCGTCGTCCACCTTCTGGTGCGCCATATGCCCCCACCAGGTCAGTACGTCGGTGTCCGCCAGCACCGCGTCGGTCAAGCCGTGCTCCGGGTCCTGAAGAACCACCGTGCGCACCGTCACCGCGTCGCCTAATTGCTCGCGGATGCCGTCTGCGATCGCTTCGTGCATCCCGCGCGGGTAGATCCCGTTTACCGGATGATTTTCCTGCTGTTCGTGGCTGTTCTCGCCGAACACCGTTACCCTAATCGCCATTTGTTCTTGCTCCATCGGTGACGCGGAGGACACGCCACCGGGCACGTTTCGGCGGTCAGGGCGTTGTACCCCGCGTCGCGTCTCGCGCCGTGAAAAGAATACCGGATCGGGAGGCGTTTACGATACAATAGAACCACCATTTTTTTAAGGACACAGTAGCCACCGTGAGTGACATTCTCAACCGTTCGTTCCGCCTCGGCAAAGCCTATGTTGACCGGGTTCGCGACGCGATAGACGACAAGCTGACCGACGCCGAGCACGGGCTGGCGAAAGACGAACTCGACGGCGATCCCGGCGACGCGCCGGGCGCGACCGCCTACGGCACCGACCCGGACGCGCTGATGCGCCGCGCCGAGGAGCGCATCGCCGCCGTCCGCCGCACGGCGGACTCGAACCTGGAGCTAGCACGGGCCAACTCCGAAGCCGCTAACACCCATCCGACGAATGTCATGCCCACCGCAAGGCCGGTTCCCGTCGTGCCCGAGGACCCGAACATGCAGGATTACAAAGTGCTCGGCCTGGAAGCGGGGAGCGACTATTCCACCGTTCAAGCCGCCTACGAGAAGCTAGCCGCCCGCTGTGACCCGCGCCGCTTCCCAGTAGACTCGGCGGAGCAGAAGCAGGCACAGGCGATCCTGGACCGGGTGAATATCGCGTACGACAACCTGCGCAAGAACCTGTCTCCGACCGAGTCGCGCTTCGGGAAACTGGAACTGGAGTAAGCGGCATGACCGCCGCGTCGGTGTTTGTTTACGGAACGGTCTGCCTCGACCGGTTCGTGTTCGCGGGCGGGGCCGATGCCGGAGCGACGTTGCTACCGGGCGGCGAGGCGTTTAACACGGCGATCGCGCTCGCGGGCTGGGGCGTCCCCGCTACTTTAACAGGAACGGCGGTCGGAGACGACGCGGAGGGGCTACTCCTGCGCGAACTGCTCCAGATGCACCCGCTCGCCGCCGGGATTGACATTACCCTTCTCCCCTTCATTTCGGGCGCGGTCACGCCAGTCTGCGATATTCGGGTAGACGCGCGGGGTGAGCGGATGATGTCTGGGCGCGGCTTTAAAGAAGCCCTCGCGCCCCCGCTTAATTTGTTGCTCCTAGGCCTCGCGGAACGCCCGCTATTTACGGTTGACCCGAATCTCGGCGAATCGGCGGTAGCCGCGACCGTCGCCGCCGCGCGTGCTGGTTGCCGCGTGGTCTCGATGGACTGCGCCGACGTGCCCGAAATACTCGCCCTCTCCGAAATCACGCTAACCTCGGCGGAGTGGGTCGCGCGGATCGGGAAGGATGCTACCCTCGCGGACGCGACACGGCGAATGACCGACGCGGGGGCGCGAGCCGCCATCGTCACGGACGGCGCGCGCGGCATTACGGTCTATGCCCCGGAGACAGGAGCGGTCGAATGGCACCCGTCTATCGCGCCCGACTCGCCCATCATAGACACGACCGGTGCCGGGGATATATTCCGGGCGGGGCTGTGCTACGGAATGGCGCGGGGCGAGGACATTCGAGAGTCGGTTTATTTCGCCCGCGCCGCCGCCGCGCTGCATTGCGCGAAAGTCGGGGGCGGTAGCCGCTCGTCGCTGGCGGAAGTCGCGGCGTTGATAGACGCGGCCTCGGCGCGGGAAGCCACATCGTCGTGACGATTTCCGAACCAGGTTATGGAGCCACCGGCATGAAAAAGTACTTGTTCCAACTCGAATTCGACAACCCGATGCTCGATGAGTTGGGCTTCGACGGTCGGGGAGATTTGGAAGACGCTCTCAAAGAGTTCCTGCGCGAGAGCGAGATTATCGGAGGGGTAGTCGCCGCAGGCAGCGGGCGTGGCAGAACTGATCTGCAAATCGAGATTGACACTATCGATGTTCGAGCGACGGCTCGCCGCATCTGTGCGTTCTTGCAAGGTCTGGGGTTCGGAGCCGGGACCCGATTCGAGCAACGTCTACCTGAGCGAGAAGCGTATGACATCCCGACCGGCAATGCTCCCGCCATCTGACCTGCGCCAGCGGATGATCGACAGGGCGCGTCCGGTTACGCTTGAAGGCTAGTCGAAGACGTACGTCTTGTTGCCGTTGACGAGGATGCGGTGCTCGCAGTGCCAGCGCACTGCCCGCGATAGCACCGACTTTTCGACGTCGCGCCCCTTCTGCACCAGATCGTCGAGGCTGTCCCGGTGGGAAATGCGGAGCACGTCCTGCTCGATGATCGGCCCGTCGTCCAGCATTTCGGTGACGTAATGCCCGGTCGCGCCGATCAGTTTCACGCCGCGCTCGAACGCCCGGTGGTACGGCTTCGCGCCGATGAACGCGGGCAGGAACGAGTGGTGGATGTTGATGATGCGCTCCGGGTACCGCGCGACGAACTCCGGCGACAGTATCTGCATATAGCGAGCCAGCACGACGAGATCAACCCCGTGTTCCTCGATCACGGCGACCTGCCGCGCTTCCGCGCCCGCTTTATCGTCTTTGGGCACCGGGATATGCACGAACGGCACCCCGTGATAGTCGGCAAGCGGCTTCGTGTCGGCGTGGTTCCCGATCACGACCGCCATGTCGCACGGTATCTCCCCAGCTCGATGCCGGTACAGGAGATCCGCGAGGCAGTGGTCGTACTTCGACACAAACAGCGCGACGCGCAACCGCCGGTCGGTGAAATTGAGCCGGTAGCGCATCGCGAACGATTCGGCGATCGGGGCGAACGCGCTACGAAATCCGGCGTCGGTCGCGAGCGCGAACCCGCCCAGATCCCACTCGACCCGCATGAAAAACAAACCGTTCGCGCTGTCTTCGTGCTGATCGGCGTGGATGATGTTGCCGTTATGGCGGAACAGGAAGTCGGCGATGCCGGCGACGATTCCCTTGCGGTCGGGGCAGATGATGCGGATGATGGCGGTGTTTTTCACGGTGGATGGGGCGCGGACACGCCGCCTGTCGGGACGGAATGCTTTCTTGTTGCGGGGTTCGTAGTCACATGGTACACTTTGAATCGCCGTTCCGCTAGGATTCGGCGAGTAACTCTGGCGCGTTCGTCTAGTGGTTAGGACATCTCCCTCTCACGGAGAAGGTCACGGGTTCGAATCCCGTACGCGCTACTTTATCTCAACAACAACGTGTTGAAAGAATATGTCGTGAAACGGCGCGATCGCGCCGAGGCTGACCGATTTTTCAACTATCCTTATGCCGCCATCGAAGAGTTACTGGTGAACGCGATTTATCACCGTAGTTACGAGGAACGTGAGCCGATCGAAGTGCGTGTGTTGCCGGACAGCATCACGATCACCAGTTACCCCGGCCCGGACAGATCCGTCAAAATAGAGGATCTAGCCAGCGGAAGTGTCATCGCGCGTCGCTACCGCAACCGGCGCATCGGCGAGTTCCTCAAAGAGTTGCGTCTAACCGAGGGGCGGGGGACGGGTATCCCGACCGCGATCCGCGCGATGAACGAGAACGGGTCGCCACGACCGGTCTTCGCGACCGACGAGGAGCGCACCTACTTCACTGTCACATTGCCTGTCCACTCACATATTTTGCAACAGGAGATGCCCCCCCAAGTAACCCCCCAAGTAACCCCCCAAGGTCATGATCAAGTCAAGATTCAGGACGCGGGCAGTCGCGCCGATACTCGGCTTCGATTGATCCTTGAGTTCTGTGTAAGCCCGCGTGATCGCGTGAGCATCCAGGCGCGTGTCCATCTTAAAGATCCGAGGAACTTCCGCGACCGCTACCTCACCCCTTTACTGAATGAAAAACTACTCGCGATGACCGACCCGGACCATCCCAAGGTACCAACCCAAAAATACAGAACGACCGATAAAGGGAACGACTACCTTAAGCAGGACACAACAGCACTGTTGGGGATATAGAGAACGGTTCGAGTGCGCTTCCCAGTTCGGGCGTGATCCGTCCGTGATCCTCACGGACGAAGGTCTGCGGTCGCCGGGCCGCGCCGCGCGACAACGGCGTACAGCGGGTCGCCGACTGTCCGGCCCCGCGCATCCAACCGGCTGCGGTCCAGTTGCTCAATGTTCGCCCAGCCGCCCGCCGTTTCCAGCAGATGCGCTACGAATCGCACCCGCCCGCTCTCGTCCAGCCGATGCCACGCCGCGACCGCTTTCGTCGGGAAGCAACGGTTGGAGAACGTGATCACGAACGGTGCTCCCGGCTTCAGCACCCGCGCCGTCTCCTGAAGAACCGCGACCGGGTCGGTCAAGTAGTCAATCGAGACACAGAGTCCGGCACCGTCGAATCGTTCGTCCGCGTACGGGAGCGACGGGTTCGTGTTCAGGTTTTGCACCGTGTATTCGGTCAGGCGCGGGTTCGCCGCCAGCTCCTCGCGGTTCATGCCGAGACCCGCCAACTCGCGGTACGAAACGTTGCCGGGCAGGTGGCTGATCCAGCTACTCATCAGGTCCAGAATCGCGCCGTCCGCGGGAAAGTACTCGCGGTACAACTGCGTGACCCCCGCGATCGCGCCGTCGTCAATGTGCGCCACGAAGCGCGGCGCGCGGTAGAACACCTCGTCCGGCGATTCGTCATGGCGGCGGAACGCGTCAGGGGGTAGATTGAAGGTTGCGGGTTGGGACATGATTGTTCTATTGGTACCCGAAAAACCCGCGATTCGGAACGAGGCGTTCCGCGACGGAAAGAAGAGACGATGAGTATTTACAGCCAGATCCAGGCCGATATGACAGCCGCGCTTAAGGCGCGTGACAGCGAGCGCCGCGCCGCGCTGTCCTTCCTATTTTCCGAACTCAAGGCGGTCGCGATTGACAAGCGCGTGCCTGAACTGCCCGACGCCGACTCGGTCACAATGCTCCAGAAGCAGCGCAAACTGCGCGACGAAACGCTGAAGTCGGCGGAGGACGGTGGGCGCGAAGACCTCGCTGTGAAAACACGCTACGAGATCGCGCTGATCGCGGAGTACCTGCCCGAGTCGCCGTCCGAAGCACAGGTCGAGGAGACAGTGCGAGCCGTGATCGCCGACCTCGGCGCGACCT
>JAYUUO010000223.1:0-9192 GCA_043754515.1 Armatimonadota bacterium
GTCGCGCACACCGCCGACGATCAGGCGGAAACGGTGCTGGGGCGCGTCCTGCGCGGCACGAGCGTTGACGGGCTGGCCGGGATCCCGCCGACCCGCGAACTCGCGCCCGGCCTGTTTATCATCCGCCCCCTGCTCGGACAATCCCGCGCGTCGGTGGAAGCGTTCTGCGCCGAGAACGGGATTGTTCCCCGGCAGGACCCGTCGAACCGGGGCACGAAGTATGTTCGCTCGCGCCTGCGCCAGCGGATGCCGGAGATCGCCCGCGAGTTCAACCCACGCCTCGGGGACGCCCTGCGCCGCCTCGCGGATAACGCCCGTGATGACAGCGACTACATCGCGGCGGGGGCGGCGGACCTATGGCGCGTCGCCGTGGTCGCGGGGGAGACGGAGGGGGCCGTCTCGCTCGCGGTCGCTGCGCTCCGGGATGCGCACCCCGCCTTGCGCCGCCGCGTTTTGCTCGCCGCGATCCGCGCCGTGTACACGCCTGATAAGCCGGTCCAGCGCGAGGAGGCGACTACAACGGCGTTCGTGGACGCACTCGAATCCCTCATGGAAGCCGGGGGCGGTGCCGTGAATCTGCCGGGGGACGTTCGGGCAAGACTGACCGGGAAGCGGACGTTGCTGACGCTGACCTATCCGCCCCCGATCGTTGTAGAATAACGACGGATTAGTTACACATGTGTAGTTTTTTGTTCGGTGTCGGTTAGGTCACCTGCGGTTGTCGTGGCGCGGGCGTGTCGTCGCGGGGTGATGCGTTCGGATCGCTGGTTGTCGTGCCCCCACCCCCTAGCCCCCTCCCCCGCTACGCAGGAGAGGGGGGACAGTTGAAACGAAGTTTCTAACGAGCAGGACAGGCAGGTGTTCTTCTTTTTATCTACCGCTTTCCACGGGGCGAGCTACATATACACTTGTCGTGTAGGACGTACGGAACGGCTACTCTGTCCATGTCGGCATACAACAAGCCGAGAAGCAATAAAAAAAAGCTCCTGCCTGTCCTGCTCGTTAGAAACTTCGTTTCAACTGTCCCCCCTCTCCTGCGTAGCGGGGGAGGGGGCTAGGGGGTGGGGGCACGATAACCAGCGATCCGAACGCACCATCCCGCGACGACACGTCCGCGCCACGACAACCGCGGAACCATTCCAGCGGCAGGAAAAAGGCCCGCGCCTGCCGAAGAACTACCCCAAAGCCCATGCCGCTAGAAATCTCCGTCTCACATCACCCGCTCGCCCGACACCTCGTCACCCATCTGCGCGACGCCCGGACCGCGCCCGCCCAGTTTCGCGGCTTCTCGGATTTGCTGACCGTGATACTCGCGCTTGACGCGACCGCCGACCTTGCGATGCTCACCGTGCCCATTGACACGCCGCTCGAAACGATGGACGGCGTTTATCTCGCGTCCGGGATAGTAGTCGTGCCGATCCTGCGGGCGGGCCTCGGAATGCTCCAGCCGATTCTGAACCTGTTCCCCGACGTCTCGGTGGGATATATCGGGCTGGCGCGGGATCACACCACGGCGGTCGCGTCGGCGTACTACGAAAAACTGCCCGATCTGCGAGACAAGAACCGCCCCGTGCTGGTCGTTGACCCGATGCTCGCGACCGGTGGTTCGGCATGCCAGGCGATTGACGCGGTAAAGGCGGCGGGCGGCACCGACATCCGCCTCGTTTGTGTTGTTGCCGCGCCGGAAGGCGTGGAAGCCGTGAACACCGCGCACCCGGACGTCTCCATATTCGCCGCCGCGCTGGATCGCGAACTGAGCAACCAGAAGTATATCCTGCCGGGACTCGGCGACTTTGGAGACCGGCTTTTCGGGACGCTCTAAACGTGAATCCATGCTCGCGGCTCGCCGCGGGCCTGGCTCCAGGTACACTAAAATCAGTCCCACGATGCCGGGGTTACTTCCAATGACACCGACCGTCAGCACCTACTCCAGCAGAAAGTTCACTTGCTTATGAGACCCTCGTTTATCAGGTACCGATTGTCGGTGTGCCTCGGCTCCATTTTGCTACTGACCGCCGCCGTCGGCGTCTCCTGCCGCGCTCGAAGCGCGCCGATCCCGCTTCGGCCGGATTCCGCTCCCGCGCCGAACGCGACCTGGGCATTCGTGCCGCCGACCGACACGTTCTCCCCGGATGCGCTACTCGATCTGCGCTCGCTAAACGAGAAAACGGCGGGCGAGAGCGGTTTCCTCCGCCGCTCGGCGGACGGCAATAGTTTCGTGAACGGCAAAGGAACCCCGATCCGATTCTGGGCGGTGGACGAGTATGTTCAGAACACGGATGACGACGCGATGCTCGCGCACAAAGCCCGCTGGCTCGCCAAACGCGGCGTCAATATGGTTCGGGTGCATACGCAGATCGCGCCGACCGCGCCCGAATCCGCCATCACCGACGTGGACGAGAAAGAAGTAAACCGCATCTGGCGTCTGGTCGCCGCGATGAAGAAAGAGGGCATCTACACCACCATCTCGCCGTACTGGGGCATCCACGTCAAGGCGCAAAAGAACTGGAACATCCCCGGAGTCGCGGCGGGCCAGGAGCTGGGCAGTCTCGTGTTCCTCGATCCGACGCTACAGAGCGGGTACCGGGCGTGGCTCAAAGCACTGTATGCCGGCCCGAATCCCCGCACCGGGATGTCTCTCGCGGCGGATCCGGCGGTGGCGATCATTCAGATTCAGAACGAAGACTCGCTCCTGTTCTGGACGGGTCAGGACATAAAGGGTGAGCAACTCGCGCGGCTTCAGGCGCGGTTCGGGGTGTATCTGACGAAGAAGTACGGCTCGCTGGTGAAGGCGAACGCGGCGTGGGGCGGCGAGACGCCGGGTACGGATGAGTTCCAGGCGAAACAGGGTGATGCGTTCGACAAAGGCAAGGTGGGCATCTACATCGTCTGGCAGTGGACGCAGAAGCAGTCCGGGTACCGGCAGAAACGGCTCTCCGATCAGCTAGCGTTCTATACCGAGACGATGCGCGACTTCAACGCCGAAACGGGCAAATATCTGCGCGAAACGCTCGGCTGTAAGCAACTCGTGAACGCCGGGAACTGGCGACCCGCCGACCCGACACTTCTTTTCGACGCGGAGCGGTACTCGTACGGCGCGAACGAGGTCATGGCGGTGAACCGGTACTTCGACGGCTTGCACACAGGGCCACAGAACGGCTGGGCTATCAATGCCGGCGACACATTCGCGAACAATTCCGTGCTCTTCGACCCGCGCGGGATGCCGACTAGCATTAAACAGCCGGTCGGCTACCCGATGATCCTACCTGAGATGGAATGGGTCTCGCCGACCCTGTACCAGAGCGAAGGGCCGTTTCTGACCGCCGCGTACCAGTCGCTCAGCGGCGTGGACGCCTCGTACTTTTTCGCGGACGGCGACGTCCCGGAATGGCAACCGGCGATCCTCGGGAACAACCTGCCCGGTAAGTGGAATATCGCGACACCGATGCAACTCGGTCAGTTCCCGGCGGCGGCACTCCTGTTTCGCGGCGGCTACTTGAAAGAGGCTCAACCCGTGGTGCATGAAGAGCGTGCCGTGGAAGACATTTGGGAGCGTCGGTCCCCGTTGATTGCCGAGGAGGGGGGGTACGACCCGAACCGCGACAGCGGCGACTTGCCCGCCCGGAGCGCGGTCAAAACCGGCGTTGACCCACTCGCCTTTCTCGTAGGACCCGTGGAAGTCGTCTACGGCGGCGATCCCGCGAAGAGCCGCGTCGCGCCCGATCTTGCCAGCCACATAGACGGCCGACACAAGCTCGTGACCGGCGGTACGGGCGAGGAGCGACTGAACTACGACAAGGGGATCGCTGTGGTGAACGCGCCGAAGGCGCAGGGCGCGACCGGGTTCCTGGCACGCGCGGGTGGGAAGATTGCGCTGACCGATGTTTCTATACAGTCAAGCGACGAGTACGCGACGGTTGCCGTGGTCTCAATGGACGGCGTGCCGATCCGAACGTCGCGCAAGATTCTGGTTCAGGTCGGGACGACGGCGCGACCGACCGGCTGGCAGGATAAGTTGGCCGACGCGAGCGCGGCAGACGAGCGCGGCGCGAAGCGGCAGGTGGTCGCTACCGGCGCGAACCCGTGGGCGGTGCGACAATCCGCGATCACGCTGACCGTGCGCAACGCGGCGATCAGAAGCATGGTAGTTCTCGACGCGAACGGCATGGCCACGCGTACAATGCCGCTCGCCCGCGCGAAAAGCGGTGCCGGTGCCGTAACCTTCGCCGTGCCGCCCGATACGCTGTACGTAATCCTGAGATAGTGGCGCGTCCCCCCGACATTGAACGGGTAACGGCGAAAAAACGCCCGCCGTCACAAACGGCGGGCGTGATAGCCGGGATGTGCCCCGATGTGAGACCGGGGCATATTCCGCGGTGATCTACTGCTTGGTCAGTGTAACGTCGTCGAAGTACGTCCAGTTGCTCGCCTTCGCGTCGCTTTGCAGGTTTATCTGACAGGAGCCGTTAGTGATGTTGATTCCGGTAATCTTGACTTGTGTCCAGCTACTGGAGGCGGGGATATTCGTGCTGACGTAGTTCCCCCCGTACCCTTGTATGGCCATGACTACCGAGTTCTGTCCGCCGCTCGACTTGGTCCAGCAGGAAAGTGTGTAGGTTCCATTCGGCAGGTTACTGATGTTCTGATACGAGTTGACATAGTACGCTTGACCATTCCAGTGCGTGTAATGGCGCGCCCCGGTGTGCGTGCCGCCGTAAGGTTCGGTGTAGGCCGCCCCGGATTGACCCGCAGGTTGCCACCCGCCCCAGCCGGTCGGCGTGGACGTGTTGTAGGCTTCCTGGTCGAAGCTCGGGTTGATCACGACGTTCGCGCCGGTTGTCCCGCCGCCCCCGCCGCCCGTGCTTCCGGTCGTCCCGTACACGAAACTGTTGCCGGTCGTGCCGACATAAACCGTTCCGTAGGTGTTCCAACTCGCCGCCATACAGGTCGGCTGGTCGAAGATTCCGGTGGGGTAGTTCGCGATCCGGCTCCAGGAGCCACCGCCGTCCGTGGACGAGAAGATACCCCACGTATTATTCCCGGTCAGCTTGCCGTAGAAGTACGCGGTATAGGGCTTCGCCCCTGATACGCCGCTACCGGTGCCCAGCGCGAGCGCGAGCGCGTAGTCAATCCCGGAGATTTTGTTGAATGTACTCCCATCCGCCGAGTGCCACAGGCCGTGCGTCGGGTAGGCACCCTCCCAGCCGTCCGCGAACCAGAGGTCGTTCTGCACCGCGTTGTTCGCGGCGAGGGTGCCATGGTTCGTGTAGTCCGTCAGGTTCGCGCTGGACTGTGACACCCAGTTCACGCCGCCGTCTGTGGAAACATACAAACCACCGTGTGTGAGCTTGAGGTAGTATTTGTCGGCGACGAACGGGTCGGCGACCAGCTGATGTTGCTTGAGTGACAGGTTCCAGAAGCCGCTGAGGTCCTTCAGGTGTCCGATGTCCCAGGTGTGATACGTGCTACCGTCTACCTGTGACGCCTGAACTATCGGGAACGTCCCGGTGCGCGTCCAGGAGTTGCCACCGTCCTTCGAATAGTATGGCGCGTTGCTCCCACCGGGGAGCCACACGAGGTGGTCGCCGCCGAGTGACCAGCCGTTGCGGCGGCTGACGGCTATCGTGCCGAACCCCTCGGTTCCCAGCGTCTTGCCGAGTTCGGGGTTGTATGGGTAGGAGCCGAACTTCGTCCAGGTGCTGCCGCCATCGCTGGAATAGCCGGAGTAGCAGGCACCCGAGCCGGTGTAGTTCGCGTCCGCAGTCACGGCGGCAATATAGGTAGCAGCGTTCGGGCAGTAGGCGAGTCCCGTGCCGTTCGAGATCAACTGGTCTTGCAGGTTGATCTGCTTAGCGGTGAACTGGTTCGGGTCACTGACCAACAAGCCGGTAGAGTCCTCGACCGCCACGACCAGGTTGCCGCCGGGGGGAACAATAGCGTCATGCGTGACGAACTCCTCGATCCCCTTGCTGTCAATCGCCCAGTATGGCTGGCTGGATGTCGCCTCGCCGTTGTTCGGCGAGTAGCCCAGCATACCCTCGTTCCCCTCGGCAATCCACAGCTTGCCGCTGGCGTCGAACGTGATACCGCCGTTCGATCTCCACGAATAATTTTGTGGAAGCCAGGCGAGTGTGTTACCGTACAGGAGATGGTCGCTGACGGGTGTCCAGTTCGACCCGCCGTCACTCGACCGGCTTAGCGCGCCGCCCTCGCCCACCGCCCACACGATGCTCGCGTTGCCCTTGTTAGTGGTGACCGCTTGCAGGTTCTGGCCGTTCGGGAAGCTCACAACGGACGATGACCAGTTGCCGTGATACTTCCAGATCGTCGTGGAATTGTGTTGTGCTACGAACAGGTTGCCGCTCGCGTCCACGGTCGAGGCACTGCCTTTCCCGTCTATCCCCTGCCCGGAGGAGATGTTGTTGAAGTTATAGCCGCCGTCGCCGCTCTTGTAGACCGACCCGTCGCCGACGATGGCGTAGATACACTTGGTGACGGTCTGGCTGTTAAACGACGCGGTGCCGTCCGGCTTGGAGAACTGCACGCCGATCACATTCGAGCCGTTTAGCGTGACCTGTCCCCAGGTGGAGCCGCTGTCGGTGCTACGATACAAACCGGAGTGGGACCCGTAGTAGACGATGTTGCCATTGGTGGGGTCCACCATCATCCGCTCGCCGAGCACGCGCCATGAATCGTTCGCGGACAGCGGTATGGACAAGTTGCCTGCCGAAAAGGTGACGCCGCCGTCGGTGCTTTTGTAGACGTTCCCCGCGGTGGTTGGGAACAGGCTGACCCAGTCGGATGAGTGGGTGGTCTGGAAGGAAAGATAGACCACGTTCGTGTTGTTCGGGTCGAGCGCGATGCTCTCGACGCCATACTGCGTCGGCGCGTTGGAAACGCCCCCCGGCATGCCGGATGAAGTGCCCTTGACCACCATCGGTACCCAGACGCTGTTCCCGTTGTCCCAGCGGTAGGCGTTCCCGACGTCGGTACGGCAGTAGCGCACCGCGCTGTTCTGCGGGTGCGTGATGAACCCGGTGACGAATCCGCCGGCACCGAGGCGTACGGGCTTCCAGGTATAGGAGGCAGTCAGGTCCTGCGCGAAAGCGCGGGTTGGTTGGAGACCGGTGGTAGTGACTATGCCGATGCCCGCCATCAGGAGGAGGCAGGAAAAGCGACTCATTTTAGGCATTTTGATTTCTCTTAGAATGCAAAAATAACAAACAAACCACGAGTTCGCCCGTAGTATTAGCGTTTTAGTGTGAATTGGTGGAAAGCGCGGGTGCTGGAACCAGCATCCGAGATGGAGCCACAAGAATTATAGCGGAGCCGGTGCGTGTCTTCGCGGTTTATCCGCACACCATTGCTTATATAGCTACCTCGCTAGTAGTTCCGAACTTCACAAGTGTATCGGAACAATTGGAGTATACAGGAACCGTAATAGATTTGTCAACCTGGTGCCGGAGAATTAGTCGGGGTGCGTATGAAATAGCCTAGCCGTGTTTAACTACGACAACACCGCTCCCCGGTTCGTGCCGGGAAAGCACCTCGTTGATCGAGTGTAGCCCCTGACTGGTTCTGGATAGGGCATTACTGTCAAAAGTAGCGCGCGTTGGAGCGCGTCAACGATGTTCTTCTGCGCGGCGATCAAAGCGTCGCGTTCGGCCTGTACCGCGCTGAGGATCGTGACATCGGTCTGTACCCCCACAAAATGCGTCAGGACGCCGCAGTCGCCATGGACGGGCGAGAGGGACAACTCGTTCGAGAAGGAGATACCGTCTTACGGTAGTTGAGTAGCACCATGCGACAGGGCCTCTCCTCCGCGATCGCCCGTCTGAGTTCGGCGACCGCTTCGGGGTCGGTATCCGCGCCCTGCGGGAAGCGGCAGTTCCGCCCGTCAATCTCGCCCGAGTCGTACCCAGTCAGGTACTCAAAGGCGGGATTATGAAACACGATGGGGTTGTCAGGTAGGCGTGGATCGCTCACGACAAAACTGATTGACGCCGTGTTGACGACGCGATGCAGAAGCAAAAACGTCTCGTATAACGACCAATCATATTTATGCAGTCGTACTACCTTCCACAAGCGTGTTGGCCCACCACTTTTACAAACTCGCCCACCGCGCTTGTCAATGGCAATTTTACCCATGTTAATTAGGACGTAAAGCGGAGTATCTACCTGTATGTATCTGTCAGCACCGCTGGATCACCGAGCACGCGACGACCGGCCCGAGATGAAAAGGGTTCCGCTCGCGCCGTCGGAGATTCACTGCTCAATGTAGTTCTTCGACAGCCCCATCTCCTCGGGCGCGTGTAGGCGCAACAACTTCGCCGTGACGTCGCGTGGCAGGTGCTTCTGGGTGAGCAGGGAAACGACGAACATCGTCCCTAGCGCGAGCGGGACGCCCCAAATGGCGGGCTGCTCCATCAGGGCGCGTATTAGGGGGCTGACCTCGAACGTCAGGATTTTCTTGTCGAGTAGCATCGTGGTCACGATGGCCGCGAACGACAGCAGCCCGCCGGTCAGCATCCCGACTACCCCGCCGTACTTCGTGAGGCCGCCCCACCACGCGCCGAGCAGCAGGAGCGGGAAGTAGGACGCCGCCGCGATTGCGAACGCCCAGCCGACCAGCGTCGCGATGTCGAAACTTTCCACGACCAGCCCGAGGAGCATGGAGGCGATCCCGATCCCGACCGCCGCGAGTTGGAACGCGCGAAGCCGCGACTCGGGAGACGACCGGGGGCGCAGGATTTTGCCGTAAATGTCGTGCGCGAACGCGCCGCTCATCGAAACGAGTAGCCCGGAGAACGTGGACATAAACGCAGCGAACGCGCCCGCGCTGGTCACCCCGGATAATACCGCGCCGAGCGTCTTGTCCGCCAGGATGCGTGGCAGGGCGATCACCACCGTGTCTGTCTTGTTGTTGGCGTACAGCGCGGGGAGCAGTTCGCGCCCGAGCGCGCCCCACATCGGCGTGAACACATAGAACGCGCCGAGCAGTACCATGACCCAGAACGTGGTGCGCTTCGCCGAACGCCCGTCGGGGTTGGTGTAGAACCGCACCAGAATATGCGGCAGTCCGGCGGTGCCGCACACGAGCGCGATGATCAGCGAGTAGGTGTAAAGGAGCGGGTAGCCGTGCTTGCTGGTCAGCGTGCCGTACGGGGAGAGCCACTTCTGGTTCGCGGGCGC
>JAYUUO010000224.1:0-3074 GCA_043754515.1 Armatimonadota bacterium
TGTCACATTGCGTTTGACACCGAGGACGTGGCTTCGGAACGTGCAGGAGAGGGAGGCAACATAGCACAACCAGCGCATATCTTCTTTTCATTACTACCATATCACCGAGTCAAGACAGCCCGTAGCGAAAGTGGAAGTAGATGAGCGTCGATTGAAGCGCGACAATGAAGGCTGCTAGTGACACGATAATGGGACTTCGTTTGCACCGAAAAATTGCGATGCACTCCACGCCAAGCGGGGCAATGCTCATCAGCAATATAGGGGTGATTCCCGGGGTCCTCAGCCTGATCCAGACGAATAAGCCGAGTGCGAAGAGGAAAAACGACGCGAACGCGGCGAAACGGACCTCTTTTACAAACATTCGCGATAAGTAGGCGACGATTAAACCGCCCAGTATGAATGGCATAAGCACTGCCACCACAAAATCTTCACCTACCATAACATTCTCCTCCCGGACGCGACGATGCAGTATTATGCTTTGAGCGGCCTAAATCAATTAGGAGTTACGCGGTTGGCGTCAATATCCCGCGTAAATCCTGTCATTATACTTTCAACAAAGTAGTCTTCGTAGCCTCTTCTGATCCAATACTGATCCCGTGGATCATCCCCGTAAGGTGACGTTCCAGTCCACGGCAGCCCAATTTTGCCGGGATCACCCGGCCATCTGGTTGTGTTGTCTTTCCGTTGAGCACGACCGGCTTCAGCTAGCAGAAGTTCTAAAGAATACATGCTCGCGCCCACGTAGCCATAGTGGTAGTTGCCAAAGTCCTCGTACTCTGGGTGGACATAGACTCTCTTTGGGCCTTCTGACTTGAAGTCCCATGGTCCTCCCGTCTGAACTTGACCTCGAAACCACCAGAGATTCCATCCATATCGAGCGACTCGTGCTGCGTTTTTCGCAAGATTAACTGTCTTAGGTCCTGGTGGAGCGACAGGTCTATTGAAATGGTCTCTGGTAAATCCATCAGCCCAACCACAATCCAACCCGCTCGGGTCGCTGTTGTTTACAGGGTCGCCGTCGCAGTAGGCGTACAGGTTCATGCCCCCGGCATAGCCGATGGGGTCGCGCGTCAGCCACCGGCCCGACTGCGGGTTGTAGTACCGCATCCCGAACAACGTCAGGCCGGACTGCACGTCGCCGGTATAGCCTTGCCCGTCCATGTAGCCGCCCCCCCGCGTCCGGCTTTTTCGCTGTGTCTGTCGCCATGATAATGGCGAACGTCTGCGAAATCCCCGCGACAATTTGTCGCACCCGCGCCGCCGAGAGCGAGCCGATGTACTCCACTAGATCTGCCTTGTCTAGCACATGAAACTGCGATACGTTGACCACACTCCGTTTCGTAAAATTACCCTCGCCAATTTCGAGCAGGACATTTCCGAGGTCGTTTGCCCGCCCCAAGTTGGACGTGATGGGGCAAACGACAGCCGTGCGAATGTGGCTATCGTTAAGGCGATTGCCTTGTATAACGACCATGGGGCGACGCGCGCCCCATCCACCCAATACAGGTCGCCTTGCTCCAGCGTATCTACCATTTGTTACGCTCGAACATCTGACGAATCTGCGCGTCCTGCATTTTCAGAAACGCCTCCTCGTCGTCCCAGTCGTCGGTTGCCGGGGCGTCTGCGTCGGTTGCGCCGCGCCGCGCCGCCGCCCATTCCAGGAGTTGCGTCGCGGCCACCGTTTCGTCCTTACTCTCTTTAGCCGCGACGCGCCGGATCAGCGCGGCGACCTCGTCGTCTACCGTGAGTGTAAATGTTGTCATGGGGCTATTCTACTCGCCTGCGGCCGCTCGTGTCGGCGGGAATCCTGCATATAAACGGGCTTGTCATGTCAAACTCGGCCAGCGCATGCCGCGATCTTCGGTTAGTTGATGACTGGAATGTAACAACTGAACCAGCCAATGGTACACTACTCCTATGCGACTATTAATGGCAAGCCTGGTAGTCTTCGCACTCGCCGGGTGCGCGTCCGACCCGCCACGGGACAAGAAAGGAAGTACGATGTCGTCCGAGAAAGAGTACCGGAACCCCGCTGATAAGAAGACCTATGTGTCCGAAGGCGGTTGGAAAACCTACAAACCCGAAATACCGCGACAGTCACAATCTGGGCAGAAGGTAGTGCTTGGTCCTATCCGTCTCCTCACATCAGAAAAGGACATTGAGGCGCGGATGGCGGGAAGCGACTCGCAAGCGAAGGCCGTGGAAATGTCCGCGCCTATAACGGAAGCGGAGCGGTTAGCCAAAGTCACGTTCGCGGAGTGTAAAAAGCCGTTTCATCTTCTGGTGCAGTTCAATTGCACACCGACAGGGAACGCCATCAAGACGGCACGTCAGGGGGACGTTTCGCCCGAGTTGCTACAGTCGTACTACACGGGGTTGACCGGGATTAAGAAGTTGCCGGTGAAAACGGGTGAGATTTCGTTCCAGTTCGAAGTGTCCGTCAACCCGTAAAGCCGAGCGGTACACTGTCCTGAGACGCCCCGCCGAAGGGGAACCCGTCCTATGACACTGACAATGACGCTCGCCGACGAGATCACGAAGGAGGGCGAAGCACGGATTCACGCCTTCATCATGCGCTGACTGTACACTACACCAAAAGGAGCAAGCGCACGCGATTGGAAAGAAAGCGATACGAAGATGGATGAAAAGACACCTACCGATGCGAACGAAATGTCGCCGGAATATGATTTCTCAAACGCCGTCGTCAGCAAGTACGCGCGCCGTTTCGCCAGCGCGACGCCGGTCATGGTGGAGCTCGCGCCCGGTGTCGCGCCTGCGTTCCCTGATTCGGCCGCGGTGAACGAGGCGTTGCGGACGCTTCTGCGAATAGTGCGCGCCAGCCCGCCGAAAGTCACTTTGTAGCCCGCGCGAATGGAAGCCGAAAACCGCCCCATGACGCGGGGGGCGGGGATCGTTGTTTCTCCGGCGGATCGTTGATCCTCCGGTACGAACTGACCGGCCCGAGCAGACGCCGGGCACGCCCCACGCCGGGATATAATCGGCCTACCTATGAGCGAAAACATCCTTTTCATCGGCACCTACTCGCAACACGCGAGCAAGGGCATCTACACCGC
>JAYUUO010000225.1:0-9169 GCA_043754515.1 Armatimonadota bacterium
CGACCATCGTGGACGTCGGCGGATCGGTCGGCTACCCCACCACCGGCTTGCCGCACTTCCTGCCCTGCCCTACGCTCCCCACATTCCCGCCCCGCGCGGATCTGTTCGGCGCGACTGACGGGTTCGTACTGCTCGGCGATTCGCTCACGGGCACGCTCGCCACCGGGCTGGCACCGATTCTCGCCGGGGTCAAACCGGGCGGCGCGACCCTATACAACTGCGGGCATGGCGGCAGTGCTATAGTGGATTGGGCGTCCTCCGCGCCCGTCTCCGGCGCGGGGCAATCGCTCTACGACGGCACGAAAAACAACTACAACGGCGCACTGAAGGCGATCACGGACGCGAAAGCGGCGGGCAATCTCAAGGCCATTTTCTGCGGATTAGGTACGAACGGCTCGTTCAACTCGGGGAACCAGGCGGTTTATGGGGCACTGGTCGCAGCGCTCCAGGCGGCGGCACCGGGGGTGCCGATCTTCCTGTGGGGCATGTTCGCCGTGCTCGGGGGGGCCTACACGAACAGCAGTCAGCAGGTGCTCGACGCGAACGCGGCGGAAGCGGCGTATCTCACCCCGACGCAGGGCGCGAACCTGACGTATTTCAACAACATTACCGACTTGCCGTATTATTTCGCGGATCACCCGGAGATGACGGACAGGGTGTTCCACCCGAACACGACGGCGGGGTTCCTGGCACAGGCGAGCCTGATATTGAAACCCGCTTACGATTACCTGGTAGCCGGCGCAAACCCCAACCCGTTTCTGGCCTGGCCCCGCGCGTCGGGCGTGATCGGCGACTCGGCGAACCTGTCGGTGAAAGGCACCGGCGGGGTGCCGCCCTATACCTACCAGTGGTACAAATCCGTTGCGACGGGCTTCACGCCCGGGCCGGGCAACGCGGTCCCCGGCGCGACCGGCCCTACCCTTACGGACTCGAACCTCGCGCCGAACAGCACGAGCTATTACCGGTGCATAGCGACCGACGCCGCCGGCCAAACGGCGGTCCTGCCCGAAGTCGCTATGGTCGTCGGCGCGATCATGTCGCTCCCCCTCGCGACCATCAAGGCGATAGCGGGCGAGAGTTTCCGCCTGCCCTGGGAGTCGAACTAAATGACGCGCGGCGAAATGCTCGCGCACGTGCGGGCTAATCTGATGCTCGAAGACGGCGACGCGCTTTCCCGATGGGCCGGGCCGCCGGAGGAACGCGCCCTGGACGCCGCCGCCGACGACATAGCCCAGCGCACCGACTGTTACTATACGGAGATGTCCGACGCGCTGGTCGCCGGACAGGCGACCTACTGCTACCCGAAGATCTACAAGCTCAAGGCGGTGTATTGCGTTGACGCGCAGGGCGAACGCCACCGCTTGCCGCTGGTCACGGCGAACTACCTCGAGAAGTCTGGAAGGGGCGGGACCTTGTATAGTGCTGGCAAATCGGGATGGGCACCCGTCGAAGTCCCCGGCTGGCGCACATGGCCCGCCGAAGACACGCCGCGATTCGCCGTGCTCGCCGACCTGACCACGTTCGACGTGGCACCCGTCGCGAAGACGACCCGCGCGGGCGGGATAATAGCAGCTGGGTTCGCCCTGCCGTCCCTGCCCGCGAACGGCCACGCCCTGCACCAATGGGACACTGCGGGCGACGAGTGCCCGCTACCCGCCGTCGCGCACGAGGCGGTCATCGCCCTCGCGACCGCCCGCCGGTGCCTACAAATGTCGGCGAAGGATCGAAACTATATCGCGCTCGCCCAGGCGTACAAAGCCGAAGCCGCGGAGACCGCCGGGCGCGTCGGCGTTTGGGCCGCCAAGAACTACGCGAGGTAGGCGAAAGCCGCTTTCGCCGGAGTAACCCCTATGAGCACGAAAACGACGGACGACTGGCGCAACGCCGTTCTACAGACCCTCGCCGAGGCGGGCAACTCCGCACTCGCCGGCATGCCGAGCGGCACCGGCACCAACGGATACGCCATTGACGCCACGGCGGGCATGACGCAACTACTGAACGAGGCGAAGGACGAACTCTGTAAATGCGCCCTGCTCGCCGAGCGTACCGCCAGCCTCACCTGCGCCATCGGAGCGACGCCGAACAACGCCCTCACCCTCTTCGGCGGCCTCGCCGACTGCAAGACGATCCGCGTGGTATTCGACGTCTACTACGCCCCGACCGCCGGGGTGACTTACCGCCTCACCAAACTTTCCCCGGAGGCGATGGAGAACTTCTACCGCGACCGGCTGTACGCAGCGAACGCCGCGCCCAAGTACTGGGCCAACGCCAAGAACGACAACCGCGCCGTCGCGATCCAGGCCCGCCCGGACACCGGCGGCCAGCTCCTGGTCACCGGCTACGGCCTACCAGCCGACATAGACACCGGCGGTAACCCGACGTTCGCCTGGCTACCCGCCGACGACGAAGACGCGATCACACTGTACGCCGCCATGAAGCTGTGCGAGAAGGCCTCGGACGACCCCCGGCTCGCCATGCGCCGCGCCTTCATCGCGCCCCGGCTCGACAAGACGATGTACCGGATTCGTAACCGGGTGCCGGATCATATGCGCACGGAATACATGGACGGGTACCTGCCCTACGAGAAGGGCGCGCCCGCGCCCGAACAGGCACCCACACGCCCCGACACCGACGGGGACGGGGGATAACCCGTGCCAACCACGACGCTCACCGTACAATCTACGGTAGCCGCCTGGATAAACACCGGCGTCATCCTCCCGCCCGGCTATGGCCTGACGGCGACGGGGGCGGGTACCTACCAGTGGAACCCGTCCGGTGCCCTGCGCACCAACAGCGGCGGCATAGACCACACGCCGTTTGCGCAGACCGCCGCCGATGCCCTTTACGTCGGCGGCGCGGGCCTCGCCCTGCTCATCCTGCCCGACGGCGCGACCCCCGCGCATATCCCCCAGCCGACCGTATCGGACGGCACGCAGTACAGCGCGCCGTTCGTTTTCGGGTTCCCCCTCACGGCGAACCCGGTAGATCCGAACCCGATCACGGCGACCGTCACAGCGGCACAGGTCGCGGGCGCGGCGGGTGCCGGCGTCACGGGGCGGGTGTGGACGATCTGTAACGACGGACTCAACGCGGATAACGTCGGCTCGCTGACCCTCACCCTGACGCCGGTACCACCCCCGACGCTGACCCTGACCGGCTCGGGCTACTGCGCGGGTTCGGCGACGCTGGGCTGGACCGCCATAGCGGGGGCTAACTATACCCTGACGCGCGACGGAACAGTAGTATACACGGGAGCCTTGACGACCTTTATAGACGCGGGCGGCACCATCGGGACGCCGCACACCTGGCAGGTAACCGGCTCCGGCGGCCCGCTCCCCTCGAACACGGTCACGGGGACGCCGAACCTGCCCCCACCCGCCCCCACGGGCGTTACCGCGACCCCATCGGTGGACCCGATGACCTGCTCGCCTATGATAACCGTCGCCTGGGCCGCCTCGCCCCGCGCGACCGGCTACACGGCGACGCGGGCCGGGGACGCCATAGCCACCACGGTTGCGGGCACGTCCGCGACATTCGCGGCGGTCATCGGACGAGCCGACACGTTCTCGGTAACCGCCTTCAACGCGTGCGGCACGTCCGCGCCGTCGGCGACCGCGACCGCGACGCCCGGCACTATAGACATGCCCGCGCCGGCCGTGCAAGTGTGTCAGTCCTGCTGTAAAAAGCGCGTCGTGGTCACCTGGTCCCCCATGACCGGCGCGACCGCGTACCAGATAAAGCGCGACAACGTAATCCTCGCGACGGCGGCCGTCGGCGGCAACGGCCGGTTCGCCCCGAACCACCCCCTATACCTCGACATGATGGTGGACGCGGGCCGGACCTACGTGTACAGTGTCACCCCCTTGGGCGGCTGTTTCGGCACCGGCACCGCCACCATCACTGTCGAAGGCTGGACGGGAAGCGCGAAGCCCTCGCCGCAATGGACGGGGAAAGGTTGCGGGTGTAATTAATGCCCGACTTCGTTACCAACCAACAAACAGCGGCTGTTTTTGGGGACGCCCAGTTCCTCGGCATTGACGCCCTGCACGCGCCCGGCGACATCCCGCCCGGCCACTGCCGCCGCGCCGATAACCTGATACTCGAAGCGGGGCGGCTCCAACTCCGCCCCGGCTTCGTCGCGCAGCTCGCCGCGAACGTCGCCGCACCCGCCCGCGCGGGAACGCCCGTCGTGCAAGCGGACGGGACGACACACCTCTGGTTCGCCGCCGGGACGAGCCTGTACCGGTGGATACCCGGCACGACCGCCCCGGTCGCCGTCACCCTCCCGTCGCAGATCGCCGCGAGCGGACAAGCCTTTAACGGCGCGGAGGCGGTCATCGGGCAGTACGCCGGGTACGTCTACGTCGCCGATAACGTCGCGCGGCAGATAGCCGGGGCCGACATCCCCGGCCTTCTCCGGTTCGCGGCGGACGGCACGAACGGCCAGATCGCGGCGGGACTGAAACGACCCGACGCGCCCCTATCCGCCCAGCTGCTCGCCCGCCCCTACCTGCCCGCGCCGCCCTTCGGGAGCGTGGTGGAAACCGGGGCCGACCCGTCGCTCACGATACCCGCGACCACCGGCCAGAGTTTCGTCGCCGCCGGGGACGCGAGTTTCGACACGGCGAGCACCTTCTGGACGCTTGCGGGATCCGCCTCCGTGAACACGGTAGACCCGCCGAACGCGCCCGCGCTCCAGCTCGACAGCCGGGGCGAGGCGGCGACGTCGCGGATAACGAACCTCGCGAACCCGAATACGCCCGCCGTCTTTGAAGTGTCCTGCGACCTGTACATCAAGCCGGCCTCCGACACCCAGGACGGCACCGAGAAGAACCGGATTACCGCGACCTGTTACCCGCTGGTTTCGGGGGGGGGCACACCCGCCACCGTAACGAGCGATTTCGAGGTGTCCAACCCCGCCGGCTTCACGGGCCGCCAGCGGTTTGTACTAGACTGCCGGAATGTCGGTTTCCCGGTGAAGTCGATTTCCTTCAAGTTCGAGGCGTTAGAATAACATGCCGACCACACAGGGTACCTGGATCAACCGCGTCGCGATATACGAATATCCGGCGACGCTCGGGCTGGAACAGACCACGGCGGGCGACCTGCTCGTGCGGCAGGGTTCCGTCGCGATCAAGTCGGGGTACCTCCTCACCGCCGGACTATGCCTCCTGTACCCCGTCTCCACGACCGACGCCGCCAAGCTCCAGACCGAGCAGACATTACTCTTCCGGTTCCGATGCGCGACGGCAGACACGGGACAAAACGGAGTTTTTCCCACCGCCGGGGTCATCGTCCGGCCATTTCTCGCGAAGAACGTCGCGGGAGTGTGGACGAAATCCGACCTCCCGATAGCGAGCGTCGCCGGGCAGTCTGTTCTCTCGTTCGCCGTGGACCTCACCGCGCTCGACCCGGCGGCGCGGGCGGGGACGACACATATCGGCTGGCAGTTCGTCGCCGACACGCCGCTCCCCGGCGGCGTGAACATCTACGAAACGCCCACTTTTACCGCCCTGCCCGTGCTCGAAATCGGCCCGGTCACGTTCCCCGGAAACCTGCTAACGGGCACCACAATAGAGTACCGAGTCGTGGAATGGGACGCGACCACCGACCCGGCGAAGCTACTCAACGTCATCCAGAGCGACGGCTCCGCGTTCTCGCAGTCCGTGACCCCGACCACATCGGCGGCGACCGCGAAGATCGCCCTCTCGCCGCGCAAGAACAGCGCGGCGGGGTACGTCGCGCTATACCGGTTCGGCGATTTCGCGGACGGCTACGGCAGACTCCTCGCACTGATCGCGTATGACACGACCGATACGTCGCCGGGGGCCGACGCCCCGAAGGGGTTGCCGCCCTACTACGCCGCGCCCGGAAACCCGTACATCGCGGTCAGCAAACCGACGCTCGACACGATCACGATCACGGACAACACGCCGGCGTCGTGGCTCCTGCTCGCGGACACGTACAAGCCGGGCCGGGAGGCACCGCCGGCGAAGATCCGGGAAATCGTGTCGTGGCAGTCGCGGCTCCTCCTGCTCGCGGGCCTGGGGCGACGCTCCGAGCTGTACGCGTCGTGGCAACTCTCCGCCGACGCCAACGCCGGGCTCTACTTCTCGCGCTCGGTATCGCCGACCGACCCCGACGAGCCGGTCAAGGGCTTCTACAGTCACATCGGGACAGAGGACGGCGACCGCGCCCTGCGCCTCCTGCCTCTTCAAGATCAGGTCGCGATCCTCTTCGAGACCAAGCCGCCGTACCTGCTGATCGGCTCCGACCCCTCGAACTTCCAGTTGCGCCCGTTTTCGGGGGACGCCAGGACGCCGCTAGGCCTCGCCGCCCGGAACGCCGCGACCCTGTTCGGCGACGCGGTGTATTACCTCACGGTAAACGGCCTGGTCGCGTGGAATCCGCAGTACGCCCCGCGCAACCTGTCCGAGATCGTTCGGGCACTGGTAACGCCCCGGCTTGCCAAAAGGCTCGCGTTCCGGCTGGACGCGACCGCCCTCATATCGCTGTGGGAGCACGGCGGGAAACTGTACCTCGCCGTGCCCACCACACAGACCGACGCCGCGCCCAACTCGATACTCGTGTACGCCCCGACCCGGCTCGAAGAAGGGCCGGTCAGCGGGGCCTTCTCGCGCAAAGTGTCTACAGCCTGGAGCAGGTGGACGGGGATAGTACCGACCGGCGGGGTAGACATGCCCGGATCCGACGCCCAGAGCGGCCACTACATCCTGACGACGGGCGGGCAGATCGTGCTCTGCGCCCCGTTCGCGGGCGATAAGGCGACGTCGGGATCGGCGGAAACGCCGATCCCGTTCGTGTTCCGAAGCCGGGCGTATGGCTACGAAAACGGACCGGGGTACGGCACGAAACGCCCGTACCGGCTTGACCTGGACATAACGAACGGCGACCCGGATAGCCCCCTCGCGCTCACGCTCTCCCTGTCCAGCGGGCGCGGGCAGAACATCACGTCCTTCCCGGACGCCGTGGACACGTGGACAAGTGTCTACACAATCACCCCCGATACGGAGGATCAGCCCTCGCTCCGACCCGGACGGACGAAGGGCGAACTGTTCGACGTGGGGATAGCGGGCTCGTCGGCCCGCGAATTCATCCTGAACGGCGTCCGGGTGACCGCGAGCACCGGAAGCGAACGAAGGAACGACCCTTAATCGTTTTCTCGGCAAACCGCGGCGGTTTCCGATTCTCGGCAAACCGCGGCGGTTTCCGATTCGCCGCGAAAATACGAGAGGAGAATCTGACAATGCCCAACTTCAAACCGGCCCGGCCGACCGATTACGACTACAACAGCGACTATAATACGCTGAAATCCGGCGTGGACGAGGCGAAGGCGGCGGCCGCTAACATCCGCGCCGACCTGGCCGCGTCCCGGCAACGGGCGGGGGTAGCGACGGCGACACCTGCGCCTGTTGCCGTCCGCTCATCCTCCACGGCGGCGGGGCAGAAGGGCGACCCGGGCCCGCAAGGGCCGACGGGGGCCACGGGAGCGACCGGGCCACAAGGCCCGCCCGGCACCGCGGGCACATCCGGCACCCGCGCCGCGTTCCGCATGCTACTATTCCAGGGGGTGAGCGCGGGCGCGGCTCCTGCCTACGACATATTTCCGCCCGCCGAGGACGGCGTAACCAGCGTGTGGTACGTCCCGACGAGGCTACGGATTCGATGCGAGACGCCGCCCACGTCCACGCTGACCGTGACCACGGATTTCTATTCGGGGACGGGCGCGTACACGGTCACCGGCGGACTGACCACAAAAAGCGTGGCGGCGGGTAGCCGCGAGCCGTCGGGCACCTCAACCATCTTGACCCCTACCGTCTTCCCGAAGACAGGCGATAAATGCCGCGCGACGCTCGCCACCAGTGGCAGCGCGACCTGGCTCACGGCGGTGCAGGAGTTCACTGTTAGCAGCACCGACCCCGCACTCTGATCTCGTATTTTCGCGGCGGTTTCCCGAGAATCGGAAACCGCGGCGGTTTGCCGAGAATCGGAAACCGCGGCGGTTTGCCGAGAAAACGACCGAAGGAAAAAAACCATGGACCCAATGACAATCGCGTCGCTCGTATCGGCGGGCGGCGGCCTCCTCGGCGGATTATTCGCGAAGAAAGCCCCGCGCAATCCGTTCGCCCCCGAAATCAACAACCAGACCGCCGCGCTCGGCGACCTATCGAACAAATACGCGGGCATGGCGGACACAGCCCAGGCGGGCGCGGACCGCTACCGCCCGCAGTTCTACGGCGCGATAGACGCCGAAGCGGACACGCTCAAGGCGAACCCGTTCACGGACTCGTATTCCAGTCGCGCCCTCGGGAACGCCACAGCGGGCACCAACGCCGCCTACGACGCGGCCCGCTCCCGGCTCGCCCAGAGCACGGCGGCGCGGGGGCTGTCCGGGGACTCCAGCGTCTCGGACGGCGGCATGGCGGCGATAGAATCGGGCCGCGCGGGCGAGATCAGCGGGGCGCAGAACAGCCTCGCGCAAGCGGCGATAGCGCAGAGGGCGAGCAACCAGGCACGGCTAACCGCCCTGTACGGCGGGATAACGGACGCGTCCCAAGCGAACCAGAACGACGCGCTCGGGCGCGGCGGGGCGATCCATTCCGGTCTGCTCGCGTCCTACACCGGCCGCAACAACGAGGCGAACGCGTACAACCAGGCCGATTACGCCCAGCAACTAGGCGGCATCAACAGCGCGGCGGGCGCACTGGGCACGATAGCGGGCGGCGTCTCCAGGGCGAAGAACCCGTTCGCTGACGGCGACGGCCCAGACACGGCGGCGGATGTCGGCCAGCGGTCGGTCCTCCAGAACGGCTTCACGAGATTCCTGGACACCCGGCGGATGACGCCGCAATTCAACCCTTACACGCAAGGGGGTATTTGACATGAGTTTTGACATTACCGGGGCACTCACCGGATTCGGCGCGGCGGGATCCGCCTACACCCAGGCCGCGAACCTGCGCGAACAAACGGACCAGGCCGCGCTCGCGCAACAACGGCAGGCCGCGTTCGAGGCCGCGAAGCAGATATTCGCCCAAGACATGGCAACGAAGAAACTACAGCAGGACGCCGACCAGTTCGCGACCGGCCAACAGACGACACGGGACGTAGCGGCGGGCGTTCAGGCGGGCGAAAACCTCCGCACGGGGGC
>JAYUUO010000226.1:0-9146 GCA_043754515.1 Armatimonadota bacterium
ATCAGTTGGTACGAAGCGAAACTTGACATTGTACGCGACGCGATAAAGCACTATTTGGCTATACCGACCATCAAAATCGGGGCAACTGCGTAACTCCTAGAATGAGTTCGATTCGATCTATGGTTTTGATAGCCCTGGCGTTGACGTGTGTCGCCGGTTGCGGCGAGACGAAGAAGGCGGCGGATAACTCCGCCAGCTACCGCGCGTCCTACAAGGGGGATGCCTCCAAGATGCCGGAGTCGGTGCGCCAGTCACTCGCCAAGCATGACGCGGAAGCGGCCATGCAGGGCGGCCCGCCGAAGAAGTAAGGATGTTGTAGTAGCCCGAGACCCGCGCTACAATAAAAGCCAGGCGGCTCAATGAAGCGTCGCGGGAGCGAGGGCGAGTCGGAATCGTCCCGCCCCTTCGGACTCCCGCCGCCCAGACACCGGAGAGGGCGGCGTTTGGCTACGCTCTTTCGGACTCCCGCCGTCCGAAACACTTGGCCCAGCGACGGGGGGCCGGGTTCCACGGGCGCGGGCAAACTCCACGGGACTCACTCGGCAACGAAGGCATTACGCGCCCTCGCCGACCCCTTCCGGCGCGACCCGAACCGCGAGCGACGAGCCGAACGCCTCCTCCCACGCCGAGGTGTCGCTCGATACGTACCAGTTTTCCAGGTGCGCGTCGCTCCCCGGCACCGGATGGAGCGTCAATGTCGCGGTTCGGGTCTCGACGTCCAGCGCGAGGGTGACATCCCGCACCATGCCCAGGTGCGAGCGGTCCAGACCCTCGGCGAGGCGCAGAAACACGGCGCAGTGACGCACCTTCGCCTGGTTCGGGGGAGTCAGCAGGTTGAACTGCGCGTGCCGCTTCTTCGGGAACGATTTGCGGTGGAAATACGCCATGTTCGCGATCATCTCGATCTCCTCGTCCGTGAAGCCCGCCATGTCGTCGGAGTGCCGGATCAGGTAGTACGAATGGCGGTGGTGCCCGGCGTGCGACACCCACACCCCGACATCGTGCAGATGCGCCGCGTGTTCTAGCAGCTCCCGCTCCTCCGCGCCGTAATCGTGCAATCCTAACTCCCTCGCCTCGTCGAACAGGCGTAGCGCGAGGAACGCGACGTGCCGCCCATGCTTCTCCTCGTCGGGGTTGAGCCGCGACAGCCGGTCCACCGACCGCCGACGAATGCCCGACTCGAACGCGAGCGTGTCCGGCGACTGTTCCCCGGCGCGCGCGAGGCGGCGCAGAATCGCGTCCACCAGCACGCCCTCCCGTAGCGACCGTTCCGCGATGATGAACTCGGACAGGCGCAATTCGTCCGCCAGCGTGAGTAGCACCGCCGCACCGGAGACGATGATGTCGGCGCGCTCCGGGTTCAGTCCGGGCACTTTGCGCCGCTCCTCCAGCGTCAGGCCACATAGAAACTCTACCGTCTGGCGCAGGTCCGCGATTTTGAGTTCGTAGTTGCGAAGCGCGTTCGGGTCCTGCCCGAGACGAATCGCCGTGACACGGGCGAGGTTCTGCGCTGTTCCCGAGGAGGCGATAGCGAGATCATAGCCGACGCGCTCGATCCGGCGCAACGCGTGCGTCGCGACGCCCTGGACGTAGTGCTGCATTTCGGCGAAAAGGGCGGGCGAGACTGGCTCCTCAATGCCGGTCAAAAACCGGTTGCCGAGCCGGATCGCGCCGAGTTTGAGCGAGTCCAGGAAGAAGTGCTCGTTCTGCGAGCCAACGATCAACTCGGTAGACCCGCCGCCGATGTCCACGAACAGGGCCTTGCTCGCCCCGATCTCGATGGCGGACGCGACGCCCAGATAGATCAGCCGCGCCTCCTCGACGCCGGGCACGACCTGCACCTCGATACCCAATTCGTCCCGTGCCCGCGCCAGAAACTCGTCGCGGTTGGCGGCCTCGCGCAGTGCCGCCGTGCCGATGGCGACGATCTCGCCCGCGTTCCGGCCCCGCGCGACCTGCGCGAACTGCTTCAGCACCAGCACGCCCCGCTCTATCGCCTCGGGCGTCAGGTGGCTCTCGTCGTCCCCGAACTCGCCCTGCCCCAGCCGCACGGTCTCCTTATGCACCGACAGCGTGTCCCACGTCCCGGTAGCGGGATGCAGGCGAACGAGCACCATGCGCATGGAGTTGGTGCCGATGTCGAGCGCGGCGAGGATGTTATCGTTGGTGGGTCTGGTTCGTGAGCGGGGGGGGAGCGGTTCCGTGACATTCATGCGGCTATTATACCGACTCGGTGCCGGGGCGGGGGGGTGTCGGTGCGCGTGGGTTGTCGTGGAACGGGCACTGGCTTGTTTGTGGTCGTGTCGTGCCCTCTCCCCCCTAGCCCCCCTCTCCCTCCGAAGGGAGAGGGGGGAACCTCGCTTGTCGGTAGCGGATGAAGTACGACGTGTCGCAACATGAACATTCCGGACAACCTGCGTACCGGACTGGATGGACGGGCAAAGTTTCCCCCTCTCCCTTCGGAGGGAGAGGGGGGCTAGGGGGGAGAGGGCACGACACGACCACAAACAAGCCAGTGCCCGTTCCACGACAACCCACACGCACCGACAACCCGCACGCCACGAAAATATATTTCAAGAAAACGTAAAAACACTCGCCTCTTCGCTTGCCCCCCCCCCAATTTTTTGCTGTACAATTCGATAGCAAAGCGGTTAGCAGACAAGACGGTGAAATAAAAGCTGACAGCCCGTAACCGGATGACAGCGGGGGACGTTATGAAGATCGAAGAGCGCGAAGATTTCGTAGACGTGGTAGCGCAGGCGGTGATTGACAAGATCGAGGAGCGCGACCGCACCAACGGGCTGGTGGAAATGGTAGTCGCCCGCGTTCTGGCGATGCAGAAACGCGACGCCGACGTGAAGACGGCGGCACTAGCGGAAACGACAACGACGGGCGACGGAACAAACAACGCGGCAATCAAGACCGCGACGAACGAGTAACACACAACCAACGGAATTGACGACAACCAGGAACGGGGGCGTGAGCAACATGGCGGAACGTGATGATGTGACAACGGGCGCGGCGGACGCGCAAGCGGCGGTGCCGGGTAGCGCGGCGCAAGCACTGGCGCGGCACGAGGCGGAGAAGATGAGCCGACGCGCGGTGCTGGCGAAGGTAGGTTTGCGGTTCGGCGCGGCGGTGATCGCGGCGATCTCGGTGGACGACCTGACGCGCGCGGTGACGGCGTCCATCGCGCGGAGCAACAAAGACAATGTGGTCGCGCAACAGGTCGCGAACGAGTTCAAGAACGCGGGCGTCGCGTTCGCCGATGTGTCCGCTTCAGGGGCTTGTTTCGATGATCCTTGTAACGGCTCGTGTTGGGCTGATTGGATCAAGAATCACGATGGGACACACGATCCTATCAAAGATGCATGTGCTAAGAGATGTAATGCATTTTGTTCTGGTTCAACAGTTGCCAATGAGGCGTGCAAGAATGATTGCGAGGCTTACTACTAATCAGGGGGACTGAAGCCAACATCTGTAGCATGAGTGTCCCGGGTGACTTTCGCACGCGAGTAGATTAAAATCGTGTTAAGCATACCATTATATTGATCCAATGTATGGATGCAAGTGATTGATGCATGAGCAATGAAGGGCATGTGATGTTACATGCCTTTCTTGATACATTCGATAGGAGCAGGTTGTGAAGAAGACGCCTAAAATAGCAATCATACTAATTAGTATTCTGGCAGTAGTGTCGAGTTTAGTCTCTGGTTGTCGTACACCGTCGGGGGCAAATCCGCCAACAATACAAAGCTCGACAGATGACCAACGAAGTGACAAAAATATCATGGGTGCCGAAAACTTCAAAAAGCAGGATGCGCTCCTCGAAAAGGCTACCAAGCAAAAAAACCTCACCGATGAAGAAGTGGATTGGCTAATAGATTTTTCACGTCGGGGAACAGTGATCGCGAACAACGAGTTCGCTTCATCAAGAGTTCGTGTGAGATCCTTACTTATCTTACGCAGTGCAGAGTTGACGCCCGCCCAGAAGGAGAAAGTCTATCAGCTTTGCATTCCTATATTAGCAAACTCAGTTAGCGATTTCTCCAATGCAGACAAAGCATCAGCAATCAACACCTTGGGGAAGATCAATGACAAACGGGCCATTCCTTACATATTGCCTTTCGCTGATGACAAAAACAAATACACCCGACGATTAGCAAACGAGACCTTATCAAAACTAAAATAACCGGTGTATTATCGCTAATTCGTCGAGTTGTTGCAAAGGATGATGGCCAATGTGTTCGTCAGGGTGGAAAAATGACGGATGATTCGTCATGAGGGTGGGTGATTTTTTACCAGGCGGAGAGGAATACTCGTCTTCCTGTTTTGGCTTTTTGTCGGCCTCTTCATTGATTCACTTCTGGTCTATATCCTGTCCGGCCTGTAAGTCGAACATGCCGCACCTGCAAAAACTGCGCGACGGCTACGAGGCGCGGGGGTTGCGGACGGTGGCGATCCACATGCCGCGCGGCGAGGGCGAACTTGACGAGGCTAAAGTCCGTGCGGTCGCGGACGAGATCGGCGTCACCGAGACGCTGATACTCGATAATGACCACAGAATCAGCGACGCGTTCGGCGTGAGCGCGGTGCCCGCCTATTTCTTGTTCGACGCGGAGGGCAAGTTGCGCCGACACGCCCTGGGAAACTTCGGGGTGCGGATGATCGGCGAGGCAGTGAAGCGGTTGTTCGGCGACACCGAACCGGTGGACGAAACTGGCGTGGCGACTTGACGGCGGGCGGCGCGTCATTCGTCGGGTTTGGGGAACGTTGTTCCTCCGGTGGAAGTCTGCGGGTCGGTGTTCCGTTAGAACCGGGTGCCGGACGATTCGCGGTGTCGGCCTCACGACCCGCGTTCCAGAGGAGCGACGTTCCCCGAACCCAACGGGACACCACCCCGAGTACACAAGAAAGGCGAGTCACAGCATGAGCCGAATGAACCGACGCGCGTTCGCCCCGGTCAAACCCGTGGGATTTACACTGATCGAGCTACTCGTTGTGATCGCGATCATCGCCCTGCTTGCTGCCCTGCTCTTTCCCGCCTTCGCCGCTTCCCGTAGCAAGGCGCGGCAGACCGTCTGCGTTTCAAACCAGCACCAGATCGGCCTCGCCGTGAGCCTCTACGCCGAGGACTACGACGACCGCTTCCCGCTCGCCGGTGACCCCGCCGACATCAACATCCCCAATGTTTCCTGGCCCGGCTCGCCCTTTCTGCCGGTCATCCTCGCCATGAAGCCCCTGCCCGACGTCCTGTTCCCCTTCACCAAAAGCAAAGCCATCTGGGGCTGTCCGTCCGACACGGGCTTCGAGAACGTCGCCCTGTCGCGCCGCCCGTTCGACACGCGCCCGTCCTCGTTCGAGAAGTACGGCAACAGCTACTACTACTTCACCAGCTACGTGTTGCACGACGACCCGTACGCAGTGATCAAGGCGTGGAACGCCGACCCGCCCTATGAAGAACGCGCCGCCTCATCAATGGTCGTGATCTACGACGGCTCGGAGGCGTGGCACGGCGGCGGACTACTTCAGGCGGGGCGCGTGAACGCCCTGTATGTGGACGGTCATAGCAAGTCCGTCACCCTGGCCGACCTGGTCGCGGCGGGCCGACTGCGCTGGACGGCGCCGAAGCCGTGAGCGGTGCGGGCACCGGGAGCGAGGGGGGCGCGGTGTACCGCTACCGCATTAACGAGTTCGACGTGACGAGCGAGTTGCCGCTCGTCGCCGAAGCGTTGGCCCTCTCCCCTCGTGCCCTCTCCCCTCGTGCCCTCTCCCCTAACCCCTCTCCCTTCGGAGGGAGAGGGGAACCTGGAAGGTTCCTGAGATTACCCGAGGAAGCACGTTCTTCCGAGTTGCTACGCGCTCCCTCCGGTCTCACGGGGCATAACTCCGCCATAGACGCCTGTCCCCCCACCGGGAACCTTCCAGGTTCCCCTCTCCCTTCGGAGGGAGAGGGGTTAGGGGAGAGGGCACGAGGGGAGAGGGCACGCCCGGACACGGCACGCACCGCGCCGCTCCAAGTCCGCGCCGCTTCTCTCGCCGCCGTCCCTTCTATACTGCGCAAAGTCCGCCGCCAACTCGCCTACGACGTCGGCGCGGGGCTGCTCATCGAGCCGCGCGATGGGCTTGCTCTGCTGGTGGACTACCGCGCCGACACCGTGACCATTGACGCGACGGAGGCGAATTATGCCGCCGCGTCCGCGTGGCTGTTCAACGCGGCGTTCGGGACGCGCACTTTGCTCCGGGGCGGCTTGCCGGTTCACGCGGCGGGCGTGGAGGTCGGCGGGGTGTTTGTCGGCATTACGGCACCCAGCGGCTCGGGCAAGTCCACGCTCACGCACTACCTGATCCGGCAAGGGGTCGCGCGGTTCGGCAACGACGACCTGATCCCGACCTACGCGGACGCGGACGGGGGCGGCGTCACCGCCTACCCGTCCGTGTCGCTGTACCCCAAGATCGGTGCCGACATTACCGCGCGGGACGGCTTAGACACGGCGACCCTGATACGCGCGGACAGTAGCGCGGCACTTGAAGAGTACTACGTACCGCTCCTGCCCGCCCAGCGCGTGACGGAGGCATCACCAATGTGTGCGCTGTTCCTGCTCGCGCCCGACGACGGAGCGGACGGCGTAACGGCGACGCGCTTGACGCCGGACGAGACGGCCCTGCGCATTCGCGCGGAGATGCACGGGCTGTGGCTCATCGGCAAGTACCTCGACGGCAAGCGGATCGAACGCGCGGCGGCAACGTTCGCGGCGCGGGTTCCGGCGTTCGTGTTGCGCTACCGGCGCGACTACGACGCGTTGCCCCGGCTCGCCGAGATCATCACCCGAACGGCGGCGACGTTATGACCGCCAACGGAGCGTCGCCCCTGACCGGCGAAGAAGCATTACAGGCGATCCTGCTCTGGACGATCAACGATGATGCGCCGACGCCGGTCATAGCCGAATTCGACGAAGTAATGCTGATGAAACTGGCGGCGTACCACCGTCTCACCGCGCGGCTTTTCGTGCGCCTCGACGCAGCCCGACCCGCGTGGTGCCGTATCGGGTTACTCACACGATTTCGTGCCCATCAGTTTCAGGTGCGCGAGCAGATCAAGCGGCAACTCGGCTACGCGCGTGCCATCAACGATGCCGTGGTCGCGGCAGGCGATCCGCCGCCGATCTGGGTGAAGGGCTTCTCCGGGTATGCTCTGACCAATCGAGTTCACAACCTGCATCAGAGCGGCGATATGGACCCGTTCGTTAGCAATTTGCAGGGACTCTGGGACGTTTGCATCGCGCTCGGCTACGCCGGCAAGCGCAAGTACACACACGAATGGGCGAAGATGCGCCTCCCCCACTCAGACGTCATCGTTGACATACACGGCTGGTTCCCGACGTTGCAGTATCCGGCGGGGGTGCGTGACGCGACGGAGGCGGAACTTTCCACCACGGAGCATCCGGGGCACTGGCGCATGCCCTTCCTCGGCGAGAACGATAAGCTATTCGTCGGCTTCTCCATCACGTGGGACGATCTGTCGCCTGACAGCGTCGCTGGCACCGCACCCGGCACCGAGATGCTCCGCTTCCCGTCGCCCACGTTCGCCTGCCTTATCCACTGCGCCCATGTCTTACGCAACATATTAACCCATCTTCACTTTCTGAACCCCATCGGCGGGGTGCGCCTTCAAGAGTTGATGACTATCGCGGACCTGGCCCGCCTGCCCGCGTTCGACCCGGCGCGGTTCGTGTCACTCGTCGCCGAGTTCCGCGTGGAAGACTCGGTTCGCGCGGTCAACCGGCTCGCGCGTGCCTACCTCGGGCGCAATTTGTTGCCGCGCGATAGTGGCGATTGGCGCGATGAGTACCTGTTCCCGGAGCATCTGCACTACGGAGGATGGATCGCCATGATAACGGAGCACGACTTCCTGTTCCCGCGCTCGGTCAAATCGCTCATCACCCAACTCGGTGCCAACCTACTCCCCGGACACTTCACCGGCGACGTGACCGAACTGCCCCGTCTTCTGATGCACGGCACCGATCCGCCGCTCCCGCACCTCACGATGACGCGGAACCCGGCGAGGGACGAACTGCGCTTTGTGTGGCGATTACCGGCGGCGCGGGTCGAGACCGAGGCGCAGTTCGAGGCACATTTCGGCGTTGACTCGTTCGTTCGCGTCCTCATTCGCCGTATGCAGGTGGTTGACGTCGAGCGCAAGAGCGACTACTACCGTTCCGACCAGCGCGAGGGCGAACTCGTTCAGATTACGCAGGAACCGGACGGCTGGTGCCGCGTCGCGATCACCTGCCCCGTGCCCGCCCTGCCGGAGAGCATCCTGGGGCGCGGCGCGACCACGCTCCCGCTCCTGCTATCCGTGCGCACCACCGCGCCGCAAGGCGATTCCGTCTGCTACATCCCGATGCAACTCACCGACGAACCCACGCCCGAAAGGTAAATCACGAACCCATGGACACCCCGCAAACCGTCTCAACCGTTGCCGCCGCGCAGGTCGGCCAGCCCGCCCCGCCGTTCGCCGCCCCCGCCGCGTTCCCCGGCGACGCCCCCGCCGCGCCCGCAAAAACCGTCTCGCTGGCGGACTACGCGGGCCGCTGGCTCGTGCTACTCTGGTACCCGAATGACTTCACCTTCGTCTGCCCGACCGAGATCACCGCCTTGTCCGACCGTTTGGACGAGTTCGAGGAGCTGGATACGGCGGTGCTGGGCGCGTCCACCGACTCCGTGTTCGCGCACGCCGCGCGAGCAGAACGGCATCGCGGGTACCGCGTTCCCGCTACTCGCGGACACGACGCACCGGGTCGCGCGTTCGTACGGCGTGCTGATCGAGGCGGAAGGGATCGCCCTGCGCGGCCTGTTCATTATAGACCCGGACGGCGTATTGCAGTATGTGACGGTGAACAACCTCAACATCGGCCGCTCTGTGGACGAAACGTTGCGGGTGTTGCAGGCGTTGCAGAGCGGCGGCCTATGCCCGTCGGACTGGAAGCCGGGGCAGAAGACTTTGGCGGGTGGGGGATAGGAGCAGGGTGGGGCATTTCGGGGAGTGGGCGGTCGCGGTGGTCGCGGTCGCGGTCGGAACGTTGCCGGTAGGTCGTCGGGACGGACGGTGAAGCGTTCCGGTAGGCGTTCCGCGACGGACGGTG
>JAYUUO010000227.1:0-27976 GCA_043754515.1 Armatimonadota bacterium
TGCCCCGTACCGGTTGGTACGGGGCACGCCCTTTTCTGTGTTTCAGGAACGTCCTACTCGTCGCGTACTTCGATCGAGTTGTTGTCCGGCGTCCGATCAATCATCAGGTTGTAGGGATCGATCCCCGCTTCATAAGGCTTCGACGGCACGGTGAATATAATTTTCCCGGTGACTGGTCGTGGTCTGGCGGGGTTCGTCGTTGTCGCCGTCACGGTAATATTTGGCATAAGGGGGTCGCCGAGTTCCTCTACCTTTCCTTTGCTTTTCGCCGACTTATCGAAGACGTTCACGTCAAAACTTTCCCCGTTCAATGGGGCCGGGGTTTCCTTCCCTTTCTTGTCGGCGTAAAACTTCGCCACCGAGTAGCGGAGCGTGACCCGCCACTTCCCACCCGGCAGTTTTTTGCGGGTCGCCGTGTCGGCGCGACACTCGTATATCGTTATCTTCTCGAATAGGTCTCTGATAAACTCCCGCTCCGGTCGGGTCGCCCCTTGTTTGAGATATTCCACCAGCTCAGGAGCCGTCGTGTAGGGCGGCTCCTGGAACCGCTTGTCTTTCAGATAGCGCGACAGGATAGCATTAAGACGAGCCTCCCCGATCCGCTCCGCGAGCGCGTAGAACACGAGCGACCCTTTTCTGTAATGGATGTACTGCTGGTGCTGTGCCTTAACCAGCGGGTTTTCCCCTTCGTCATCCCCTTTGCGACCGGAAAGGTACTCGTCCAAATCATAGCGCAGGAAGTGACGAAGATGTCGCGCCCCGTACTTTTGGCGAAACACCATCAGTGCGCTGTACTCCGAAAGCGACTCCGACAGCATCTCCGATCCCTCGACATTCCCGCCGATGACCTGATGCGCCCACCATTGGTGTGCCGTTTCGTGCGCGGAAACATAGTACGGATAATCTATGTCGCCGGATAGATCGTCCACTCGGGCGATGAAACCGATCCCTTCCGAATATGGGATCGTGTTCGGGAACGACTGGGCGAACTTCGCGTAATCGGGGAACTCCAGCACGCGCAATTGTCGGAACTGGTAGGGCGCGTAGTTTCGCGAGCAGTAGTCGAGCGAGCCTTTAACGCCCGCGAGCATCCGGATCACGTTGTACGCGTGCGCCGGGTGGTAGTAGACGCTGAGCGCGACCTTTTTGCCATCCGGCCCGGTCCAGGTATCTCTTTTAACGGCATATCGCGCGGACAGGATCGAGTAAAAATTGCGTATCGGGGCGTCCATGCGATAGCGGAAGCACTTTTGCCCGTTCTCGTTCCACTCGCGGACTAGATAGCCGGGTGCCAGCGCGGTCTGGTCCGGGTCGGTGCGCACCGTCGCCTCGAACGAAATCCAGTCGGCGTCATTCCCTATGTACGTCACCTGCCGGGCAGAAATGTCCGTGACGGGAGCCATTACGCGCCGCGCTCCAAGGTGGTGGTGACGCCGCTCCGACTTGTCGGAGATCTCGCTCTCCTCCTGGTACCCGATTCTCGGGGCGGGTGCCGTTAGGAAGGTGCCGTTCTCAGCGATGTCGGACTGTTTCCCGTTGTTCGAGAAGCCGCGCCGTTTGTCCTCAAGGTCGAAGGTGAACAATATTTCGGCACCGAGCGCGAGCGGCTTCACCAGTTTGAACGTCTGAAATCCTATCTTCTTTTCGGTGATGCCGACTTTTACTGGCATGCTCCAATCCCATCGGTTCACGAAAAGGTGCGCATTATAGTTAACCAGGATCTCGCGCACTGGCTTCGCGGTCTTGTTTTTAAGCCGATACGTGCCCCGCACCCGGTACGTCCCCCGGCGCGGGTGGAGCGTCACGTCCAGCACGACGCCGACTATTTTCGGTTGCGGCTCGTGTTCGTATCGTTTCTTATAGTGCTTCTCATACCGCGCGGAACGCTCGTTCGTCTCCCATGCGGTCGTGTACTCGTTCAGCACGTCGGTGTTGTAATACAGAAACACGCCGCTTCCTACAAACACGGCCCCCGCGAGAAGAGCGGCGCAAACCGTGCCTGTTCCGATGCGCGAGCTACCCCCGCGCACCCACAACCGGCTATCGGTGCCCCGCGCCCACAGTTTCAAAGTCAGGCAAGCCAGTAGAACGCCCGCCGCGATCCAGTAGAGTTGCCACCACCGGATAGGCCCGAGGAATGCGCCGAAGCCGTTCATGTCGGAGTAAACGAAATCACCGTGCGAGCCGACAAGATACAGGCGTCGCTCGAACCCCCAGGACCGGAACGTCGCCCCGACGATGTATATCAAGACGAGTGCCAGATGCGCGACGAACTTCTGGTTGATCAACGTGTGTAGGAAAAAGCAGAGCAGTGCCACGATGGTGAGGTCCCAGAACTCGACGCCGTAAAGCCAGAAGAAGTAGAGCGGCAACTCCAGACGTGTATACCCTTTGAATAGTTGCACCCCCACCCCCGCTATGACCAGTACCAGGTCGAGGGTGATGATCATCAGCAGAACCGCGCCCAGTTTAGCGAGCAAAGCGGTTGCCGACGCGACGGGGAGCACATCGGTGGTCTGATCCGCGCGGACGACGCGCTCGCGCCAGACTAGTTCGCCTACGTAGAACGTGATCAGCGCAAAAAAGAACACCCGGAACGCGGCCGTCACACTCGCCAGGATAATCCGCGTCACGGGGTACACAGGGGTGTCGAACACCTTATCCGCCTCGGAAGCGGCGATCAGCAACACCCCGACCCCCGCCATCGCGATGACCAGGAACGGCACGCTCCGTAACGTGTCCAGCGTGTAGAAGTGTAGCAGGCTCAGAAAAGTCGCGACGTGGTACCGCCAGCCCGTCGGGACCGCGGGGGGCACGTCCCCCGCGAACACATCCGGCGAGTTAGTCGCCGTCGGAGGGGCGTCGGACGTAGCCGCCTTGCGTAGCGTGCGAGGCGAATGCGCGAAGTCGAAGGCGTAGTAGCCGCCGATCAGCACCACAAGCGCGACACCCACCCACAGGAGGCGATTTATCAGCAAGCCTTCCGTGAGCGGCACCAGCCGCGTGTTCTCCTCGGAGAGTGTCCAGTACCGCGTCACGTTCGCCATTGCTGAAAGCCCAAACGGTTCAAGAACACCGGCGAGCATCCGCTTCTCCAGGCTATCGATCAGTACGACCGAGCCGAGCCAGAGAGCGAGTAGCACAATGCCCTGCGTGTAAATGGCGAGTAGACTACGGGTTAGTGCCCCGCCGACGAAGAACAGGACCGAGATCAGAAACAGATCCGGCAACAGATAGTGGCCCCACAGGGCGAGGTATGTGTCGAGGTGATACGGCCCGATGATCTCTTTGTGCTCCCAACGCAACCCGCACCCGGCGAGGAAGCCGAGAGGGATCGCGCTGAACACGATCACGGTGACGAGGAACGAACCCACGAAGCGGCCATACCAGTAATCGGCTTTTGAGAGCCGCGTCGAAAAGAACAACTCATGGGTATTGGACTCGAAGTCGCGGTAGATGGCCGTCCCGGCGAGCGCGGAGATCATGGTCGCGCACAGCGCGACGAGTGCCACCGCGATCACATTCAGCGACTCGGGGGAGTTCAGGAACGAACGCCCGTCGCGATTTGAGACCAGGCCGGTGTCCACCGACATGACCAGCATGGCCAGGAAAAATAGTACGGCGAAGAAGATATAGGGAATGACGCTTTTCGCCCGGAAGCGTAGCTCGAACAGCACCATTTCACGAAATCCGTTACCCAAGGAGCGATCCCCCTATCTGGCGTGCACTGGTGTAGAAAAAATAAGCGTCTTCGAGGTCGGCGTTTACCGGCGAGAAACCGTCGCCGGGCGGCGAGTCGGAGAAGATAAAGACGACCGGCTTGCCGCTGACCAGTCGTACCGAAACGACCCGGTATTGCGATTGGAGTAAAGCGAGTTCGCTCTTTTCGCTCACCCGCTTATAAAGGTGCCCCTGAATCTGGTGCGTAATGACCGCCTCAGGACTCCCTTGCACGATCACCCGCCCCCGCGCGATGATCGCCATCCGCTCGCACAGTTCGCGCACATCCTCCACGATGTGCGTCGAGAGAATCACGATCGCGTGTTCACCGACCTCGGAGAGCAGGTTCAGGAAGCGGTGCCGCTCGGTCGGATCGAGGCCGGCGGTCGGCTCGTCCACGATCACGAGTTGCGGGCGGTTCAGAAGGGCGACCGCGATGCCGAGTCGTTGCCGCATCCCGCCGGAAAACCCGCCGACATTCTTTTTGCGGGCGTCATATAGGTTAACCTGCGCGAGCAAACGAGGCACGATGTCGTTCCGCTCTCGCGCCTCAATGATGCCTTTCAACACGGCGAAATGATGCAGGGTCGCCTCGGCTGAGAGTCCTGGGTAGAATCCGAACTCCTGGGGGAGGTAGCCCAGACGCTGGCGGACGTAATCTTTGTCGCGGATTATATCCACGTCGTCGAGACGGACGCTTCCGAAATCCGGCTCTTGCAGGGCGGCGATGGTACGCATGAGCGAGGACTTGCCCGCCCCGTTAGGGCCAAGGAGTCCGAACAGCCCCCGCTCGATCCGCAGGGAGACGCCGTCGAGAGCGCGCACCCCGTTCGGATAAGTCTTGGTGAGGTTCTCGATGGACAGGGTCATACGACACAATAGGACGCGGGGGCGCGTTTATCCTGCCCGAGCGACACTCCCGGCACCAATCGGCGGGTTTATTGGCGCGATGAACGAAGCATCTGTTTGAGTTCGGTCAGGTTATTGGTCGCGACGAACGCCTCCTCCGCCGTAATGCCACGTCCCTGCACCAATTGCTGGAGCGACTGGTTCAGCGTATTCATGCCGAAGTGCCCTCCTTCCTTGATGCTGTTATAAATGTCGCCGTAAGATTCCCCCTCCTCGATCTGCTTCTTAATCGTGGGCGAGCCGGTCATCACTTCGACCGCCGGGACGCGCCCGGTCCCCGTCGCCCGCAGAACGAGCCGCTGGGATATAACGCACGTCAGCGTCGCGGCGAGTTGCATCCGCACCTGCTCTCGCTCGTGCGGCGGGAACGCGTTCAAGATGCGGTCAATCGTGCCGACCGCGCTGATCGTGTGCAGGGTCGTGATGACTAGGTGCCCGATCTCGGCGGCGGTCAGGGCGACGCGCATCGTGTCGGTATCGCGCATCTCACCGATCACGATCACATCGGGGGTTTGCCGCATCACGGCGCGGAGAGCTGTCGCGAACGAGCGGGTGTCGGTGCCGACCTCGCGCTGGGAGACGACCGAGTTGCGGTCCTCGAAGACATACTCTATGGGGTCTTCCACCGTAACAACGTTCGCGCGACGGTGTTCGGTGACGTGGTCAACGAGCGCGGCGAGCGTAGACGACTTACCGCTCCCCGTCGGGCCCGTCACCATAATCAGGCCTTGCGGTTGCATCGCCTGATCCTTGAGCACGCGCGGGAGCATCAGGGCATCCAGACTGGGCGGACGGAGCGGGATGAGGCGCAGGGCGGCACCGATCGCGCCGCGTTGCAGGAACAGGTTCGCGCGGACCCGCACCAGCCCAGACACGGTGAAAACAGCGTCTATCTCGTGCTGGTCTAGGAGGCGGCGCATCAGGTCGTCCGCCGTCTCGCCCGCGACCTGCGCGCCGATCCGCTCGTCGTCCCCCGCCGCCGTCCCCGCGCGCACGAGGTTGTCGCGGGTGGCGGCATACAGGATGCTCATCGCCATCTCGTGCATCTCGTCGAAGGAGAGGGCACCGATATCCGGACGAGACACGATCCGCCCGTCAACGCGTAGCGCGGGCGGGGCGTCGGCTTTGAGTATAAGGTCGGAGGCGCGCGATTGAAGCGCGACATCAAGGAGGCTATGGATACTTTTCATGGATAAACGCTCCCAATTCCGCGCACGCTACTCCCGAGCGCGATACCAGCGCGATGCCGTGCAATATTGTGGCGTAGTATGTTATAATTAGGCCGGTAGCCTAGCGCGATGCGGAACACACTACAAAGGCTGATTGTGCAAGTTTCGCGTCCGCGGAACGATTCTCCTGTATTTCGCCCTAGTGAATCGCACATCCCCCGCCACTACCACGGTTATACGCAATATGGACACCAGTGATTTCCGCAACGGCCTCTCGCTCGTTTACGAGGGCAACATTTTTACCATCGTTGAATTTCAACACGTCAAGCCCGGTAAGGGAGGGGCGTTCGTCCGCTCCAAGCTGAAGAACCTGAAAACGGGCGCGACCATAGACAAAACATGGCGTGCTGGGGAGCGCATGGATCAGGCGGTTTTGGAACGCCGACCGATGCAATACTTGTATTTGCTGGATGAGGAAGCACATCTTATGGACTCGGAGACCTTCGAGCAAACGACCATGCCTATAGCACGGGTCGGCTCGCAGGCAAAATACCTGAAGGAAAATACCGAAATCCAGGTCATATTACATAAAGAGGAAATCGTCGGCGTTAACCTCCCCGATTTCGCGGAACTCGCCGTAATCGAGACCGACCCCGGGGTGCGGGGTGATACAGCGACCGGCGGAACGAAGCCCGCCACACTGGAAGGCGGCGCGGTAGTCATGGTTCCCCTATTTATCAACGTCGGCGAGAAGTTGCGCGTGGACACCCGGACGGACACCTACCTGGAACGCGTCAAATCGTAAAGCGACGAGACGTGTCGGGTAGCATGTCTGCCCTTCTCACGCCTCGTTCGTTGCCACGCCCGGTCTCGCGCCCTGCCCGCGACACCACCTGAACGAAAGGGTTTGGGTTCCTTTGATGAGCGTTAGCGACGGTTCTTCGGAACGACCCACTCTTATATCCTTGATCGGCGGGCCGCTACATGGCCTGCTGACGATAGCGTCCAATGTCGCGTTCGCGGCCGGTGCCGCCGGGGCGCTGTGGCTTTTCGCGTCGCTGATATTCGGGCAATATGGCGACATCGGCTCGGCACCCGAGGCGGCGCAAGCCGCCGCGATGAGCAACATCTCGCTTGCGCGGATGCTACTCACATGGGGACTAGGCGTGGGTAGCATCCTCGCCGCAATAATCTATTTCGGAGAGGAAGTGCTAGGCTACCTCCTGCTCGGCGGCGCGCTCCTGATCGGCTTCGGGATTCCCTCCGGGTTCCAGCAGTTCGGCGGCGAAGGCTTCATTGCCACGAAATCCGCCGCGCTAGCCAGAGTGTACGGCGGATTCTTCAGTAGCGTTCAGATCCCCGCCGTAATAGGCGGTTTACTCATCGCCTACGATGTCGTCCTGCGCCTAGTGCGCACCGCCCGCCAGCGGCCCGTCGTCCGCGTAGAGAAAATGACGTACGGGAGTGGAGCGAAACAGGAAAACACCGCGCGCCCCCCACGCACATCGCCACTGGGCAAGTGCTGGGAGGGGCCGTTTTGCCGCGACTTTATCCGCCCTCACTGCCCGATATTCCTGAAGCGGCAAGCCTGCTGGCAACAGAAGCGCGGATGCTATTGCGAAGAGGACATCGTCTCACAAGCCGCCGCGAAGGTGACTGGTCAGGCGTTGCCGATGGCCGGGGGGACGTCCCGATTCGCGAACATGTCCGGCTCAGCCAAGACGAATACGGACGGCACCCCCGACCCGGATATGTCCGGGTTTCAGGCGATAGGCGCGGCACCCGGCATCCCGATGGGTATGGGCGGGATGAACCCGACGGCCCCGGTACTATCTCAAGGTGGGTCTCGCAAATTCGAGTTGACCACGGGACAGAAGCGGGAGCGGTGCCGAAACTGCGTCATCTATAATGAGCACCAGCGCGAGAAATATCAGCTACTTCTACCCGTCGTGATGATCGCGACCGTGGTGTTATGTGGCTTCGTCGCGGTGCAGTTCCAGAGTAACGCGACCAACGTCGTGAACCTGGTAGAAGGGCTGATCAACCGGTTCTCGTTCCTGCCAGGAAGCCACGCCATTGAGGTAGGCAATGCCTCATCGTCCGTCGCGTGGGTGTTCATCGGCGCGACAGCCATCATGATACTGTCGAAGACTTTACAGTTTCTGGAGTGGTGCGTGTTCAAGATCAAAATTTGACATGATTGACCACTCCTCTATCGAAGCGTTCGTCGCCGCGTTTGACAATGCCCCCCAACTGGCGGAGATGGAAATACGCTCCGCGACACACGGCGTGTTGCGCCTACGGCGGGCACCGCGCCCGGCGCGTCGCGGCGGACCCGCTGTTCCCCCGCCCCCCGTCGCGGGCGAGGCGACGTCGGACAGCCCTGGTGTCATCCTGTCAACAGTGTTGAGTACGATAGTCAAATCCACGCTGGTCGGGGTATTCCGCGCCGCGACCGCCCCCCCTACCGACATCGGCATGTCCGTGACTGAAGGACTGGGGCTGGGCTACGTCGAAGTTATGCGTCTGTCCAGCGTGGTTCCCGCGCCCGTGATCGGTGAAATAATTGCCGTCTTCGTCGCCGACGGACAGCCGGTCGAGTATGGCCAACCCTTGTTCGAGATCGCCGAAACAGTGAACAGCGAGGAGAGCCAAACCATTGAATAACATGAAGCGGGCCGGGTTCGGCCTGATCGAGATACTGGTCGTCATCGTCATCATCTCTATAATGATGCTGATCCTGATCCCACGATTAACCGGCGACGGCAAGTCCGGGAAGAAACACCACACACCCATCGAGCGGGCGAAGGACACGGCGGGGATATCGTACGTCTCACAGATAAATCAGGCGATAATGATGTATAAGCAAGACAATGACGGCAAGAACCCGCCTGATTTAAAATCGCTCAAGTCCTACGGCGTGTTGGACGAGATGATGGTGGATCAGGTCACGAAGCAGTCACTCGCCTATGACCCCGCCACCGGCGTCGTTAGCGAACCGGTCAACCCGTCCGCCGCTACTACCGCCCCCGGATCCGCGCCCGCTCCCCCCCGAACCAACGTCGGGCCGGGCGGCGTTTCGCTCCCAAACATCCCACAAACACCAGTCGGCGCGGGCGACAACGAGTAGCGATGTTCAGGAAAATACTGATCGCCAATCGCGGCGAGATCGCCGTCCGTATCATCCGCGCCTGTAAAGAAATGGGGATCGCCACGGTACAGGTGTATTCCCAGGCGGACGCGGACTCGCTCCCAGTCCACCTCGCCGACGAATCCGTGTGCGTGGGACCCTACGCCGGCAAAGACTCGTACCTGAACGTGCCCAACATCGTCTCCGCCGCGCTGATCACCGGCGCGGAGGCGATCCATCCCGGCTACGGCTTCCTTGCCGAGACTGCTTCGTTTGCCGAAGTTTGCGCGGCGGCCGGGATTAAGTTCATCGGCCCACCGGTCTCGGCTATCGAAGCCATGGGCGACAAAGCGACGGCTCGGGAAACCGCGAAACGCGCCGGGGTGCCCACCGTGCCCGGCTCCGAAGGCGTGATCGGCTCCGAAGCCGAGGCATTACGCGTCGCGGCGGGCATCGGCTACCCGGTGATCCTTAAAGCGACGGCAGGTGGCGGCGGGCGCGGCATCCGTGTCGTGCATACCGAGGATGAATTGATAGCGGCCCTCAAGGTATCGCAGACGGAGGCGGCGGCGGCGTTCGGCAACGCGGACGTGTACATTGAAAAGTACATCACGTCCATGCGCCACATCGAGGTTCAGATACTCGCCGACGAGCATGGCAACTGCATCCATCTTGGCGAGCGGGAATGTTCGGTGCAGACGGTGCGCCACCAGAAGGTGGTCGAGGAGGCACCGTCCGTGACGCTGACTCTGGATCAGCGGTTGGCGATCGGCGCGGCGGCGGTCAAAGCGGCGAAGGCGGTAGGCTACACGAACGCGGGAACGGTGGAGTTTATCTGGACGCCGGATGGCAAGTTCTACTTCATGGAGATGAACACCCGGATTCAGGTCGAGCACCCGGTCACGGAGGCGGTGACCGGCGTTGATCTGGTGCGGTGGCAGATACGGATCGCGGCCGGCGAACCCCTCCCTCTTCGGCAGGAGGATATCACCTGGCACGGGCACAGTATCGAGTGCCGCGTCACGGCGCAGGACCCCGAGCGCGGGTTCGCGCCCGGTGCGGGTCTGCTGACGAGCGTACGCTTCCCCGGCGGTCTCGGTGTTCGCATTGACACGCAGATTTATGGCGGTTACCTGATGCCGCCGTTCTACGACAGCAACTTGGCGAAGGTGATCGTCTGGGGCGAAACCCGAACCGAAGCGATAGCACGGATGCGCCGTTGCCTGGACGAGTTCGAGGTGGAAGGGATCCCGACCAACATTGCCTTCCTGCAACGCATCCTGGCCGACGACCGGTATCGGAGCAATGACGTATCCACGGCGTTCCTTCCGAGTCTAATGACCGAGATGGGGTTGTCTGGGTAATTGAACGCTGTTTCGACCGAGGTAGTCGAGTTTGGGATAATTTCACATAAGCGAGCAGGAATTTTATTGTAAACCATGGCACCGACCACGAATCTTGTTACTGATCCCGGCCTTAGGGGAATATCGTTCGCCGTTGACGATGTAGTGCGTGGAACTAAGCCCCTACCGGTGCTATCTTACTCCGACACTTTAGCGTTGACGGTAGGCAGCAATGTCGAAGCCTACTCACGCGACATGAAACCACTCGTTCTTCCCGGAGTGTTTCCTGCCACCGTAAGAGGAAGACGCGCAATACACGGTTTCGTAGACGCCGTTTCGACCGCATATAGCCGTCACCATCCGCTTTCAATATCTCCCGACATGATCTGGCTTCTGATCGCGCAAGGGTTCGCGCAACATGTCAAGAGCGACGCCGAATCCTTGCGCGGGCGATTCGTATCGCACCAGGGACGGGAGCTGATTACTGTCCGTCGGGATGAGTTCATTCGCGGGTTCGCGGGGAACGATCGGGAAGGAGTTTTTTCCGAGTTCTCGGATAAGATTCGCGGATACGTCGGCCCGCGAGTTCATGGCTCTGTCGTGCCCCATTTTTCAACCACGAGCATAGTCGAAACAGCGGCGTTCGAGGTGACATTAATGGACGCAATGCAGAAGTATTTCGAGTATGACCTTCTGACCCTCTGCGGAATCCCGGAAGTCACTCTAGAGGGCACGCCTGACGATTGGGAGACTATACGATCCGGCGCGGAGGTGCTTCTCGAGTACGACCTCGAATGGTGGGGAAAAGGGTTACTGCCCGTTCTCGACCAGTTCGTCCGCGCGAGTCATGGAGATATAGATCTCCTGTTCTGGAGGAATTTCTATAAGGGCGAGGGCGGAAGCGGGGGGCCTTACATCACCGGTCACATCATCAATCTCTTTCCCTACCTGATAGATGAGAGACTCGGTTCCTTCCGAAATAAACTCATCAGCGCGAATATCCCCGTCCCACCCTATACATCAGCCAACATCACGAACAGGAGCATACCCTCCCCCTTGTCCGTCGCCCCATTCCTGTGGAAGTACTACAACGAAGTCTTCGCTATGGATTTCGTCGCGGGCTTCGTAAGCGCGGCTCAGGATCCCAGCACGCTCGCCATCCGCCCCGAGATCGGTTGGGCGGTGCTCGACCGAAGAGACGGCGAAAATTAGTTACGACAAACACAGTAATGGCCGCGATACAATTAGTGTGTGGCCGCACCTATTACTATCTCAATGCGACAACTTTTGACCAGGGGCGAGTTCGCGAGCATACCGTTCGGCTCGACGCGCGAAGAGGTCATCCAAAAACTGGGCGAACTGGACGCCACTCTTCCCGTGTCAAGGCGCAATCCCACCCCCGTGCTTCTGCGCTGGGGAGACGTCGAGCTTATTTTTGATCAGGATTGTGGTCTCTTCTGGTGCTTCCTGTGGGAGCCATCCGACGACGATTTGCCGCTGTGCAATGACCGGGTGACGATTGACCCCTGGGTGCTTGGTGGGGGCATGACCTATGAAATGATGCAAAACGGACTCAGCCAGGCTGGGATCGCCTTCGCCTGCGACACGGGCGTTAAGGGGGAGTACAGGCTGACGCTGGAGAGTGGCGTCGTGCTACGGTTTGAAGATGGCGGTGATGATAACGATACCGGGTTCAGGCTCCGCGTCGTGAGCGCCGATAGGCGGGAGGTAATTCCCCCGTCAGAGCCGAAGAGACAGGTTTCCGTGACCCTAACAAAAGCCGAGTTCGACCGACTACGCCGGGCAGCCGACCTGCGGAAAGTCTCGGCGGGGCGGCTCTGCGTGGAGTAGGTTCGCGAGCGGTTGGCGTCAGAGGCCATAACGCCTGACTTACCCACTGCCGATAGCGCGATACAATGAGGGCATGGACGACTTCCCGCCCCCCCCGACCGACGCCGACGACCCCTTCGCCGAGTACGAGACCGCCCCCCGACCGCGCGCGGTTTCTCCCCCCTCCGTTAAAGCCGAAGTCGTTCGGGATGACACCCCCGCAGACCCCACCCCTCCGATGGATGTGACTGATCCACTCCTCGCCCGTCTGAACCCGTCGCAACGCGAGGCGGTCGTCTATAAGGACGGCCCTCTGTTAATCTTCGCCGGGGCCGGTTCGGGCAAAACGCGCGTGCTGACACACCGGATCGCCTACCTAACCGGTCGCTACGGCGTCCGCCCGCGCAATATCCTCGCCGTGACGTTCACGAACAAAGCCGCGACCGAGATGAAGGAGCGTCTGCAACGGCTACTCGGGCTGGAAGGAAGCAAGGAGATGTGGGTAGGCACGTTCCACGCGACATGCGCCCGTATCCTGCGCGAGCGCGGCAAAGACATCGGTCTGGAGCGCGAGTTCACGGTCTATGACGACGGCGACCAGATCACGCTGATGAAGGAGTGCCTTTCGCAACTTAATCTTGATGATCGCCAGTACGCCCCCCGCGCCGTGCTCTCGCTGATCTCGAAGGCGAAGGAGAAACTCGTCTCGCCCGCCGACTTCAGCCAGTTTTTCCACGGCGTTTTCGAGGGCGTGGTCGGTAAATTGTATACGTTGTATCAGGAGAAGTTGACCCAGAACCGCGCCGTTGATTTCGACGACCTGATCATGCTATCAGTGCGCCTTCTCGAACAGCGCGAGGACACCCGCGAGTATTACCAGAATAAGTTCCGCTACGTGCTCGTGGACGAGTATCAGGACATCAACAACGCCCAGTACCGCCTGATCGCGCTACTCTCCGGTAAATACGGGAACTTGTGCGTGGTCGGCGACGAGGATCAATCCGTGTATAGTTGGCGCGGCGCGGACGTTTCGATCATCCTGCGCTTCGACCGCGACTTCAAAGACGCGAAGGTGATCAAGCTCGAACAGAACTACCGCTCGACGCAGACGATCCTTGATGCGGCGTATAACGTCGTGAAAAATAACCGGGGCCGCAAGGACAAGAAACTGTGGACGGAGAACCCGGCGGGCGACCAGATCCACCTGTTCGAGGCGATGAACGAGCAGGAGGAGGCGGTTTTCGTCGCGGATAAGGTGCTCGCGGCGGTGCAAGCAAAAAAACGCAAATTGGCCGACTTCGCCATTCTGTACCGCACCAACGCCCAGTCGCGAACTTTGGAAGAGGTATTGAACAACTACCGCGTGCCGTACAAGATTATCGGCGGCGTGCGCTTCTACGAGCGGCGCGAGATAAAAGATTTGGTCTGTTACCTGCGGCTGATCCAGAACCCGTACGACTCCGTCTCGCTCCATCGCGTAATAAATGTTCCGGCTCGTGGCATCGGCGCGGGGACCTGGCAGAAGATCGAACTCAAGGCGCAGGTCGAGAACCTGTCGCTGTGGGAGGTGGTCGCGGACCTCGCGAGCATTGAGGGCGTCCGGGCGACCACGCGCAAAGCCGTGGAATCGTTTGTCGCACTGATTGCCACCGCGCGGGGACAGTCCGGGTCGGGCGCGTGGGGAGTCACTAAAACGCTGACTGAGATCATCGAAAACACCGGCTACATCCGCGATCTGGAGCGGGAGCGCACTATCGAGGCGAACACCCGCATCGAGAACATTCGTGAGCTGATGACCGCAACCAAGCAGTTCGAGGCGACTACGGAAGAGCCGACACTGTACGGCTTTTTGGAGCAGACCGCGCTGATCGCCGATATTGACGCGCTGGAGGACGCCGACGCGAACGACCGCGTGGTGCTGATGACACTCCATGCCGCGAAAGGTTTAGAGTTCCCGGTTGTGTTTCTGGTGGGGCTTGAGGAGGGCGTCTTCCCCCATTCGCGTAGTTTGCAAAGCGACACGGAGCTTGAAGAGGAACGCCGCCTCGCCTATGTCGGCATCACGCGGGCGAAGGAGGAGTTGTTCCTGACTTACGCGACGCGGCGCACGATCTTCGGCAACACGAACATCGGTACGCTATCGCGCTTCGTTCGCGAGGTGCCGAAGGAACTGATGAAACTGCCGCGTTCCCTGCAGAATCGGATGACTCTCGGGGGTAGCGGCGCGTCTCTCGGGGCGCGGGCGAACCCCGACGAGTACTCGCAGGTCCCGCCGGGTTGGGATGACGCCGACGCGGGCAGCCGCGCGGCGGCAAAAGCGAAGGGGCCATCTAGCGCGGCTAAGCCCGAAACGCCGCTTAAAATCGGCGACAAGGCGAAGCACGCCGTGTTCGGTGTTGGGGTGATCGTCGCGCTGATCGGGAGCGGCGAGGACGCGCAGGTCTCGATAGCGTTCCCGAACATAGGCGTTAAAAAGCTCGCGCTGTCGTACGCACGGCTGGAAAAGGTGTGAGACCGGGCGGGTACGCCTAGCCTCACGGAAGAATCGTGTCGTAAACTGCTTCTATATCCCGCGCGGTTCGACGCGGCAGGAATCGCGCGCGCACTTCCCGCCAGCCGTTCCCACCCAAGTGCGACGCGGTTGCCGGGTCGCGCAGGAGTGTCAGAAGCGCGTCGGCGAGGGCGGGCGCGTCCCCCATCGGCACCAGCAGGCCGGTGCGACCGCTTTCCACGGTCTCCGGTACCCCGCCGCCTCTGGTCGCGATCACAGGAATACCCGCCGCCATGCCTTCGATGATTACCTGGCCGAACGGCTCCGGGGTGATACTCGCGTGAACCAGCAAATCCAGTTCGGACAATAGTTTGGGGATGTCCGCGACGTTGCCGCGCCACTCGACCGCGCCGGGCGGAAGGTCGCGCGCCGCGAGTGCCTTCACTTCGGCCTCGTAAGTGTCCTCACCGAAGAGCGCGGCACCCGCGATCACGAAGCGCAATGACGGGATCGTCGCGTCTCGCTCCCTGTCGAGCGTCTCGCGCACGGCCCGCGCCGCCTCGAGAAAGATATGTTGCCCCTTCCAATGGGTCAGCCGCCCGATGATGCCGATGTAAAGAGGGCGGGCGTCGCTGATCGCCCGCCATGAAGCGCGTGGGGTCGGCTCGGGAACGCCCAGGAAACTTTCGTCCACGCAATCCGACACGACCGTATAGCGTCCTATGCTTTGCCCGCGCGTGGTCGCGGCGTCGTCCCCCGCGAACAAGGACGTCAGGGTGCTACGCGAGTTACAGATCACGTGCGTCGGGAGCCGCCTCGCCAACAGGCGCAGGGCGCGCACCGCTATGCCGGGCAGGTATTGCGCCGAGATATGGTCGCGGATGTGCCAAATGACCGGGATTCGCGCGATACGCCCCGCTATGGCACCGTAGACGTCGGACTTCAGACTGTTACAATGGATCAGTTCGCAACGGTGCTCTCTAGCGAGCACGGCGACACGGCAGGCGTACGCGAGCAGGGTAGTCCCCCCGCCGATTACTTTTCCCACTATCCCTCTGGCACCGAGCGAATCCTTGCGCGTTTCGCGCATGCCGGTCGCCAGCGGCTCGATCAGGACACGCACGCTGACGTCCCGTAGTCGGTCGGCGAGCACTCCCTCCTCGCCGAGCACGACCACCGCCTCGTAGCGGTCGCGATCTAGCGCGGTCAGGAAGCGATAAAGCGCGATCTCGCCGCCGCTCCAGCGGGCGGTGTGATCCAAAAACATCACGCGCCGTGGCGCGGCGCGAGTTTCTTCCGCCCTCGTCATGGCTGTAGCACGCTCCTGTAAACCGTCTCTACAGCGGCGGCGTGCCGCGCCCAGGTGTAGCGATCGTCCACGAATATGCGGAGCCGCTCCGCCGTCAGTTCCCGCGCCCAGACCTCGCCGCGCTCCTGGGCCTCGCAGAATGCGAGTATCGCTTCCGACAAGGAAACCGAATCGGTGCCGCGCGTTAAAAGTCGGGGTTCCAGGTCGCCGAGCACCTCCGGGGTCGCGCCGACCGGGGTCGCGACTACCGGAGTGCCGCACGATAAAGACTCCACAGTGACGAGGCCGAAACCTTCCAGCGACAGCGTCGGCAGGACGAAGAGGTCGGCACCCCGGTAATAGTCAGCGACCAGCTCGTCGGGTATAAACCCGGCGAACGTCGTCGCATCCGCGACGCCGAACGTGCCCGCCATCGCTTGGAGCGGCTCCATGAGGGGGCCGCGCCCACCGATTACGAGATGCGCCTTCGGAAATCTCCTCCGCACAGCGGGGAACGCGGCGATTAGATTTTCGAGTCCCATCCTGGGTACCAGGCGACGTATGGACAGAAGGAGTGGATAGGCCTCGGTCGGCAGGCCGGACTTCTCCCGCGCTTGATGGCGTGCGCCAGGGTCGTCAGTATCCACGAAATACCGGTCACGGTTCACCCCGCCCGGTATTTTGACGACATGATCCGCCGCGTACCCGAACGCGGCGACTTCACTCCGCGTCTGCTCGGATAATATCACCGTTCGCAGACTGGTTCGGAGGTTTTGCGCCTCGACGGAGTGGCGGTAATGGCGTTTGGCGAACGCACGCGCGAGCAGGATGGGCCTTCTCCACGGCGCAGTGCTTTTCAGCAGGGCGGTGTCTTCCACAAAGCCCTCGACATCCCACGGGCCGTAGAAGGAACGTATCCGGGGGACGCTACCCGGTATCGCACTCATCGGGCCGACGGCGGAATACGCGAAATGTGTGTGTACTAGATCGAAGGGCCTGTTCTCGCGGGCGGCATCCGCGATTAGTTTCGCGCAGGCGATTCGCCCGTTACGCACCCACGCCGCAGGGTTATCCCCCTTCGCATACTGCGCGACGCTGCCATACTCCGGGTCGCGCCAGTCCTCCGGCTCGCCCGACGCGGCGCGGGAAACTAACAGAGTGGCATCGTGCCCCCCTTTTATTTGGGCGCGGATCAGCTCCCGCGCGACCTGGCGTGAGCCGCCTGGCTTTTCCTCGAATCGGATGTCGGAGAGATGCAGTATCCGCAGACGGCCACCTTCGTGAGACGGACTCAGAGCGTGCCGCCTTCTCGGTCGCCGATCTGAAAGCCGGGGTCGACACCGTCACGCGTCTCCCCGGCCTGCCCCAACTCGCGCGCGATTATGTAAAGAGGGCGGTGCTTCACCTCATCGTATATACGCCCGATGTACTCGCCGACGAGTCCCAATGTGATAAGTTGTATGCCGGAGAGGAAGGTCAACACGGTGATCACGCTCGCCCAGCCGGGCTGGAACGTTCCCTGTGAAAAGATGACGCGTATCACCGTCACGATCCCGTAAATGATCGAAAGGGCGGCGACCACAAGCCCGATGTTAGTGGCCAGTTTGAGCGGGGCGTCCGAGAACGACGTGAGGGCGTCCATCGCGAAACGTAGCATCTTGCCCAGGGGGTACTTGGTCTCGCCCGCCGCGCGCGCCGGCCGCTCGTAGTAGATCGGCTCCTGCTTAAACCCAACCCAGGCACTCATGCCGCGCAGGAAGCGGTGTGACTCGTTCATCCGATTGAGCGCGTCCACTACGCACCGATCCATCAACCGAAAATCGCCGGTGTCGGCGGGGATATCCACGCTGGTCATGCGGCGTAAGAGCGTATAGAACTGGGACGCGGTCCATTTCTTGAATGCGGTCTCGCCTTCGCGCTTCGTGCGCACGGCGTACACGACATCTGCCCCTGCCAGCCATCGGGCGATCATCCTCGGGAGCAACTCGGGCGGGTCTTGTAGGTCCGCGTCCAAGAGCGCGATGGCGTCGCCCGTAGCGTGGTGCATCCCCGCTGTGACGGCGGCCTGGTGGCCGAAATTGCGTGAGAAGTCGAGCACGCGCAAGAAAGGACGGGTCTGGGTGGCTTCGGCGAGTTGCGCCAGCGAATCATCGCGTGAGCCGTCGTTGACACAGATCACCTCGACGGTGAGCGGAGGCAGATCGCCCCCACTCCCTTCAACGGTCGCCCCGCGAGACAGTTCAGCGACCACGTCGTCAACGCGTCCCATTAATATGGGGATCACCTTGGACTCGTTAAAGATAGGGAACACAAGCGACAGTTTCGGGCTTGCGTTGCCACGCCCTGACACGCCAGTGAGAAGTGCTCCGCTATCAGAGCCGCTCGGGGCATTGATGGGGATGTGCGTAGACGGGGGGAAAGAGGGCATCTATCTGTTTCCCTTCGGCGAACGGGAGGGCAAGGCGACGACAGCGCGCGGAGACTGTGTGTCAAAGCGTTTTACCCATATATAATACGGGAGTGTTGGGCGGTGCATCATCTCCGAGAGCCACAACCTCTCCGCATCAGTCCTCCACATGAAGCCCGTCTCAACCGGGGGACCGAAGCGTTGCCCAAGCACGGTACATAATGTAGCACCCCGCACTACCGCGTTATGATCACCCCTATCCCGCCCGATAAAGTAGAGGTAGCGGCGCCTCCCTAGATTATTCAGACTCAGGCTGATTGTTCGTGATACGCCATCGGCATCGCTGGATTGCTTATTCGGATTTACCACGGGAACCCCAGAATTGGAATGTCTCAGGCCGAAGTCTATCACCGCTTCTTCCGTGATGATCACCGCCTTCTCGCGGAATCCGTCAGCCTCCAGGCGGCTCATCACGGCTCCCCAGGGTGCCGTGTAGTTCGGGTTGAGAAACTCACGCCCGATCCAGTAGTTAACGTCGGAGTAGATCCAGACACAGAACAAGACAATAATCATCCCCACCCGGATGGGGCGGGGACGCAACATCATCAGCCCCGTCGCCACGGTCACACAGAACAGCGGGACCAGGAAAGAATCCCGTTTGCCCATGCTACCGAGTGTCTGCATCGCGCCGAACCGCCCGCTTGTGATCAATGCGAACAGGAGTGTCGTGACGACGACCACGATCGGGATGACGCACTCTCGCTTTCTATGCAAGTAAGCAGCACCAGCGACGAACGCGAATAAACTTCCTACCACCCCCGGTAGCGAGACTGCCCAGGTCCAGGGGTATACTGTTTCGCCAACACAATACATGTATACGGGTAGCATGAAGCGTCGAATGAAACCGCCTAATCCCTGTCCGACAGAGGGGTCTTCCACGGAGACGCCACCGCCACCGCCGCTCTGACCCGCGAGTTGCCAGAGGATCACGGGCGATAAGAGTACGGCGCAGGCGACCATAGCACCGAATACTTTCGGCGCGTGTCTCTCGCTACGCCACTGATATGCTAACGCGAGGAACTGCCCGACGACCAGAAACAGGCTCGGCACGTAGATGAGCAGCATCGTCATTGTCACCACGCCGTAGGCAACAATGAGTCTCGATTTACCAGTACCCAAGGCTCGTAAAAACAGGTAAACACTCCATGTGGCTAGTAAGCCTAATACCGCGTGGTAGCGCGTCATACGGTCGAATAGGAGAATCCCCGGAGATATAGCGGTAATCCAGAGCGCGAGCAATCCAACCTTATAATTCAGACGTCTACCCAACAGGTACGCTATATAGGGAGTGAAAACGCCGGGCAGTGCCGAGAAAAATCGGTACAGCGCAATACTGTCGCCGAATAGATTGCGTATCCCCCAAAGTACAAGTGCTTGCAAGGGGGTGTGATCCCTCGGCGACGCGTTACCACGCGCTATCTCAATCAGCGGGTAGTAGCCACATTCCAAATTCAGAACTTCGTCGGTCCATAGCGGTTTCGCCAGAGGAAAAAGCAAGAGCAACAGTGCGCCGATGAACAGCCCACTCCAGAAAAGGATGCGGAACCATGATGACGGCTCCGAAGGTTTCCGCTCTTCCGAACTTCGGTCCTTCGCGCCGACATCTGCCGAACTCATCCTGCTGGTAGGCATTTCATCAGGAGTTGCGACAGCGGACACAAGGACTTCTCTCCTCGTGCCGGTCATCGAAGTATTCTCTAGCATGATTTATATCCTCTCCAGCGACGGCACACTGGCATTGACCAGCATAAAGTATTTCGTGAGTGCACTGAGGCGACTCCACTGATCCCCCATGCTACCGTCATCCGCTAGCGGAGCACGGGGGCACCTACTCAGAACGTCGGCAACCGCCGCGAAGGGGCGGTACCATACGCGTGCTAGCTGGTAACGTGCCTTCCAGCCATCGAAGACGGGAACTGCCAAAACATACGACGCGCTGTTAGCCGTCGGATGGGAGCAGACAGGGAGACTATATCTTTTCTTCGTGCTTAAATTTGCAGTCATGGCTATCATTTATTATTAATTAGACTTCTGACGCCATGCGCTAATGACTGTGACCGCGCACGGTATCCCACTCTCGCGACACGTGTCACCAAGTCGGCTCACCCGGATGGATGATCCGCCGTTAGGGATTTGGCCGGTTCCTTCGCAGGAAGAGTGGGACCATGCGAGGATGCATTGCTCTGCCATGAGGGACGGACGTTCGCGGGTAGCGCACCTTTTTTCCCGAAACCCGCGGCGAGTTCATCGCGCACGACGTTACGATCCAAGAGATCTCCGTAAACCTTCTCATAGCGAGCGACGACCGCCTCCCACCCATATTCGCGGGCACGTGCCGAACCCAGAGATTCGTAGCCCCCCCGCCGCGCCGGGTCGGTCAGTAGCGAGATGAGTTCCCGTGCCAGTGTATCATCGGGCGCGACGACCCCGTACTTCCCATCCGCTAGAACTTCGCGCGCACCCATATTCGGCGAGCCGACCGCGACAGTGCCGGATGCGAACGCCTCAATGTAGGGCACGCCGAAGCCCTCGTACAGACTTGGCAGACAGAACACCCACGCCCGCTTATATAGTTCGGTGAGTAATTTGAACGGAATTCGCCCGAAGTTTTTAATGCCGTCCCCCTCCAGTGGCTCATCAGAGACGGCCCAGAGCGTGGCACCAGACGGTAACCGTGGTAGCATTTCGCGACTCCACTGGTCGGCAAGCCACTGCCCGCGTTTTCGTCCGCCTTTGGTTCCGACGAAGAGCACAATCGGACTATCTTCCTTGGTACCCGACGCGAACGAGGACAAATCAACGCCGCACGGGATGACCTCGGCGACTTCCGGGAATCGGAGGCGTGTCGCCTCGGAGATTCCCGTGACGTAATCCGCGCGGCGTGCGCCCCACTCTTCCAGGGGGATAAGCACAGCCTGAAAGATTTTGCGTCGCAACGTGCTCGCGCTACGCATCTCATCACGGGCGGAGCCGTTAATAGTTCGTACTATCGGCGGATGTCCCCCGCCTCCCGTCAAATAGTTGTCGCCCATTAGATGCACGATGTCAAACCCATCCCAGCTCTGCTTTCTTAGCGCAAAGGCGAAGGCGAACGAGGCCACGAAATGTGGGAGTCGCGGCTTCGGCAGAGTACGAACCGCATACAACGAATCGTCGCATGGCGGGCTGAATGTCACCATTGTCACTTGATGACCACGTAGAACAAGCGCGTTCGCCAGGTGATGCGACTGGTGCGCGACACCGCCTTTGGACTCGTTGGGTAGATCCGCGTGACCGATTGCTATACGGAGCGGCGAAAGTATTGACGGCGAGTTGATCATGGCTTGGTGACACCTACCAAGACCCCGCGCGATGGCGCGACCTTCTCGGGTGTGACATTCATCAGGCTTTTAGGCATGGGCTAGGAAGGGCGCGTGTCGGTGATGTCACCGCCCGCCTGGAGCGTAGTCGCGCTACGCTCCAGCATGTCACGCTCGGTTGACTCGATGCGGGGTACCGCGAGTATCGAGCCGCAACATATCCAGAAGAAGTAGTTCGATTGCAGTGACGCCCCGCCGAAACTGTAAATTATCGTGCTCAGAATATACGTGTATAACAGGGAGGCCACCACCCGTAGATTGGCATCCTTAACAGTACGACAGATCTGATATCCGAAATATAGGATGCCGACGAAGAGGGCTGCATTCAGAATGAGTCCGAAGATACCCATGTCGCCCTGAGTGGCATTCCATTGCGTTTCCCGGTCAGAGACATTGTTCAGCACGTGGATGTCAATAGTAAGGTTGGAGTTGCCAGCACCCGCGAATAACGAGGTTCTGGAGATCCCGATCCCGAGCGGACGTATAGTAATCGTTTTGTAGAGGGAGTCGAAGTGATACCCTCGTTGCTTCTGGTACGAAGTGAACGGGTTCTGAAGAGTAGACTTGTAACGCTTCGTCAGCTTACCATGCGCGAGTCCGTCAGCTATGGCGAATGAGACGACCAGAAGAGTGGCAATCAAGAACGTCATGAAATAGATCCGGGCGGCGTCCTGCAACCGCCGCACCGAGAGAGCGAGGAAGACGGGGGTGACAGCAAGCAAAGTCAGAACAGAAAGTCGGACGCTCGAAACGGCGATCGCCATCCCTGTCACGATCACTGACATGAGTGCCACCACGCGGCGCGCACCCAGCATCCGCGGCATTGTCCCGACGCACAACGCGGCGAGTAGCGACGTAGCCGCGACACCGACGTAACCGCCGGCGATGGCGTATGTCCCAACAGGACGGAACGCGCCTTCCTCGCCTACCTTTCCTCCAACGAGTGCGTAAGACATTAAGTTAACGCTCTCCTTCATTCCGATGACATGACTGTAGCACCACGATCGCCCCATATTGAACTGAAAGAGGGCATAAGCCGCGGAGACAAAACCGACCACGAGCGTCATGTAGACCAGACCCATCGCATGCTTCCGCCGCGTGAGGTTGTAGTAGGAGACGAAAAAGAACGCCATCGGAGCGGTATACCATACGAGGCCGCCTTGTAAGGCGGTGACGATGCTCGGCGTTTCGGGGTTTAGACACTGTAACAGACTGAGGGACATCAGCGCGGCGACGAGCATACTCATCTTGGGCAGGGGTATGGCCGGCTCATCCGGTGCATCTCCGAGGACGCTGGGCTTCGAAGTTGTCGGGACGGGGGATACTTTCGCGGACTTCTTCGAGGCCGATAGCATGTTCTGTACGCGGAGGCGCCACGCGATGATGATCACGGTCGCTAAAAGCGGCGCGACGATGTAGACGATCTGGTTGAACTTGGAAGTGTATTTGTACATCCCCTCAAGGCTAAGGTACACGGTGAACAGCATCACGGCATTCCAGGTGTCTGTCAAGGCGACGGCTGATATTACGACGAAAATCAGCATGAGAGACAGGTAAGTGAAGCCTGTCTTGACGACGATGGACCCAATTATGATGGCGGCTATCATCATCCCCCAGACAAGGGCACGTGATACTTCTTTTTTATCGTTGTAGAGCGCGCGAAGCAACGGGATATTAATCGCGGCGCGTTTGGGCACCGGGGGGGGCAACCGGAAAGGCTTGATAGGGACGTCCGATGGCGTGGCACGGGCGGAATCCGGGCGGGGCGAGGGTGACGAGTTGTCCAGGGAGAGTGGGAGTAACATAGCTATATGAGTGGGACGTTCGGCGAGGTCGGCGGCGTCATGCGCATGACGCCGCCGTATGCCTCTACCGCGAGAAGAGGTAACGCAGGTTGACCAGACCACCGAGCGCGCCCAGGGAGCTAACCCCGTCCATTATGCCGAACTTCCGACCGTTCTTGAATGGGATGTAAACGATGTCGCCCGGTAGGAGTACGATATTCTTAGACAGATCCGCCTTCTTTAGCATCTCCTCGACGTTAACGGTTGTTGCGACCTGCGTCCCGTCGGGCTTGGCGCGGATGACCTGCGTCTTCTTCGTCTCGGCCTGCTGGAGGGGTACCCCGGCGTCCGATATCGCTTGAACCAGAGTCATAGGGCGATCATCCGGTATAAGGGTAGCACCTTGCCGGTTGAAGGCACCAACCATGTATACGAGCCGCCTGTTCTCGGGCACTACCAACTTGTCACCCGGCTGAAGACGTACCTCCGGTTCGGAACCGTCCTTGACATACTGCCGGAGATCAATAGGTATCTTCGTGCCGTTCCGCTCGATCACCGCTTCCGACAACAGCGCGGACGGCTTCACTCCGCCCGCGTCCTGCAAAGCTTTGCTGACTGTGTGGTCACGCGGGATCAGCACGGCACCCGGCTTGAACACCTCGCCAGTCACCTGAATCTGCGATCTCGATTCATCAACCGAGTCCACAATCAGCAGGTCATTCGGTTCCAGAAGCATGTTCGCGGACGAATCGCTGTTTTGGTAGACCGCGCTTAGGTCTATCGGAATGACTTCTTTCGTCTCCAGGCGGATCAACCTCGCCGTGAATAGGTCGGTCCGGTCGGAGATTAGTCCCCCCGCGTCGGAGAGAGCATCCAGAACGTGCCAGCCGTCACGCATTATCCGCTTCCCAGTCGTTTTGACCCCGGACCCGGTCACCGCTACCTGCCGCACTTGTCTTTCGCGCACGCTCACCGAGACCTGCGGACGGACAAAATCTTTGCGAATGACTCCGGCGAGGATGGCCTCCACTTCGCGTGGAGTCTTACCCGCGACCACGATCTGCCCCGCTTTCGGGTAGGAGATAGTACCGTCAGGTAGCACCGTCGCGAGCATGGTGTATTGGGGATCGTTCATACAAGATATGAAGATGGAGTCGTCCTTGCTGATCTTGTACGTGGAGACCCCGTTCGCGGGCTTGACCGAAGCCGACTTACTCGTCGCTACCGCAGTCTTGTCTTTTGGTTTCGCCCTCACGCCCGTACGCACTCCGGTATTCTGAGCCGACGCGACGCCGGTCAGCATAACGGCCACCCCTAACCCGACGGCGATTTTCTCTTGGATTCTTGACATTGTGTTAACTCCTGAGGGGCGATTAGCCTTCGCCCCCATCCTCGCGTGTCTCAGCGCCGTTCGCGCCGCCTTCAATGCGCTTGCGGTCGGCACTAGCCGGAGCATAGGCACCAACCGAACTACGTTTCTTTCCCGTGCCGACGGGTGCGTAGCCGCCCTTCTTCCCGCTCGGCGCGTATCCCGCCCCCTGGTAGTACTTGCCGTAGTAGTAGTATCCGCCGCCCGCGCCGTCCATCCGGTTTAGGACCGTGCCCAGTATATTGGCATTACCCCGTGCCAGCATCTCCTTCGCGCGTTTAACGGACGTCTTCTTCGTGTCCCCGTATCCGATCACAAGCAACGCGCCGTCCGTCCGGGCCGCGAGTACCGTGGCATCCGCCACCGCGAGTGCCGGGGGGGTATCGAGCAGGATGACATCGGCACGTGTTTCCACCTCCGCGAGGAAGCGTCCCATCGCGGCGGAGCCGAGAAGCTCGGCGGGGTTCGGGGGCGGCGATCCCGCCGGGATGAGAAACACCCCCTCAACCGTTGTAGTCCGGATGACTTCGTCAATGGTGTGTGAGCCGATCAGTATGTCAGTCAAACCCGGCGATGCGTCTACCTTGAACAGGTGATGTTGCGACGGTCGCCGCAGGTCAGCGTCAACGATGATCACTTTTTTTCCGTCCATCGCCATAGCCATAGCTAGGTTGGCACAGGTAGTTGACTTCCCCTCGGCGGGGACGGAGGATGTCACTACCATGGAGCGCACTTCATTCCCGACCGCCGCGAAGTTGATGTTGGTACGTAAAGTCCGGTACGACTCCATCAGCGGGGAGAAGGTAGAAATGTCGCGGATTAGGCGCAGACCTTCCTCTTCGATGTTGGGGATGTATCCGAGACTCGGCAACTTGAGAACGCGCTCCGCTTCATCCGCAGAGTTAATCCGGTCGTCGAACAACTCCTGTAGTAGCGCGAGACCGAGTCCTAGGAACAGGCCGATCACCGCGGCGAAGATGATGTTTTGAACGCGGTTCGGGCTGACTGGCTCCTGGGGCACCTGCGCCCTATCAATAATAGTCGTTAATTGTGGGCGCGCCGACATACGCATGTCGAGGTCGCCTATATGTTGGCTGGAGATGGCGAGTACGGAGGTCGCAGATTCTTTCTTACGTGTCAGGTCATTAAGTAACCGCTCGCGGTCAGGTAGTTCCGCGATCCGCTGTTTAGCCTGTTTTACCGCCTTAAGCGCATCTATCATCCGTTGCGTCAACACAATCGCGTCGGTACTCAGGTCGAGCAGTTTGTCACGCAAGGCGATATAGACCGGATTGTTGGCCGCAGTGCGCTGTTCGTAGGACTTCCGCGCCGCGAGCAGACGTCGCTGTAAGTCGTTGATTTCGGAGAGCGAAATCAACATTCGGTCAGTCTCCGGCTGGATGGTCTTCTTCAAGACGATCCGTTCGATCTGCTTATCGGCTAGACGTTGCTGTAGCGATTGAACGAGCTGGTCCGCGTCCGGGGTCGGGGTATTGGTAAGCGTCGGACGAACGGAGTTCATGTTCTGCTGGGTCGAGCCAATACGTGAGTTCAAAGCCGCGCTCTCCGCCTGGATCCCACTGAACTGGTTGTTCGCGTTCTCGAACGCGACGGCGGCGGATTTGCGGCTTTCCTCGAGCTCCACGATGTTGAACTTGCGTTTGTAGAGCGCAATTTTGGCGTCCATCTTGTCCGCCGTACTCTTGGCTTCGTCGCGCTGTTGTTCGGCGAACTTCTTCGCTTTTTTCAGGTCCGCCTCACGGCGTTCCTGCATATCCGCCTGGTAGACCTCAAGCAACGTGTTGGTAGCGTCCGCCGCGAGGTTCTGGTCCGGGCTGAGTGCCTCTACCTCAATGATAGATGTGTCTGCCACCGCCTGAACCGAGAACTTTGGCAGATCTTTGCTGACCTTGTTGCTGACCTTTTTCAGAATCTCGGGGGTTTGCAACAACTCGACCTGGGTCGCGACGTTGTAGTTCTGGCTGATCTTAAACAGTTCGTTCAAGGGATCCGAGCTGTTGCTAAGGTTGATACCGCTGTAGGTAGGCTCGATAAGAAGGCGAGCCGCCGCGCGGTAGATGTTGGTTTGGAAGGCTGTCCAGATGATGCCCACGATCAGCACGAACAGAAAAGCCTGCAAGATAATGGCGCGGCGCCGACGTAGGATTTCTCCGTACTCGCGCAAGCTAATCGAGGGGGCGTCGTTCAATTCAAGAGATTGTTCGTTCATCGGCGGTCTTTCGTTGCGGCGGCTATTAGCACCCGGCGTGCTCGGGACGCGCGGCATGGGTACATTTGCCTAGGGTAGACGGAGTAGTGCCGTTCTATTAGCCTCGTCCCGTGCAGTCGAGTTTGTTTCTTTCGGCGGTTATTTTGACATGCGTCTATTCCGCCATAAATCGTCGGACAGCTCACCGAGCAGTTCGGGTAGCATTGATCCGTCGCGCCCTAACTCTTTCGTCAGAAGAGGATGCCGTAAGGCAGACGGTTCCCGGCTTGTGAAGACGGTGATCCGAAGGAGGCCAACTATTAATACTCAAACGTCGGTACTCGAGTTCGCCGCCACCGTTTGCGCGCTTCGCACCGGTCGGAACCATTATACAGCATCTCTTCCTCGCCGCGCACGGATCAAACGACATTTGTCGTCAGTGAAATTTACCACACCTGGCGATAAACTCCCCGCCACTCAATATGCGCCGTCCGCTTTCAACACCGCGGGTATTAGACGCATGAGGATCCACAAGTCGGTGCGGACCGAGCGGTTGCGTATGTAGAGCAGATCGTAGGCCACCCACTGATCAAAGCTCAGGTGCGAGCGACCGAGTACCTCGCGCAGACACAGCAACCCTGGCTCGACGTTCTGCCGGTCGAAATGCCAGTCCTCGTACATCTCCACCTCGCGGGGCAGGTGCGGGCGCGGCCCAACGAGTGTCATCTCGCCTCGCAGAACGTTGACGAGTTGCGGCAGTTCATCAAGACTAGTTCGGCGCAGAATGCGCCCGCAACGGGTGACGCGGGGATCGTTCTTGATCTTGAACACAGGACCTGCCGCCTCGTTCAAGGAGGCTATTTTCTCTTTCAACGCGTCCGCGTCACGAACCATGCTCCGGAACTTGT
>JAYUUO010000228.1:0-9075 GCA_043754515.1 Armatimonadota bacterium
CGCCCCCGAACTCGAAGCCGCCAGCCCCCTCCGGCGCGGTCGAAGGAAACCTCGCCTTAGAACACTCCGCTGTCCTTTGTGTGAATCGCCTTCGTGTCCGGTGCGCCGACCACCGTCTCGACCGCCAGAAACCCGTCCAACTCGACGTCCGAATGGCGGCGCACCCACGTATTGAACGCCTCGCCCGCCACGTTCGTACCGTTGAACGCCGTCAGCAGATTCTCCAGCGCGAGCGGCATCTTCTCGGCGGGCACCTTGCGGTGGATCGCGTGCGTGAACGACCGGTCCTTGCCGAGTGCCCCGCCGAGGTGAATGTCGAACGCCTCGACTTGCGAACCGTCTTCGAGCCGCGCTTTGCAACCCTGCAACCCGATGTCTCCGACACTATGCTGGGCGCAGGAGTTCGGACAACCGGTCATGTTAATGCGCAGGTTGCGGTCGAACGTCACCCGGTTCTCCAGATGCGTGACCAGCTGGATCATGCGCCCCTTGGTCTCCGTGATCGCCAGGTTGCAAAACTCCGTTCCGGTACACGCGATGGCACCGCGCCGGATCGAATGCGCCTCCCAGACAAACCCCGCCTCCTTGAGCGCGGACAACGCGGCGGGCAGGTTCGCGTCCGGTATGCCCGGCATCAGGATATTCTGCATATGCGTCAGCCGGACCTCGCCGTCCCCGTACGACTCCGCGATGTCGGCGAGTTGCGTCAGTTGCGCGCCCGTCACCCGCCCGGTCAGCACCGACAGGCCGACCCAGTTGAGGCCGGGTTGCTTCTGCGGGTGGACGCCGACGTGGTCGCGATACGGGTTCACCGGTTCGGTGTCGTCCACGCCGGAGACGGGGTTGTAGCCGAGGTACTCGACCAGTTTCTCGCGGAACTTAGCCGCGCCCCAGTCCGCCATCAGGTACTTCAGGCGGGCGTGCGTCCGCTTCTCACGGTAGCCGAAGTCGCGGAAGATGCCTGTCACGGCGCGGGCGGCGTCTACCGCCTGCTCGGGCAGAAAGAACGCGTCCACCCACTGACCGAAGTGCGGTTGCGTGGATAGCCCGCCGCCGACGCGCAACCCGAAGCCCAGTTGGCCGCTGACGGGGTCTTTCGCGCCGACCAGCGAGAAGTCATGGATCTCCGGCTGGACGCACTGCTCGGGGTCGGTGGAAACGGAGAGCTTGTACTTGCGCGGCAAGTTCGAGAACTCGTGCTTCTGGAGCAGTGCCTCGTGAATCGCGCGAACGGTGGGGCGGGCGTCAAAAAGTTCGTCGGGATGGATGCCCGACACCGGGCACGAAACGACGTTGCGCGGAATGTCACCGCACGCGCCGGACGACGAGATGCCGACCGCGCCTAGGCGCGCCACGATGTCGGGGAAGTCAGCGATCTTGAGCCAGTGCCACTGGAACGTTTGGCGCGTCGTGACATCGGCGAACCCGCGCGCGTACTGCTCCGTGATCGCGGCGATCTCGCGCATCTGCGGCACGCTGATCAGGCCGCCCGGCAACTTGATGCGCATCATGAAATGCCCCTCGTTCGGCCGCTGCTGGTAGATACCGTACCAGCGCATCCGCACGAAATCCTCTTCCGAAATGCCGTCGAAGCTGGTCCCAGCGTAGCGGAGAACGTCGTCCCACACGTCGAGTCCGTCTTTATCCTGTTTGATCTTTTCGACTTTGTTCATGATTGTCGCTAATCCCATCTAATTTGATATAGTATACTACCATTACAGGGTATGGCGCAATATGTGGGGATGACAGAGTGTATTCGCAACGGCTCCCGGCTATCCCTCATAAGTAGTAACCTGTCAGGGCACCGCCGGGGCAGGGAGCGCGGACAACTCCGCCGCCCAGTACGGCTCGTCCGGTAGTGTGTCCCACGGGTTTGGGAGTGTGTCCGGCGTGACATACAGCCACCCGACGTTGCGTTTTTTGCCGAGCCGGACCGCGTTCCGCATGGACTTCACATCCGGCACGGCATAGATCAGGTGCCAGAACCGGCTCGCCGGGTATAGCCGGACCCAGTCAGGGTCGGCGTCGCGTTTGACGTACGCGTCGTAATCATGTTCGAACGTGACCACGATGTCGGCGACGAGCATATAACCTCGGGTAACGGTTGTGCCGGGATTCATGACCACCAGAGCCTTGGCGTCCGAAGCACGGGCCAGACGGCGGCACTTGGCGTAGTAGGGCAGACCAGGGTCGTCGTTCCTCACCTCGTCGAAGAAGATGCCGCTCACCACGTACCACTTGTAATACTGCTCGACCTCGGACCGTACCTCGGCGATAGGTCGCTTGCCGTAGTTCGTACGGACGTAGCCGACCACGCGCACCCCGGCCGCGCGCGCCGCCTTTATCCGCGCGACGTAATCCCCCCGCGCCGCGACGTCCGGCCCACTATTCGGGTTCATAACCGCCACCATGTTCACGCGCGGAACGGCGGCTCCTATTTTCGTCCAGTGTTTATCGGAATCGAAGTAGGCGGGAATTATCATGCCCTGTTGCCACGCCCACGACGGGGCGGCAAGCGTGGCCATCAGCACTGCGACGAGAGCCGTTAAGTATCGTTGATGTTTATCTCGCAATTATTTATCCTCGTAGGCAGCGGACTCCCGAAAATAGACTCCGGGAAGTGCTATCATTGAAACGGCGGGAACCGCGCGGCGGGCACCCGGTGATTGTATCTGATCACCCACGCGACAAGATAATAAAACAATGCCAATCCAACTTTCGCGCGTCTGCATTGTCGGCGTCGGGCTGATCGGCGGCTCCCTCGGGCTGGCGGCGCGGGCGGGCGGCGTCGCCGCGCAACGGGTCGGGGTCGAGCCGGACCGGGGGGCGTGGGACGCCGCGCTCCGTCTCGGAACGGTGGACGCGATCACGGACGATCTGGCGGAAGGCGTGCGCGGCGCGGACCTGGTGATCCTCGCGGTCCCGGTCGGCGCGATCCTGGATCTGCTCCCGAGGCTCGCGCCGCTGGTCGGCGTGGGCACGCTCGTCACCGACGTCGGCAGTGTGAAGACCCCGATCCTGCGCGCGGCGGCGGTTCTGCCGTATCGCTTCGTCGGGGGGCATCCGATGGCGGGTAGCGAGAAGGGCGGCGTCACCCACGCCCGCGCGGACCTGTTCGCGGGCGCGGCGTGGGCCATCTGCGCCCCTCCCGGCGGGGCGACGGATGACGCCGAATATTTGCGGGACTTCGTCGGTGCCCTCGGCGCGAACCCGATCCTGTTACAAGGGGGCGAGGCGCACGACGAAGCCGTCGCGCTGACCTCGCACCTGCCGCACGTGATCGCGTACGCCCTGTGCGCGGCCATGGCGGCGCGGCCGGGCTTACCGCCCCTGAGCGGCGGGTCGTGGGCATCCGCCACCCGCGTCGCCGAATCCTCCCCCGAACTGTGGGCGGGTATTGCCTCCCAGAACGCCGTGCCGCTCGCCGCCGCGATCCGCGCGTTCGCCGCCGAATTGGGCGCGGTGGCCGCCGCGCTCGAAACGGGCGACACGCATGCGGTCGCGGAACGGTTCGCGGTGGGACACGCGGCGAAGAGGGGCGGCGAACGCGCCTAGTTCGGCGGCGAACGCGCGGATCGCGGCGGCGAACCCGGCGCGTAGACCTCTCGCTGGCGGTTCTCAGACGTTGCCCGAACCCGCACCAACTCGCCGGGACGTCGGCACTGCTACCGGGGCGATTGCATCGTGACCTGGTTTCACTCCCGGTACGATGGCGTTTCCGATCCGCGCCGACGCCGCACGCCAACCGCCCCCGCCGCGGATCGGAAACGCCCCACGTCCCAAACCTACGGAGGTACAACCGCGTAGGTAGCCCGCGAAGGATGCGATCGTGTTGCACGCCTCGCACCTATTGGTTGCAATTTACTGGTTGACGTGTATAATCACTATAACCGCGAGATAGCGTTGGTACCATCCAAAACATTCTCGCGCCCGTGTCCTAACTCTTAACCGAACGAAAGATAATCGTCCCCATGCGTCTCTCACGAACCATGCTCGCGTTGCCCGTCGTGGCAACACTTTTCGCCGTCGCCTCGCTCCCGGCCCAGGCCCAGATCACCCGATACGTTGGAACGCTGGGCGGTGCCAGTCAGGTTCCCGTCAACGCGTCCACGGCGACAGGTGCCGTCACCATCAACATTCTGAGCGCGACCTCGCTCTCGGTGAGTCTTACTTTCTCCGGTCTGACGGGCGGTAACGCGTCGGCGGCGCATATACACCAGGGTGCACCTGGCTTGAGCGGCGCGGTCATCATCCCGTTCACCGGCTTCCCGAGCGTGACGTCCGGCACCTACTCGAACACGTTCACCGACTCGGGCAACGGCGTGATAACGGGCGTGATTAGCGACCTCCAGAGCCAGAAACTGCCCTACTACGTCAACATCCACAACGCTACGTTCCCCGGCGGCGAGATCCGCGCAAACCTGGTGGCGGTCCCCGAAGCCGGAGCCGGTCTGCTGCTTACCCTCGGCGCGTCCGGGGCACTCGGCATGGTAGCGATGCGCCGCCGCGCCCGGTAGCCGCCGCGCGCCACCTGGGCTTCTCGCCCCCCGCCGGTTTATCCGGCGGGGGGCGATTGGTTATCCGAAATACGCCGACCCGCGCGAACCTCCTGGAGGCGTGCCCGGCTATCAGTGACTACTCCGTTTGTTCAGGCGTCGGCACGAGAAACGCAGAACGGGAGTGACTAAAGTGCAGTGACAAAATCTCGCAGATTCTGCCGCAACTTGGGGAACTGGCGGTGGAAGAGTTGCCGCCGGTTCCACCCCAACACGAACAGGTCCACCCCCCGACTTAACGCCTCTATACTCCGCGAGAAGCAACGACTGCGCCGCACCAACCGCGCCAGATAATGCCTCAGCTCCGCGTTGGCGCCCTCCACACGGCGAAAACTGCGTTTCGACTGCCTATACGTCTCCTTCTTGTTCGCAAGGCTCTGGTGTTCGCCCGGATAGCCGATCGTGTCATACAACTTGAACACGTCGTTGAAGGACTGTCTCGCGGAGGGCATCACCGGTTCGTGACGCGCTACCAGTACGACGCTGTCGGGAACCTGACTTCAGTGACCGACGCGCTGGGCCAGGTGACCAGAACGGAATACGACGCCTACGACCGCCCGATGAAGACGACCGACTCGCTCGGGCGGGTGACGCCGACGGACTATGACGTGTCCGGACGGATGACGGGGGCTACGATGCCGGATGGCACGATGATGTCGAGAACAACCTATGACAGGCTCGGTCGCGTGGTGTCTCAGACGAACGCGAATAACGAGAGCACGCAGTTCACCTACGACGAGAGAGATCAACTCATCGCCGCCCGCGACGCCGCCGGGAACACTGCGCGCTACGGCTACGACGAGGTCGGGCAACAGGTCACCCGTGTAGACGCGCTGGAGCGGGTGACCTGGATGACCTACGACTCGTCGGGGCGGCGGGTGGGCGGTCGGCTACCGCTCGGCCAGACGAACTCGGTCTCGTACCGGCCCGACGGGCGCGTGGGCGCGACGGCCGACTATAACGGGCTGGTGACGAACTACGGCTATGAGACGGGCGGTGCTCTGCGATTGAAGAGCGAGGGCGTGGTCGGAAACCCGGCGGCGGTAACGAATACGTTATTCGACTTCGACGCCGAGGACAAACTCTACGATACCTACATCGGCACTGGTGACGCGACTCAGGCAAGCGGATACGTGCGCCGCACCGATTATGTGTACGATCCCGAAGGCAACCGCGTCGAGAAGACCGTTTGGGCGGTAGGCAGTAACGGCATTGGCGCGGGAACCGTCAGTGACTACACCATAGACACGACGGCGTACTATGCCCAAGTCATTGAGGAACGTAAAACCGCGCCAGGCGGCGCGGTAACGACAACACGCTTCGACTTCGGTCTTGATATCGCGCGCCTGACCAGAGATGGCGGCACGTATTACTATCTGTTCGATGGACAGGGCAGCGTGGTCGGCCTGGTAGATCCCGCGACAGGCAATGTGATATACGGTTCTGGCTACACATTCGACGCGTTCGGTATGCCTGTGGCTGGTAGCGTCGGAGAAAACAGCGATTTGCAACCGTTCCTCGGTGTCGGGGGACAACAGTTCGATAGCGAATTAGGGTTATATTACCTACGAGCCAGGTATTATGCGCCAAGTTTAGGGCGATTCTTGAGTCAAGACCCGTTTAGTGGTTATGATCTACAGCTAAGCACGCTTAACCGCTATCGATATGCGGGAAACGACCCTCTCAATTTTGTTGATCCATCTGGGAATGTTGACACTTTAGTTGGCCTTGCTTGGACATCTGGGATAGGAGCTGTGCTAGGTGGTGTAGGTGGTGGTATCCATAGCATCGCAACTACAGGTAAACTACAATTACAAAGCGTTATATTCGGTGCTGCAGTTGGGGGGATAGCCGGCGCTGGTGGATACGGCCTTGGTGCCTTAGTCGCGTTGTCAACCGTGACAACTAGTGCGGCGGTATCTATATCATCCGGATTGGTTGGCACATTAGGTCTTGCATGGCTGACGGCATGGGGAGGTGCTAGCTACGCAAGCGGAATAGCACAGGATTATGCGATTCTCACGTCCAATTCTTCGCAAACTCAAAAAAATGCGGCCGAAGTAGATATATTTTTCAACGTTTTCACCGCTCGTGTTGCCCCACACTTTATTCCTGGACTACTTTCCGGCCAACGAGTGGCACGCGCGCAATTAGAGAATGGGCGGCAGATACGATGCTTTACAAAGGGAACCAAAGTTCGGATGAAGGACGGGAAAGTTCGAAATATTGAAACCATCAAAATAGGCGATATGGTTTTGACAGATGATCCCAAATCTTCGACTGCTATAGCTCTACATCGGGTGATAGGAGTCACCCGAGGCCATGCTTATCGAGTTTATCATGTTGTATTTCGGCGTAGCGGGATGAATCGAGGCGAAGTCATCGCAACCGGAAGTCACCCGTTTTGGGTGGCCTCGTCAAAGAAATGGGTTTTAGCAAGATACCTACACATCAAAGATGTTCTTCAAGATGAACATCATCATCCCGTATACGTCACAAAAGTTTGGGAGGAATTACGATCATGCAATACGTATAATCTCGCGGTGGAGAAATCGCATACGTATTTCGTCGTCAGTAATGGCACGTCTGTACTTGTGCCTAATATCGACCCTTGGGATATTAGGCACTCACGAGACCCTTCAGAAATATCTCTGACGAATACCTTCCGTGACGGACCATGGGCGGGAAGAACTTTGGAAGAAGCCGTGGTTGAAACAAGACGACGCAACCGATTGGCGGATGGGTTAGAGTTGTTTGTAGATCGAATCAGACGTCCTAGCGGAGAGGAAATTTTTGTAGCCGCTAATAACCGAACCCTCTGGGTGGCACAAGAAGCAGGTCTAGCAAACGTCAACCCGGATATTGGTTCCAATTATGCTGCGAAGATTGTGCAAGAGCATTTCGATAGATCCGGTAGTAACGGAGGAGGAGGATGGGATAGATGGGAATTGGAACGCTGCGATTGATGTCAACCGATGCAATCAACCGTCGAGTCATCGAAATAAGGCAACTACAAGAAGATTTCTTCAATGCCGAATTTCGAACCGGGGATGAAGCATGGGGACGGCTAGATAGTGAACTGGCTGATATCGAACGTGAGCTAGCCTCAAGAGAAGGACAAGAATATCCTCACCCGATAGTTTGGCCTGGCGGGAAATGGATTGGAACTGGCGATCCCGTACTATTGGTCAAAGATACGAATAGTCTTCTACTATACCGTGTTGGGCATGCCCAGGTAACGTCTATAGTATTTCGACTAGTATTTCTAAGTCGTACCATGAGCCTCAGTGAGCGAGACATAACGGGGCATCAACTTTTCCCCCGCGGGTTGAGGGTATACGGAGCCTATGAGATTCGTAACTCGACATGGGTACCACAAGTTCGAGCCAGCAGTCTGCTCGAATACGACCTGAAAACTCATAGAATAACACCAAGACAACTCAAGCATTACATGTACTGTTTTAAGGATGATACCATCGAAATAATCAGTAGTGAACCAACTATTGGCTACGTTGGTAGAAACACTATCGAAGTTTTATCCCAGCATTTTTCACAAAGCCTATGAATTGTGTGTCTACCGGATTTTTCGTGGGTAGTTGGCTCGCCAGACTCCGAGGTGTGACGAGCGTCGACTGCCGCGCTGTACGTTTCGCTCAGGCCACCGCTATTGTATACTGCCCCCACTAAAATCCAGACCACTGAGTGTATTATCCTGTTGAATACTAAACATTCGCTGTACCTCCCGTTTGCCAATCCTGGTGGAGAACGCGGGCGGGGCGGACCTGCTGCTGACCAAACTGTACAAGACCGGCCCCTTCGACATCATCGGGTCGCCGTCGGGGCTGATCCCGGCGGGGGGTAGCACGACGTTCACGCTGCGGATGCGGGCGGACGTGGCCGGGGACAAGCTGGCCGCGGCGGGGATCGCGAACAACGCGACCGCGCCCGCCGACTATCTGTTCAATCCGCACGGGAGCGTGTCCACCAACCCAGGCAACGTGAACGTGCTGTCGCTGTCGGTGTCGCCGGCGTCCGTGACGGGCGGCGACACTGCGACGGCCACGGTGACCTTGACGGGCCCCGCGCCCGCCGGCGGGTTCCTCGCGACTTTGACGAGTAGCGACACGAACACCGCGACCCTGCCGCCGACGCTGCTGATCCCGGCGGGGCTGAGTACGGGGACCGCGACGGTGATCACGACCCCGGTCGCCGCTCCGGTCAAGGTCACGCTCACCGCGTCGGCGTACGGCGTGAGCGTGACCGCGACCCTCACCGTGAGCCCCGACGCCAGCGGCACCGCGCCCACGATCGTGATCACCGCGCCCAACAACGGCGATTCGCTGGTCGGCCCGCTCGACGTGCCCGTCACCGCCACCGCGACGGCGAATAACGGGCGCACGGTGGCCCGCATCGAGCTGCTCGCGGACGGCCAGCCGCTCGGGTCGCGGCGGTTCTCCCCCGCTGAGCGGGCCGCGAGCGCGACCTACACCCTGAACTGGCGGCGCGTCCCGGTCGGCAC
>JAYUUO010000229.1:0-27768 GCA_043754515.1 Armatimonadota bacterium
AACGTTGTTTCTAAGACGCCTGCCCGCGCTCCGCCGATCCCGAGTGACCAGGCGAGTGCCTTCTCCCGCGCTTTGCCGGAGTAGTCCTGCTCAATCGCGATCAGGCACGGGACCCCCTTGCCTTCCAGGTACACGCGACGCACGAGGTGCCCCGGCCCCTTTGGCGCGACCATGAAAACGTCCACGAAATCCGGCGGGACGATCTGCCCGAAATGGATGTTGAAGCCGTGTCCGAACACGAGCGAGTCGCCCGGTTTCAGATTTGCGGCGATGCTTTCTTTGTACACGTCGCCTTGAAACTCGTCGTTGATCAGGATCATGATCACGTCCGCTTTCGCAGCGGCTTCGGCGACGGGGAACACCTGGAAGCCGTCCATATGCGCCTTGTCTGCCGACTTGCCTTCGCGCAAGCCGACGATCACGTTCATGCCCGAGTCGCGCAGGTTGAGCGAGTGCGCATGCCCCTGCGAGCCGTAGCCGATCACCGCGAGCGTTTTGTCACGCAAGATGTCCAGAGAAGCGTCTGCTTCATAGTAAACTTTAACTGCCATTTGTTGTTATCCTTCGATCAATAGTCGTCTAGCGACGTGTAAGACCATTCAATTCCTTCGAGAAGCTTGAGAATGTGAATCAAGCCATCGCGTGTCCTTGCAACCAGTTGCATGCCCGAGTTTCTGGGAGCGTATATCAACACCCCGTCGGAGCAAAAGTAATCCGAGTCGTTCAAACTCTTATAGAGTGACGGCGAATAATGTTCGCGCAAAAGTTCTGTGGTCTCGCCGGGTGTTTCAGCTTAGTCCGTAGCGGATGCCACCCATTCGCCAGCGATAACCGTCTCATAGGCTATCATTTCAAGTGCGAAGGGGGACACATTTGTGCATTCGTGTATATCTTTGCCGTCCGCGACCGGGTTTAAGATCATGTAAACCATCGGGTTCGGATCGTGCAGTTCGCTATCGGAAACAGCCATCAACGAGACGCACTGATTCTCCTCCCATACAACCAACCACCCGTTCTCGACATCTAGATCCGCCAGCCGTACAAGCCGGTTGTATTCCCGTGTGATATCATCGCGCTTCCCAACCAGCATGTACAGATCACGCAACGCTTCCGGCAGGCGGAACCCGAGTCGCGCTTCCGTCGCCACAATCTCGGCTTCCGTATTGCCGTCGCCGGGTTCAAGTGGTCGGTGCCATTCCGCGACGAACGCTCTAAGGTCGGCGTAGCGATCAATCAGTCGCGGTTCGGGTTTGTTTGGCATATTGGTGCCTGTCATTGCGCCGCGATCAGGCTACGGAGCGTACCTCCACCGTAAAGCGCGATAGAGTTTTGGACGCGTAAGAAATCGGCATCGCAAGTAACAAAAGCGTCCACTTTATCCTCCACAGCCGTCAAGAACACTCAACGCACCGATAGAGCAAAGAGCAGAGGTCGCATAGTCAATCACAGCGGAGGCATCCCATGCTACACGACTTGCCGCCCGCAACCGTTCCACGAACCCGCTCATTGCGCATCACGGTCCGCGCGAATCATTTCCGCAACCGTCAGCGAATCGCCATGGACTTCACGCATCAGGCGATCCTCCTTCGCAAAACCGGGGGAGGTGTTCTCACATCCCTACCAACCGACCGTACATCTCGTTTCCAGATACTGATGGCGACGGCTTCGCTGACAGTATCCGTAAGGAGAGATTCCTTATCTGGCATGGTTTCAAGCTCCTCGGCGACCGTGTCGGGAACATTGACAATGAAAGTAATCGTTGCCATTTTTTATGAATCAAATCCCTTCTTCGGACGCGGGGGCGGCAGACGCAACGCCGGTTGTAGCGGTGCCCCACTATTCCTAGAGCCGCCCCTACCGTTCGCCGACGCGATCGTGGACAGCCGCGAGGTCGCCGCGTTTTGTAGCGTCAGCGTCAGCCGCGTCTCGTGCTCCTGTCTGCTCCCGAACCGCAACGCGACCAGACGACGGCTCATGCCGCTTAGAGTCGCGGCAAAGCGCGAATCCGCGTTCCGCGCGTCAATCACCACGTAGTGATGACCGTTACGGAAAGCGCGGTATATCGTCCCCGCCTCGCCCGTGTTCACGACGTCGTACGTCAGGAAGTGGGTCAACACATCCATCACCCCATCCAGGTCCTCGATTTCAGGTTCACTGGCCATTTCGTTGCTCCTTGATCACGGGTTGCGCAGCGGTTCAAGTGCCTCGGCGAATGTCCGCGACAGAATGCCGAGAAGTGTCGGCGACACGGGCGCGACAGCGGGACCCGCGTCTAGCCGGGTGTTTCCTCGTCGTCTCCGCTCTTCTTCTGCTCGCGGAACTGCTTCATCATTTGCGCGATGCGTGTCCCGATTTCGGCCAAATATGCGTCGCGTTCCGCAACCGTGTCCCATTCCTGCACCCGGATCAGCGTGTCCTTGAGTGTCGCGCGCGACGCCCGGTCGTCCGGATTGTCGAGGCGTGCCTCATCCGCCCGGTCGTCGCCGATGAAGTAGGCGTGCCCTTCGGCATCGGTCGCGGTGTAGAAACGTATCCGGTTGATCGGGGGCGAGTCTGCATCGTTTATGCCGGGTCGCTGGTGTGGCGTTAGATCGAGAAAACGCTGGATCAAGTCGGTGTCGAATGGCAGCACGTACGACTTCAGAGACGAATTCTCGCGCGGGTCAGAGGATGGATTTTTTGCTCCCCTGAGCGCGTCTGTCCCCGAGTTGAGCGTGCGGTAGATACGATCCGAATGCTCCCAAATGCTCTCGGTTATTCGGGACGAGTCCGGGGCCGTTGTGCTCTCGTAACTCCCCGCGAGACCCAGCCGCTCCTCCATCGCCTTGATCGCGGCCTCCGCCTTCTTGTCGATCTCGATCTGGGCTACAGACACAAATACCGGATCATTGCCCGTTAGTAGCGAGTGTCGGAGCGCGGCGGCGAGTGCCTCAATCCGGCGTAGCGTTAGAATTAGCGTCCCGGCAAGCTCCCCCTGCGCGTCCGACAGGAACAGGCTCTCCCCCATCAGGCGGCGCAGTTCCCGGAGATGTGCTTCGACCTCGTACGCCGCCGCATCAAATGATTCGTTATGTTGTGCCAACCGTTTACGCTCCTTTCGCCCGCGACATCCGACCCCACACGGTCCCAACCCCGAAGCCGACCGCGACGAACAACGCCGTGTCCGTCAGCAGATTCGCCACCGTGTCCGCGCCCAGCCACGCGCCGATGGCACCGTACACGAACCACATCGCCACCAGTAGCAACACGACGCCGAACCCGAACGCCCACTTCACGCGTCCGAGCCTATACTGTCCGCGAACCGCGCATCATGGCGATCCGCCCGGTGCGCACCAACTCACGGATGCCGAAGTGGGCGAGTTGCTTCTCGAAAGCGTCTATCTTGTCGCCGCCCCCCGTAACCTCGATCACGTACGTTTTGTCGGCGACGTCAATCACGCGCCCCCGGAAGATGTCTATCAGTTGCATCAGTTCCAGTCGCTGGCCCGTCTCGGCGTTCACCTTGACCAGCGCGAGTTCGCGGGCGAGCATCGGCGTGTCGAGATAGTCGTATACCTTGCGAACGTCGAGCAGTTTGTGGAGTTGCTTGGTGATCTGCTCCAGCACGTCGCCGTCGCCGCCGACCACGATGGTCATGCGCGATACCAGCGGGTCATCCGTGATGGACACGGTGAGCGACTCGATGTTGTAGCCGCGCCGGGCGAATAGGCCGGAGACGCGGGCGAGTACGCCCGGCTCGTTATTCACGAGCACCGTGATCGTGTGCGTTTCCTGCACGCGCAATGTTCCTCCGAGAGTCGCGGGATAGCCCGTCGCGTTTGTCATAGTTCCTCATTCTCCCATGCGCCGCGTAGTGCCGCTTCGCGGGGGTGTCCGGCGATTAGCCGTAATATTTCCGTCTCGTCCGTGCCATCCGCGCACGCACGGGCGATCTCCCAGTCGAGTGCCGCGTCTTCGGCGTCTACGTTCCGGACCACTTCCGCTATCGCCTCGTGCCCGATGTGAGCTTTAAGTAGCCATTCGGTGTCGCGCAAGAACGCTTCCCGGTGTGCGTTCCACTGTCCCGGCGGCGGCACCATCCCGGTAACCTGCTCCTGCAAGCGCGGCGGCAACTTTGCATACAGTCGCTTCGGTGAGACGATCACCAGCGGTTCCGGCGCGAACGGCAACCGGTCCCAGCGCATCAGGAACGGCTCCAGACACGGCCCGATGTCGTCCGCCCCGCCTTTACTCGCCCGTTGCGGCTCCCGGCAGACATCGGTGCGCCACCCCCCCATGTCCCGATACGTCGCCAGAAACCGCGCCGGATCGTTCGCCACCTCCTCGCCGATAAACGGCACGAACGCCCGCGTCAGGTAGCGATAAAACAGCGAGTCACCGAAGTAAAAGAACCGCTCCGGCGGCGGGGCCTCGCCCAGTATCACGAGGTGAACCGTCGCCGGTCTGTATACCTCGCTCGCTAGTCCCCGACGCCGATCCCACTCCCGCGCCGTTCTTTCCTCCGTCGTCATCGGTTCGCGGCGATGGGTCCCGCGCTAACGGGGGCTTTCTGTCGGTTCGCCGCCCATGCCAGCACCCCGCCCAGTGCCACCGATCCGACCGCGATTCCCAGCATGTCGGGCGCGGGCGGCGGGATATAGCCGAGGTACCAGACTCCTGGCGCGACTTCTTGCGGTTTCGTCATAGTAAAAAACCCTCCCGCGCATCGTTTACCCGTTCGCGTCCGAATCAACCGCGCGTCAAGCGTCGTCTCGCTTTCGTTTCGCCATCCATGCCCCGAAGCCGACAGCCACCACGACAGAGGACAGCAGAACTCCCGCCACCAACGGAAGTGTATCGAAGGGAGCGGGCGGCAGGTAGCGCACCCCCTGCTCGTCGAACTCGGCGGGCTCCGGCACGTACCGCCCGGCCTCCGGCACCCGGAAGCGGTTGCGGAGCCATATCATCCGCGCCGACGCGTCGGCACCGGTGACCGGCTCGCCGTGTCCGCACGCGATCACTGTCGGTTTGAGTTCCGCGATCCGGGCGAGTGACTTCCGCGCCGCGTACCAGTCCGGCGTGAGCGACACCGGCGGTCCGGCTAACACCGTTTTGCCCGACAGCATCCCCACCACCGAATCCACTGGCATTGTCGTGATGGCATCCCCCGCGATTAGCACGCCGTCTTGCGCACGCCAGTACGACACGTGCCCCGCCGAATGCCCTGGCGTCTCGATGTAGTGCCACGCCTCTCCGAGTCCCGGCACCGCGCCGCCTTCCGGCAACGCTTGCACGGCGCCTCCGAAGTCAACCCCGTGTGTCATGTGGGGTGCGAACCGCATCGCGAACGCCAGTGGTCCCTCCGCTGTCGGGTCATTCGGCGGATAGTCGCTCTTGCCGGTCAGGTACGGCAGTTCCATCTGGTGCGCATAGATCGGCACATCCCAGTACGTCGCCAGTGCCAGCGCGGAGCCGACATGGTCGCCGTGCCCGTGCGTCAGCAGGATCGCCTCTGGACGCGCCCCTATGCCGAACACCTGCTCGGCGGCGTCCTTGATGTACTCGAACTGTCCCGCGATTCCGGTGTCAATCAGTACCCAGCCGTCGGCATTCCCGGCGAGGTAGACGTTGACGAACCCGCCGATGCACAGGCGGTGAACTTCGGGGGCGATCTCCTCCGGCGTCACCTAGCCACGTCCACCACGGAAGTGCCTCGCTCGCTCGGCGCGGAAGCCGCCGCGCTTTCCCCCTCCGCCTCAATATAGGCCCCTTCCATTGCCACGGAACCCGCGACAGAGGAACCGGCGTGGACACTGCTCGGCGAGTAATGGCATGTGCTCCCCAGTTCGTCGGCGGGATCCGCCGGGCACCGGACTACCATTTCGTGGATCGTCTGACCGGACGGGATCATCGGGTAGACATTGGTCTCTTTCGCGACGCGGAAGTCCATCACTACCGGCCCCGGAGTCTCCATCGCCTTCTGTATCGTCGCCTCGACGTCCCCCACTGTTTCGCAGCGCATGCCGGTACAGCCGTAGGCTTCCGCGAGCTTCACGAAGTCCGGCGCCTGCTCCAGGTTGACGTTTGAGTAGTGCTTCTCCCAGAACATCTCCTGCCACTGGCGCACCATTCCGAGGAACTGGTTGTTGAGGATCGCGATCTTGACCGGCAGTTTGTAGATGCTCGCGACCATCAGCTCCTGGATGCACATCTGGATCGAGCCATCGCCTGATATGCACCAGACAGGCGTCTCGCGCCCCAGCCCGAAGCACGCCCCGATCGCGGCGGGCATTCCGAAGCCCATCGTGCCGAGGCCGCCCGATGTGATGAACTGCCGCTGCTTGCGCATCCCCAGGTGTTGCGCAGCCCACATTTGATGTTGGCCCACGTCAGTAGTGACCACCGCGTCATTACCGGTGAGTCGGGCGATCTCGCGGATGACGTATTCTGCGCTCGGTCTGCCTTCCGCGTCCGCCGCGCCGACCTCCATCGGGAAGTTTTTCTTCCAGAGGCCGATCTCTTCATGCCAGGCTTGCAGATCGGAGCGGGGTTCGACATGCTTCAGTATCTCAACGAGTGCCGCCCGGCAGTCGCCGACGATAGGCACTTCGACCCGGCGCACCTTGTTCATCTCGGCGGGGTCAATGTCAATGTGGATGACTTTGGCGTCGGGTGCGAACGCCGACACCTTGCCGGTCACGCGGTCGTCGAAGCGCGCCCCGACCGCTATCAGAAGGTCGGTGGCATGGACGGCGTGATTCGCATAAGCAGTACCGTGCATCCCGAGCATGCCGAGCGAAAGTTCGTGATCTTCGGGAAAGACGCCTAAGCCTTGCAAAGTGGTAGTGACCGGGATCCCGACCCGCTCCGCCAGCTCGCGTATTTCCACGTGCGCACTGGCGGCTTTCGCGCCGCCGCCGGCGTAAATCACCGGCTTCCGGGCCTCGGCGATCAGGTCGGCGGCGCGCTTTATCTGCACCGGGTGGGCGCGGAAGTCGGACTTGAACGTTGCCATCACGACCTTCTGCGCTTCATCGGGATCATACTCCACGTAGGCACGGGAAACGTCCACGGGTATGTCAATGAGAACCGGGCCGGGGCGGCCGGAGCGGGCGAGGTGGAACGCCTCATGCACGATGCGCGGCAACTGGTTCACGTCCTTGATCAGCCAGTTGTGCTTGGTGATCGGCATCGTGATCCCGGTGATGTCGGCTTCCTGGAACGCGTCCTTGCCGATGACCTCGGTGCGCACCTGCCCGGTGATAGCGACCATCGGGATCGAGTCCATCATCGCGTCGCAGATCGGCGTGACGAGGTTCGTCGCGCCGGGGCCGGAAGTGCCGATGCAGACGCCGACTTTGCCGGTGGCGTGCGCATAGCCTTCCGCCATGTGTCCGCCGCCCTGCTCGTGGCGCACCAGGACGTGGTGGAGGAACTCGCACTGATAAATCTCGTCGTAAAGCGGGATGACCGCGCCTCCAGGGTAGCCGAAGATGGTATCCACGCCCTCGCGTCGCAAACATTCGAGCAGGGCTTGCGCCCCGGTTTTTCGTACTTTAGCCATGAGTTTGATTTCCTTGGAAGGGCGATTGCCCGTTGACACTGGCGGCGCCAGTCGGCTGATTCAAGCGATAAATGAAAGGTTTTTCCGATGAAGTGTTGATGCGCCGAACGCGGTGGCCGTTGACATATTCGACCCTGCCGTAACGCTGTCGCATCGTTTGTACGTTTCTCGATTGTGGGCTGACGATGGCGACATCACTCAAGGTCAGACCGGCTCGCTCCTCGTCCGTCATCGCGTAGAAAACGTCGTGAAAGACGCCTGCGGTTTTACGTAGCCCGTCGTCATCTCGCAGTGGGGTCGCGACGAATAACTCCCGATGTTCATTGTCATCCGACATCGCCCAGTAAGCATCAGTCACAGGGACGTGAACATCATTGAGGCGGGCCAGGAAGTCGGTCCCTACCGTTTCCGCCAACTGGTAGTCCTGCCGGGTGTCGAAGTCTTCTTCATTATTTACCACGCTTGCTTTATCCATTCTAGGACGCCGTCCTGCTGGTCGGCGATCGCAACAACAAGTTCACGGGCTTCGATAGCACGCGCGGTCTCGTAACGTGACTGCTCGCTCCATCTTTCAACCGTCGTCCAGTTTTCCTCAAGATTTGAATTGTTTCTGCGCTGAGCATCAAGTTCATCTTTATAGTCGCGCCAATTGAACCAAAGACTTGATGTTATGGGTAAAAAAGTTCGCTTTATTGAAAGTCGGGGCGTTAAAATCAGGGTAAGCATATTCGCCTTGGTTTCTAGCGATGACTGCTTTCAGCGCACATTCCACGGCATAGCCTGCCATATAATACGACCCGGCATCGTTAACACCCGTCGCCAGCAACGCCTTCGCATCCATCAGGCGCATCTCGGCCAATAATTGCAACTCGCTACGGTTCATAGACACAAAAAGCCTCTCGTCCTCGGGATCCGCGCAAACACTTGCGCGAAAACGGGACGAGAGGCTTCTCGACGAAACTCCCCGCGGTACCACCCGAATTGCCGCCCCGCCCCGAAGGAAAGAACAAGCCACTTCGTCACGCTATATCGGGCGTACCCGGAGCGACTACTGAGCACCGATGTACCGTTCGCCAACCCTGCTCGGAGGGGAGTTTCACACGCTCGCGCCTATCGCCTCGCACCAACCGGCGACTCTCTGAAAGCGCGTCGAGCGGCTACTTGCCTCGTCAACGCATTACACACTATTCGATTGCACTTATGCTACCACGCGGGCGGGCGGCTTGTCAACGAAAGTCTCAAGGAAAGTACGCGTCACTTCGCACGAGGGAATATCCCGGTATTTCACCTGGAAACATTGTCAGTGTAGTTCGTCACGGGTACCATGACGTAACAACTTATGAACCGCCGCCGATTTCTGGAAACTTGCGCAGGGCTTGCCCTGACGCCACTCGCACCCGCTTTAGCGCGGGAGGTGTCACCTGACCCACTTGCCATGCCTTCGGGCTTCAGCGAGGCGCATCGGATCCGCATCGTGAACCGCGCGGATGGGGCGATATCAGTCTCCACCGACGTCGGCAAATCATGGCAACTCATCGGGCGCGTTCTCGCGCCCGCGACTACGGTGGTGCAGGGATACATCGCCGCCGAATACGCCGACCCCGGCTCCGTCGCCGCCGTCGCGGTTCACGGTCACCGAATCCGTGTCAGCGCGTCGGACGCGTCGCTCCACGCGCCGCTGATCCTGTCACTCGACCCGAGAGAGTATGTGGGTAAGGCTCCTAACGCGGGCTACGGTGGCCACCGCCCCGGTTCGGCTGGCATCTACACCAATATCGCGGCGGGTGTGTCGCTGTTTCGCGAGCTAGCACCGCGCGTCGGCAGCCCTGTTTTACGCGAGGATATGGCGACTGGCAGACTCGTCCCGCTTTCGAACCGCTTCCAGCCGGATGGGGCGGGCGAGATCGTCCTGATCCCGGTCCGTGTCCCCGACGATGCGCTCGTACAGGTCGTGTTCCCGAATCATCTCGGCGGCGCGGTACAAGCCACATTCGCAAGCGGCGCGACGCGTGATCTGACCCATGTCGTGAAAGTGGTGGGCGGGGTAGGCCGGTTCGATGGCACCGCGTACACAGGCGTCGGTCGCCTGAACACGGCGCACACCGGCGTGATAACCGTCTGCACCGCCCCCGTGAACGGCGCACTCCCCGAGGGGGTCGGGAAAGAGCGTCGCGGTGGATTCCAGATCTCGCCCGCCTGGCATAACGCCCGTTGCGAGGAGGCGGGGGCGGCGATGGTGTTAACGCTCGGCGAGCCGGGCGTCCCCCGGCACCGGGAATGGGAGGGCAAAGCCCCCCTCTTTCGCGACGGGATTAGCCTGGGCGGTTTGACCGAAAACAGCACCGCCATCGTGGACGTCTCTGTAGACGGCGGCGAATGGGAGCCGATGCCGACGATTTTAGGGTTGCGACTCGATGCCTTCACGGGGCCGGGGTTGAGCCGGGTCTGGCACGAGCAAGGGATTAAGCGCGTTTCTAAGCAAGGCGTGACCGCCTTCCGCCTGCGGCTAGCCCTGGCGGACCCGGTGCGCGCGGAGGCGTCCGTCCGTCGTGCCACGCTCCTGTACGCGAAAGATCGGTTGCGAGCGGCGAGGCGCGGAGAGTTGCAATTGGTATCGGGCGTGATATCGGTCCAGGCGAACGCGCGGAATAACCAGTCGGTCGCGTGGGCACGGCTACTCGTCGAGGGGCACCCCAAAGGCTTCACGAATGCGTCGCCGTTTGCCTTCTCATGGGATACCCGCACCGTCTCCGACGGCGAGTATCTGCTCGAGACGGAGGCACTCAATTCCTACGGCGCGATGATAGCGACCGAGAGGAAGCGCGTGTTCGTTGGCAACAAGGTGGGCTGAACCGCGAAAAAATGCGCGAAACATGCAACGTTAGCCCCCGTTTCTGCGTCTTTATAGAAGGAGTTCGTGTGTCCACAAGGTCCTGCCGACTTTTTCTTGCCATCATTTCCTAATCCTATCGTTTGTATTGTGGCGAAACCTTGTATTGTCCCTCGAACCCCGCGCTCAAAAGTCTGCCACCGCGTGGGAGGCTACATAGTAATAACTGAAGATTAAGGAGAGGGTAACGTTCGTGGCAAAGTGGAGCAGAGATAGTATAGCGGGAGAGATATTACACCGGTACGAGGCTAGTCTGGATCTTTCTTACTCGGGGATGACAAAAGAGGCATTGCCTCTCCTCCGCGCGGCAACGCGCTACTTCGGATCATGGCAGGCAGCCATAGAATATGCGGGGTTGGACTACGACGCGATCCGTAAGTATCGCTCGTGGACCAAGGAGCGGATCGTGGACCGGATCCGGGAGCTACACGCGCAGAACGCCGACCTGTCTTGGCGACACGTCTCGTTGACTTTGGATCCGAGCCTCGCCGCGGCGGCGACCAAGAAATCGCACTTCGGGTCATGGCGTTCCGCGCTGGATGCGGCTGGCTTGGACTACGACGAAATCCGCCGGTATCGCGACTGGAGTGAGGACGAGGTGTTGCGCCGAATCCGCGACATGTACGCGCAAGGCGAGCCGCTCAACGCGAAGTCCATGGAGAAGAAGGACATTACACTAATCACTGCGGCACGGCGGCGGTTCCCCTCCTGGGATCGCACGCTCACTGCGGCGGGTCTCGATTACAAGGGAATTGTCGTACGTGCCCCATTCCGTCGTAAACGCAAAACGGAATCGGTGCGCCCGACCTCGCCGAACGGCAACGCGGCAACCATCGCGGCACGATAAGTCCCGAGGACTTGATGGAGCGGCCCCCGGTTCAACTCCGGGGGCCGCTTTCGTTTTCCCGGAAACGGTGGCCCCGCTTTCTCCGTCTATTAAGCGGCTCATGAACATAATTCGGACTGTGTGGGGGTCGGCATGTTTCTCTCTCCCGATCGTCGCGGCAGGTTGCGCCGCGACGCCGGATCATGTCGGCACTTTCGTCGCATCCCCGCCCCCGACGCCCGCGCCGCGACTCGGCGCGGTTGTCAGGAAGGTCGGATTCGCGTGGAGCGACAAAAATAATCGGCTGGTGGCGGACGTGACGGGCGAGTCAGGCGCGGCGACGGGCGGAAACGGATTAAACACGCTCGGTGAAATCAGGAACGGCAAGGCGACCCTGTACCAGCGCGGCAAGCCGTCCGCGACGCTTACGGCGGATACACTCCTCGCTGACAGTGACCGGCAACGCGTCACCGCGAACGGGAACGTGCTAGTGCGCTCGCAGAGCGACGCAGGTGGCGGGGTTGGCACGCTTCAGGCGGATCACGTAGTGTGGGAGTATGAACAGGGTCAAATCGTGGGAACGGGACACGTGGTTCTGACCCGCGAGGATTCTATTCGCGTCCATGCAGTCCGTCTGGTTGCCGACACCGCGCTACAAACTGTTGACCTCATCGGCGAAGAAGAACCCACGCTCGGTAACCACTAAAATGTACACCAGAATATTGAGTATCGCCCTCCTGTTAGCTAGCCTCCCGCTGTTGGCGTTCGCTCCGCTCCGAGAGGCGTCCTCGCGCCAGAGCAAGTTGGCTAAAGGTAACCAGATCGGCCCGTTTAATGTAGATCGCTTCGGGCTCGTACACATAGAGTCGCGCCCGCAAGATCTGTTCGGGTTGATAACGGGGTTGGGAGGGGGCGTATTCCAGGCGACTTCTAAGCTCTACGACGTCGCCGCGCTGAAGATGACGGTTACTTTGAAACAAGTCACCGTTCCAGCCACCGACAATCTTCCTGCCAAAACCCGTCAGAAACTCACCGACATGCACGCGACTGGTCAGGTACGGCTTGTAGTTCGGGAGTTGGATGCGGCGGGTAAACCGCTCCGCAAGACGGTGATCAATTGCGACAGGGCCGTATATACCGCGGCTGCTAACAACGAGGACCGGGGCGTACTTCAACTGCGAGGTCACGTGGTGACGGACAGTTCGGACAGCACTGCGATCGTCCCCTATCACTTCGAGGGCGACTCGTGCAAAGTCACCTTTCTATCAGGCGGGGAATACAACATAGATATAGGTCAGGGCACTCTCACCGGGCAACCGAATGACGCGCCCTCGCCCCAGAAGGAGTCCCGACCGTGACAACCGTTCCTTTACCGCCCGGTGACGGACAACCCAGAAGAATGGTCGAAACGGAGAACCTGTTCAAGCACTACCGGGGAAAGGCCGTGGTCGGCGGGGTCTCAATCCAATTCACGCAGGGCGAAATCGTCGGCCTACTCGGGCCGAACGGCGCGGGCAAGACCACGACCTTCTATATGGCGGTCGGAATCACTCAACCCGACACCGGTAAGGTGTTGCTCGACGGCAAGGACATTACGCGGCTCCCGATGTACATGCGGGCGCGGCGCGGCATCGGCTACCTGGCGCAGGAGCCGAGTGTGTTCCGTAAGCTGACCGCGCTCGAAAATATTCTGTTAGTGCTGGAACTGATCAATTACCCTGCGGGCAAACGCGTCGCGCGGGCGCGGGGTTTGCTGGATGAACTCGGCATCGGCCATGTCGCGGAAACGCGCGCCTATAAAGTGTCGGGCGGCGAACGGCGGCGCATCGAGATAGCGCGCGCCCTCGCGACCGACCCGGCCTTTATCCTGATGGACGAACCGTTCGCTAATATTGACCCGAAAACCGTTGAAGATATTCAGGAGATTATTCGTGCTCTCACGAGACGTAACATTGGCATCTTGATTACCGACCACAATGAGCGCGCGACGCTGGGCATCTGTGACCGCGCCTACATCCTGGCGGACGGCAAAGTCGTCACGAGCGGCACCGCGCAAGAGATCGCCCACGACCCGATCGCTCGCAAATTCTACCTGGGGGATAACTTCACGCTGTGAAACGTCTCGACCGCCTGATTCTGTCGGAGATAATCGGCCCCTACTTGTTCAGCGTCTTGCTGTTCACGAGCCTTTTCATGGGCGCGGACAACCTGCTCAAGATCCTGGAGTTCGCGGGCAAGGGAGTTCCGACCTGGATCCTGATTCAGTTCTTTCTGATGTCATTACCCACGGTGCTCGCTCTGACGTCGCCGATGGCGATGTTACTAGCGACACTATATGGCTTCGGACGGCTCTCCGGCGACTCGGAACTGACAGCCCTTTCCGCCGCCGGGGTGCCCCTGGAGCGGATCATGGCACCAGTAGCAGTCTTCGCGTTCGCCGTGTCCTGCGTCGGCATGTACATAAACGACACGGTGGTACCCCTTTCCGAACACGGCAGACAGACAGTCATCAACGAGCAGAAGCAGAAAGCAGGTCAGGCGTTCGGCGGCAGTTCGTTCACCTATCGCAAAACAGACGACAACAACCGCCTCACCCTTCTCGTCCATGCCGAGAGTCCACTCACCACGATCGGGGCGGGACGCATACGCCTGAACGACGTCACTATTAACCGCTTCGAGGAAGGCAAACCTACGGAGACTATTTTTTGCTCCTCCGCCGAGGGTAGTGATGACAGCGCGAACTGGGTGCTTTCGGGGGCGCGGGCATTCGGCGTCCGACCAAACGGTAACTCTTATCGGATAGGAATAGATGGGTTTACCGGAAAGCAGACGACACTCGCGACGCCGGGCGAGCTACTCACCGCCTCCCGCCCCAACGAGGAGTTGACAAACGCGCAACTTCAGGAGAAGGTACGCGCGCTTAGCGTCAACGGCAGCAACAACGACTCGCGCGCGGTGGAGGTCGAGATGATGAAGCGGTTCATGGTGCCGCTCGGTACATTCATCTTCGCGCTGGTCGGGGCACCGCTAGGGATCACGCCCAGCCGCGCCTCGAAAGGGGTGGGGTTCGGCTACTCCGTTTTGATCAGTTTTGTCTACTGGATCGCGCTCCAAATCGTCTCGGTGCTAGGTAGGAGCGGCACCTTGCCGCCGATCCTCGCGGTCGCCCTACCGAATCTTGCGGGGATCGCCCTCGGCGTGTATTTAATATGGCGCATCCGACGCTAATAATTCGCCGAATTATCCCGTATAATCGAAGGCGATCCTCCCATGCAAATACCACTTTTGGTTCTGGTCTTAGGCGTGCTAATACCGGTGTCCGGCTTCATCGCGTGGGCGGGGGATCGGATCGGCCACCAGGTAGGCAAACGTCGGCATAGCGTTTTCGGCTTGCGCCCGCGCCACACAGCCATGATGTTTACGGTCGGTAGCGGCGTCGGCATCTCCGTGGTGTCGTTTCTGGTGCTATGGCTCGCCTCGGAGGGTTTTCGCGTCGTGCTGAGTCAGGGGGTTCGGCTCCTGACGATCAACAAGTCGCTCCGCGCCGAAAACACACGCCTCGTTTCCGAAGTCGCGGATCGGACGCGGCAGACCGACACCGCGAAGACGGACGCGCAAAGGGCACTCGCTGATCGCGACGCGCAGATGCGCCTACGCGACGCGGCGACCCGTCAGAGCCTGATCGCGCGGGGGGAGTTGCAAAAAGCCCGCGCTAGTCTGAGTTCAGCCGAAGAAACGTTGCATAAGGCACAGACTGCATTCCGGGAGACCAGAGGGCAACTCGGCGTAACCACGTATCGGTTGCACAGTGTCGGTCAGAACCTCACTTCCGCGCTCAGTAGCCTCCACACCGCGCAACAGAGCATCACGGCGAAGCAGACAGCTCTCCAGCAAGCTGATGAGGCACTCGCGCACGCTAAGGCGAGCACCGAACTTGCCAAATCTGGTCTACAGGCGGCGGAGGCAAAAACGGTGGAGACGGAACGGAACGCGCAACGAACCATCCGGCAGGTGGGGAAGTACGCGAAGGAGCAGACGGACAAAGCGGAGAAAGAACGGCTCGCTTCCCAACTAGAAGTGAGTAAAAAGCAGATCGAGTTGCAAGGGCTACAGACGGAGGTAGCGTCACTACAGGCGCGGCGCGACGATCTGGCGAAACAGCTCTCCGCTAGCCTCTCCAGCACCACCGCGCTCCGGCGGCGGCAGATAACGTACCGCGTTGGCGAAGAGGTCGGGCGCATATCGGTTGCGTCGGACCAGAGCGTCTGGCGCATCGAGTCGGCATTGGACCGGTTCTGGAACAGCACCGCGAAGCGGGCGGAGGAGCGTGGTGCTACCGCGAGCGGAAGCGACAGTACCCGAGCCATCGCGTTCACGCCCCGCGTGATGTCCACCCTTTCCGAGACGCATAGCGGAAGCGGAACGGCAGTGGACGCGTCACTCCCTAGTGAGGAGGAAGTGCTCCGGAATCTGGCGCAGACGATTCGCCGCTCGGAGGACCCCGTCGCCGTGGTACTGGTCGCGGCGGCGAACGCGGTCATCGGCGAGCCGGTTCGGGTTGAAGTACGCACCTACCGCAACCCTATAGTTTTATCCGGGGGGGCTAAGCTAGGCGAGATGACCATTAACGGCGGATCGGCGATGACCCGTGAGGCCGCGACCGACGCGGTGTATGAGTTTCTGCGGCGCGATGTGCGCAAATCACTCCTCAGCGCGGGCATGATCCCGACTCTGAGCGGCGACAGCGAGGACGGTGCGAACAGCGTCGTCAGTCTGACGGGGAGCGAGTGGCTGAAGATCATGGACGACCTCAAGCGCACCGATTTCCGCGCGCGTCTTATTGTCAAAACCGCTAGAACGACCCGCGCCGCCGACCCGGTCACCCTCTCATTTGAAATTAAGGCACTGCCCGCGGTGCCGCGCTACGATAGTTCGGTGACAAGCCCGGTTTTGTCGCATGGTAATATCCTCCCATGAAGAACCGGGTCGCGCTTTCGATAGACCCTGGCACCCGCAAATGCGGAGTCGCCGTGGTCCGAGACGGCGCACCGCCCGAAACATTCCACCGGGAAGTAGTGGCTACCGGGGATCTCGCGGCGAGTTGCCGAACGATGCTCAGCCGATTCCCAATTGACATACTGCTGATCGGCGACGCGACGAACTCGGAGGCAGTACGGGAGGCGGTTCATTCCCTCTGCCCGGCTTCCATTCCGATTCGCCTCGTTCCCGAAGCCTATACTTCGGAGCGGGCGCGGGCGCGCTGGTGTCTTGACACCCCTCCACGCAACCTTTGGGAGCGGTTGATGCCCGGATGCCGCACGCCGCCCTGCCCGGTTGACGACTACGCGGCGGTGATCCTGGCTGAGCAGTTCTTCGCCGCAGGCGAGTCTTGACGCGAAGTTAATCATGCGCTAGACTTTGCCTCATGCAGTGAATGTGTGATACAAGCGCGACCCGGAACCTATCGGCTCCGGGTGCGCTTATTGAACCTGAACCCCTTCTCGTGACTCGCGATGATTTCACGCTCGCGGATCTTTTTTTGCCTACTTGTCGCCGGAGCCGCGCTTGTCGCGTCGGCGGCGGGGTCGCGGGTTCGTATCATCGGTGGCGGTTGCCGCTCGCTCGCTCGGGCGCGGCTCGGGGCGGATGCGCTCGGGCGGGGCGGGCGTGGTATCCGGTGGCGTCGGGACGCCGGTACCGACCGCGCCAGTCCCTTTGCCCATCGGCTCCGCGATAATAAGACTACGCTGGACTTTGGTCAAACGCGCGCGCACGGATTGGCCGATGAACTTCGCGCCCTGCGGCAGTTCCGCGAGCAAGCCGCTCTCGGTGAAGCCGGTCGCGTCCGGGGGCGCGACCAGCGCGTTACGCGTGACCGCGACGTCTATGATCTGCCCTCTCCGAACCACGAGATGCTTTCGGTCGAAGTCGTCCATGCGCCCGCCAACGATCTCGTACTTTTCCTGGTGCAGTTCGTCCGAACCACGCACGTAGATGCCGCGCTCCATCGAGTGTTCGAGCACTTCGATCTCCTCGCCCCCATCGCCCACGAGATACGCCGCGACCTGCGGATTGCAGGTGACGAGGAAGGCTTCCGCCGCCGGTTGCACCCGCGACAGAGTACGCAAATCACGCGCTACTTCGATAGCGACCGATTCCGGCGACGCGATTTTGCCACTCCCGTTGCAGTACGGGCAAGCCTCATCCATCTGTTCGTTTACCGTCTCGCCAGTGCGCTTGCGTGTCATCTCGATCAGACCCAGATTCGACAGGTGAGAGATCTTGCAACGCGACCGGTCTTTGCGCAAGGCGTTCTCGAACGCCGTTTCGATCTTCTTGCGGTCGTTCGGGTTCGCCATGTCAATCAGGTCGAGTACGATAATACCGCCGAGGTCGCGTAGCCGCAGTTGCCGCGCGATCTCCACCACCGCTTCCAGGTTGGTCTGCACGATGGTGTCGGTAAGCCCACTCGTCGAACCGGTGAACTTACCGGAGTTGACGTCAATGGCGACCAGTGCTTCCGCCTGATCAATGATTAGATAGCCGCCCGACTTGAGCCAGACGCGCCGCTTCAGTAGCTTCTCGATGTCCTGCTCGATGCCGAAGTGCTCGAACATCGGCTTTTCCCCGTCGTACAGGTGGACGCGGTCTTTCAGGGTCGGTCCAAAGAAGTCCAGTAGCTCGTGGGCTTTGCGGTAGTCTTCCGCCGAGTCCAGTACGAGGCGATCAACGTCCGCGCCGAACGCGTCGCGCAGAATGCGGAACAGTAGCGAAAGGTCCTGGTACACGAGGTTCGGCGCGGGCGTGACGGCGGCCTTCGCCTTGATCTGGGTCCACGTCTGCTCTAGAAACTCGAGGTCCTGCTTCAGCTCGCGCTCCGACTTGTCCTCGGCCTCGGTGCGGACGATGAGCCCGTAGGTCGAGCGGCCATCTCCGAGGGGCTTGCGAATGCTTTCCACGATCCGCTTCAGGCGGTCCCGCTCTTTCGGGTCGTCAATTTTACGGGACACCCCGACGCTGTTCTCGTCCGGCATGAAGACGAGATACCGACCCGGCAGCGAGATGCGGGTCGAGACGCGGGAACCTTTCGTGCCGCGCGGGCCTTTAACAACCTGCACCAGCACCTCCTGCCCGCGCTTAACCAAGTCTTTGATCGCGGTAACGGGGCGGTTAGGCCGCCCCCGCCCGCCGCGGCCCCGGTCATTCCCCCCGCTTTCATTGCCCTCGTCCTCGCCGGGCACGATGTCCCCCGCATACAGAAACGCGTTGCGGTCTAGACCGATCTCCAGGAAGGCGGCGTCCATGCCGGGCAGGACATTATCCACCTTGCCCTTGTAAATGCTTCCGACGACCCGCTCCTCGCGCTCGATGTGTAGTTCGACCAGTTGGCCATCCTCCCGGACTGCTATGCGCGATTCGCGCGCGTCCGAGGCATTGACGAATATTTCTTTAACCATTTTGTGTAATTTCTTCGGCGGGGACTACGGCTTCCGTGTCGCCCGCCGCCGGGATGTGTTGCTTGAAAGTGATAAATTTCGACGCGGTGAAGTTCCACGCCATGACTACCACGGCGGCGCACATTTTCGCCGCGTTCAGTGCTAGCCGTGAAAAACCCTCGTCGCTGTTGCTACGGAAGAAGACGAGGCGTAGCGTCTCCATCGGCGGGTGGTGCGATCTCGTCAGGTGAAGATTCGCCGCGACGACCAGCACCCCGGTAGTGATAACAGTGCTAAGTAAGAAGCCGACAAAGTTCGTGCCGATAAAAATCGGCAGTTGCCGCTTCAGGTCACGCTGAGTGCCCGCGAATGTCCAGCGACTGTTCCAAAAGAAGCTGTTGCTCACGCCTCCGATGAACGCGGCGGTCAGTGCCCAGATCGGCGCGACATGACCAAGAAGCGTGTTGAAGACGATCAAATCCACGGTGAGCGAGGAAACACCGACAACACAAAATTTGAAGAGTTGGCGTATTCCCTTACTCTGCGCCAGCCGCCCCACCACGCCCGTAGAATCCATCGTCACGGTTTTGTCAGTTCGTTCCTTTGCCGTAGATGCCCTATTATAACACGCTTTGGTGCGCCGGTTGTTCGGGCGGAACTTTGTCAGCCGTGAAAGGTGTCTCTATCCTCGTGACAGCCCCGAAATACATCCGCGCCGCCGTGTTGATGCTCCTCGCCGCCGCAGTCCTGTTACCCCGTGCCGCGCGGGCGCAGACCGCGACCGCGCCGATGGACAGGTCGGTCCGCGTGTTCGCCCCGTTTCCCCTTATCCCAGCGACCGCGAAGACCGGAACGCGATTCGACTTCGCCGGAGTACGTAAACCGATCGTGCTCGTTTTTCTCGCCAAACGGTGCGGGGTTACGTGGCTGTACGCTGACCGGATCGCGTCACTACAAAGACAGTATCCGAACATCACTATAGTTGGCGTTCACAGCAACACGGAGGAGTCGGACCGCGAACTGACAGACGAACTACGCGTACGGCATCTCAGCCTGCCGATAATTGATGACAGGGCGAAGCAGGAGCTAGCAAGCTACTTCAACGCGCGGGTCACTCCTTATTTCGTGCTGATAGACGCACGGGGCGTTCTGCGCTACAAAGGGCCATTCGACTTGATGGGCGGAAGCGTCGCCGAGAGCAAGCGTTCCCAATACCTGCGGCCCGCGCTCGAATCCGTCCTCGCCGGGAAGCCGGTGACTCACAAACTGGTGAGGGCGTTAGGCTGTGAACTGCCCCGAAGGGGCATCAGCCCCTGAAGCACGCGGCACTCCTTTCGGCATCGCATCGGTGTTACGGCCGAGGGCGTATCCTATTGAGAATGCTACCACGCTTCACGGTATAACGGGCGCGTGAGCAAGCCTTTCGACGCCGCGACCAAGTACCTGATTGACCAAGTCGCCGGGGGACTGGCTCGCGCTCACGGGCGTGGTGCTCGAACCCGGCGCGGTGGTCGAGACATTCGACGCCGACCTGTCCTCGACAAAAACTGCGTTTTGTCGGACATTTAGTGCCGACGCCGACCGGCTGATCCGCGTGTCGAATGTCCCCCGGCCCTGCCTGTACCACATCGAGTTGCAGGCGTCGTACAACGCCCGCTTCGACGAGCGGGTTCACTGGCACAATGCTCTCGCGCGGTACGAGTACCGGCTACCTGTACGAAGCGTCGCGTTCCTGCTACGCAAGGCGGCGGACGGCCCGAACCTGCGGGGCACTATTGACGACACGGACGGCGTGCATCGGCTCCAGTTCGGGTACGCCGTCGTGCGGCTGTGGCAACAGGACGTGGCGCAGCTACTCGCCGGGGGGCTGGCCGCGCTGCCGCTCGCGCCGCTCGCCGCGAAGTCGCCACGGGAAGCAGCTGATGCGGTATACGCTGTACACGATCGGCTATACCGGGAGATTGACGCACAGAAGGCGCGGGAGCTGTCAACCGCGACGTTCATCCTGCTCGGGTTGAGCTACGAGGACGCGTTCCTCAAGACACTAACTATAGGGGTACACAAAATGCAGGAATCATCGTTCTACCAGATGATATTACGCGAGGGAGCAGCGAGGGGTTGCTGGCCGGGCGCAACGAGGGGTTGGTTATAGGACGGTGCGGCGATATAGCGCGACACTCTGTACTTGCTGCGTACGCGCCGCTTCGGGGAGCCGACCGCCGAGCACCCAGGCCAAGATTGAAGCGACCGCCTCCCGCGAGCAACTGGAGAAGTGGCTCCTCGCGGTGCTCGAAGCGAAAAACTGGGGGAACCTATTCCAGTAGCTACAGTGACGGAGAGGCGGCAACATCCCCGCCTCGCTGTACAGATGTTACTCGATGCGCTTCCTTCGCCGCACTATTACGGCACCGATCCATAATCCCGCGGTGACCAGCGCGAGCGGCGATGCTTCGGGAACGGCGACGGCACCGACGGGCCGGTACGACGCCACGGAACTCATCGAGCCGCCGGTCGCGAACGTTCCCATGTCTAGCCCGGTCGCTGAGAACTTGCGCACGCTGGTATTCCCGCCGCTGCTATGGTTCGCGACATAGACGCTACCCGTGAGATCTACCGCTATTCCGGTGGGGTCCGTCAGTCCGTTCGTTGACGAGGCGAACACGCCTAAGTCCGTGCCGGTCGCGCTATATCGCCGCACCGTCCGGCTACCCCGATTCACGACCAGCAGTTCGCCCGCCGCGTTGAAGGCGACCTCCCGTGCGCCGCTCTGGCCGGTGACGAACACCCCGAGATCCTGCCCGGTCGGGGAGAACTTGTGGACACTACTGCCCTCGTCCACTGTGAAAAGGTCTCCCGCAGCGTCAAATGCCATGCCCGCGACACCGACGGGGGCGGTCGCGAACAGACCCAAGCTCGTTCCGTCAGTGGCGTAGCGGGTGATTTGCCCGTTGCCGTAGTTGCCCGCGAAGAGGACGTCATTCGCCCCGACAGCGACTGCGCCGTTAAAGGTCATGCTGATGCTCCCGAGCAGGGTGCCGTTCGCGCTGAAGCGGCGGACGCCCTGGAAGCCGCCCCCGCCGCCGTTCGCCCCGGTGTAAACGCGGCCCGTCGAATCAACGGCAATGCCGTAGAAACGCGCGCCCGACGGCGTCAGCGAGGCGAACGTACCCAGGCTAGCCCCACTCGCACTGTATTGGGTGATCCGCTCGTTGTAATACTCCGCGATCAGGATGGACTGCGCGTGCGCGCGGTCAGCACATAGCAGGAGGACGACACAGGCCGCGACGGAAAGTCGGGTTATGGACGGGACGGCGCAAACAGTAGTGAGTTTCATTTCGGATGTCCTTTCGTCGCCCACAGGCACAACCGCCGGGATGATTTCGGCACGGAGCGGAGCGACAAAAGGGATGTTAACACGCCAGCGTTACAGCATCGTTACAAAGAACCCCAGCCATTTTTTTCGCGGTTTGACTATTTGAGATGTCAGGCGTAAAGCGCGAAACTTGCCGCGTTTCTAGCAAAGACCATCTCAATGTTTAACGCCGCGTGTCGCGGGCCAAAGCCTTATCACGAGCGGTGAACGAGACCAGAGCCGCCGAGATGCTAACGAGATCATACAAAAACCGAATACGAACAATCACACACCGACAACCGAATAGAGACAACTTCACAAAGACAATCGAATAGTGGGTGTTACAAAAACATATAAATGATAGGAGTTACGCGGTTGGCGGTTTCGAATGCCCGGATCTGTCCGTCCCACCCGCAAGCGGGTACCCAATGTCCGGCGCGGAACGCGTCTAGATAGGCAATCGTCAAAACAAGTTTTGACCGTACTTGTTTTGCCGATGACGTGGGTTTCAACCCGCGTTCTTAACGAACCGCGAATTCATAAATGAAACAAATTGGGCAGGTTTCCACCGGGGAAAACCTGCCCTCCCTGTTTTCTATGTTTCTCTTCTAACCTCCCGGGATGATTAGGCTCGGCAAATGTGCCTCTATCATGCCCCGCCTCCCTTCGAGCCATTCGGGCAACTGCAACTTACGTCCTAGTGTTTCCGACGGTTCGCCGTCCTCCGTGAAGCCAGGCGGATCCGTCGCCAACTCGAAAAGCACGCCGCCCGGCTCCTGGTAGTAAATCGAGTGGAAGTATCGGCGGTCCATCACGGGGGAAACGTTGTAGTCGAGCGCGAGCAGTTCTTTGCGCCATCGCGCTTGCGCCGCATCATCGGGAACCCGGAACGCGATGTGATGCACGGTTCCCGCCCCGGACGCGCCGGGCAGGTCTCCCGCCTCCGCCTCCTGGACATAGACCGCATTACCGGAAATATCCGCGCCGACTTCAAACCGCCCGTCGCCGTCGTCCGACACGTCGAAGCCCATCTTCCCCATCAGAAGCTCGAGCGTCGGAGAGGCTGACCCGACCTGGAGTGTTACGCTGTCCACCCCACGTATAGCAAAATCCTGGGGTACGGTCGCCGAACTGTTGTCACCAGGACGTATGTCGCCGTCAACCGCGACGATTCGCAAGGGTAAACCGTCCGGGTCGGTGAAGGAGAGCATCGTGTCCTGATCATCGAACTCAACGCCGAACGCGCGGAACCGCTCGCGCCAGAACCCAACCGCCTTGGTAGGTACCGAAAGTGACGTTTCGACAACCTGCCCCGTCCCGACGCGCCCTCGCCGCGCGCCGGGCCACGGGAAGAACGTCAGAATCGTTCCTGGACGCCCCATGCCATCGCCGTAATAAAGGTGATATGTGCCGGGGTCGTCGTAATTGATCGTTTGTTTGACGAGTTTCAAGCCGAGCGTGCCGACGTAGAACTCTAGGTTGGTCTGCGGGTCGCTTGCGATCGCAGTGACATGATGGATTCCGGTAATCATCGGGTTATTCCGCCGCTCCTTTCGCGGCAACCGCCTGTGTGACGGACTGAATCAGCCCGTCCATCGTGTACTCGGTGGCGATACAGTCGGGGGGGCGCAGCAGTTCCCGGCACGTCTCCGCCGTCACAGGACCGATGGCGGCAAGGATCACCGACTCCGGCACACGAGTACCGTCCAGGGCGGTGACGAAGTTACGCACGGTTGACGACGAGGCGAACGTGATGATGTCAATCTCGCCGTTCGCTAATAATTCGCGCACCTGCTCCGCGCCGTCGTCCGCCAGCACCGTCTGGTATGCCGCGACGACAGATACATCCGCGCCGCGCTCGCGCAAACCGTCTGGCAACACGTCGCGGGCCTCCTGGGCGCGCGGGATTAGAACCCGTCTCCCGACGACGTTTTCAGGGAACTGCGCGAGTACCGCTTCGGCGACGAACTCGGTCGGCACGAAGTCAGCGACGATCCCGCGTTCGCGCAAGGCGTCCGCCGTCACCGACCCGATAGCCGCGATCTTCGCCGCGCCGAAGGCGCGGGCATCGTATCCCTGGCGCGTCAACGCCTCCCAGAAATACAGGACTCCGTTCGCGCTCGTGAAAATCACCCAGCCATAGGTCGCGAGGGGCGATTGCCCGCGTGTCCCCCCGTTGGCGGGCGGGGCGATGGCGGCTTCTAGCCCGGCGTAACCATCGGACGGCGGGATGACACGAATCGTCGGAAACTCAATCGGCTCCGCGCCCAGCGTCCGCAGTTTGTCCGACAGCGCGGACGCCTGTTCCCGGGCACGGGTGACAAGAATGCGCTTGCCGAACAACGCCCCGGTATCAAACCAGCGGATCGCCTCCCGGTACCGCACGACGTCGCCGACCACGGTTACGGCGGGCGCGGTGATCCCGGCGGCGCGGGCGATCTCGGCTATATCCGCAAGTGTCCCGACAACGACGCGTTGCTTCGTCCACGTCCCCCACTGGATCAGCGCGACCGGTGTTTCGGGCGCGCGACCGTTCTCGATCAACTTCATGGCGTTATCGGCGAGCGATTCAACGCCCATCAAAAAAATCAACGTGTCCGCCGCGTGCGCGATATGGTCCCATCGCCGCCGTTGCTCCGCTTCGCCAGGGGCACGCGTTCCTGATTCGCGGTCGTCTCCGCGCTCGTGCCCGGTGATCACGGCGAAACTCGAAGCGGCGTCGCGATGCGTGACCGGGATTCCCGCGTAGGCGGGCGCGGCGATGGCGGACGTGACCCCAGGCACGATGCGAAACGGTATTCCGCGCTCGCGCAGGTACTCCGCCTCCTCGCCCCCGCGCCCGAACACGAACGGATCGCCGCCTTTGAGCCTTACGACCGTTTTCCCCTGCCGTGCAAACTCGACCATCAGGTCGTTGGTGTCCTCCTGCCGGACGAAATGCCGCGCCGATTGCTTGCCGACGAAAATCCGTTCGGCGGCGGGCGGCGCGAAGTTCAGCAAAGACGGATGCGCGAGTCGGTCATAGATCACGACGTCCGCGACCCGAAGCGCGTCGCGTCCGGCGAGTGTCAGCAGTCCCGGGTCGCCGGGTCCGGCACCAACAAGGTAGACGGTGCCGGGGTTGGGAAGAGGAGGCAATGTAGTGTCAGTCACGGCATCCATTGTACCGCGCCCGACTTTGGGCGCGGCACGATGTTCGCCGCAGTCACCTGGTCGCCTCGTTTTGGGACGAACAGACTGCTAGCGAAAGCGTAGCACGAGGTGGATTTTGGATTCAGATACGGTGGCGCGAGGTATGATAATGGGTGAGTATAGGTATCCTGAGGGTGGCACTACGGGAGGACAATTTATGAACAAGATGGTAGATCTGGGTACCGACACTGCCACGCTTTTCGTATTTCATCCGGAAGATCTGAGGGAGCACGCCGACGATCTGATTTACTGGCACACCTACGATTTTGTCTGCCACGCGAGTTTGAAGTCGGCCACTTGATCGGGTTCACGACCGGGAGTGACGGAGGCTACCGGTTACGCCTGACGGACGGCGACTTGACCCCAGCCGAGGCCGAAGCCGCCACGGGGAAGTGGGCGTTCGGTTACGAGGCGCGGCACGGGAGGGTGCTGGTGGACAACGGCGACTACCCCCCTCGAAGGATTTTTCCGATGCAGACGATTACCCCGATCAATGGGTAGATGTGCCAAACGGAAGGTACCGGGTCACGGTGCATGCGCTAGATCGTAGCGGCACGCCGGACGAGGTGGAAATGCCCGATTACGTTCTGTGCTGGCAACCAACGGATGTCGTCCTGGCGTCACTCGTCACATCGCCGACGTCGCCGTACCTGCCGCCGTCGCGCGGGGGTGAACCGCGTGCGGAGCCGGGTATGTCCGCGAACGGCTACCCCGATCCGAACGGCGTCCTAGAACCACTCCACGACACCTATCTACTCCTGCTGGCCGCACGGAACCGTTTCCTCGTCCCAGGCTCCTCCGACGTCATCCCGATTTCGGAGCGGTGGTACGCGGTACTCGGATTTTCGTCCGGCTTCATAGGAGATGACGAAGAGGAACCGAAGGATACGGACGAATCTATCGCGGACGAGGACAGAGAATACATCGTCGTCGCGCCGGGGGGCGCGGACGAGGAATCACCGACGACGCTCGCCCGGATAACTAGTGTCTCGCGCATGGGGGACGAGCTGGGGCAGGTACATCTGATCGGATAGCAACTTGTACGGGTGCGCGAAGTGACGCCCGAGATTACTACGCGGCTCGCGCGGGCACTTGTGGTAGCGGTCTCGCGCGACGAGACATCACTCGCGCCTGATGCAATGGCCGCTCTGAAGCAAGATTTCGCCGCTTACCCTCTCGCGAGCGAGGCATATCGGAACACAACCCCTAATGCTATCTTCGAGGCGCGACAGGTCGAGGCGATCACGAACAGCGCGGTGCTCACGACCCGCCTGATACGCTACGTCGCCCTTCCCGCTCAAACTAAAGCCGAACTACTCGCCGCGTCTGACGCAGAACGGAGTAAAAAGCTGCGGGAGGCGATGCGAGGGACGTACGCGACAGGCAGACCGCTAGGCACCCCGCGAGTACCTCGCGGGGTGCTTCTAGTCTTGCAATGCTGATGTCACGGACCCTTCGAGCGTGTCACACCGAGTTTGCGATGATGATCGCTTCCGCGATCTCGCGCATGGACTTGCGCGTGTTCATGCTCTGCACCTGGATACGGCGGAAGGCGTCTTGCTCTTTCAGGCCGTATTGGTCCATCAAGATGCCCTTCGCCCGGTCGACGGACTTGCGCGTTTCCAGCTTGTCTTCCATCTTTTCGACCTCTTTTTCGAGTTCGAGAAACTCCTCGAAGCGAGCGATGGCTATCTCTATGGCGGGCATTAGCTCCGCTTCTTTGAACGGTTTGACGAGGTAGGCGAACACGCCCGCGTCCCGAGCGCGATCTACCAGATCTTTTTGCGAATAGGCAGTTAGTAACAGGACGGGCGCGATGCCCTCGGTCGAAATGATCTTCGCCGCGTCTATGCCATCCATGTTCGGCATTTTTATGTCGAGGATGGCTAGGTCGGGCTTCAGTTCGCGGGATTGCTCGACGGCCTGCGCACCGTCACCCGCTTCGCCGACGACGATATGCCCCATATTTTCCAGCGTCCGCCGGAGGTCGAGGCGGATGATGGGTTCATCATCCGCGATTAGTAAGCGTAGGGGTTCCACTTGGATTTTACTCCTTGATTCCGGCTCGGTTCGTTCCGGGGCTTTCATTGCCCGCAGTCCGTTTTTGCGGACGGAGCGCGGTTCGGGCGGGGCCGGACCGTCACTGCCCATGTCAATAACAGAACTACCCGGTGTCAGCGACCATACGGGTAGACCGGACAACAGCCGGGAGACTTTCTTTATATTTAGATTAATCAGGCGCGGCGTGTACGTGTTTCCCGTTCCCTGCGGCCCGAGTCGCTACATGCGCTCGGACGAATGTGTTGGGACGGTCCCACTATCGTTCGCTATGGCTATACGATATTCGCGTTCCACGGGTGTAGACGCTATTTATGGGTGTACGTTCCATGTTTCGGTGTTATATGACTTTAAGCAGTAGACCTCTTGTATGAGTGCGTTTGAAATTCGGGATCGTTTTGAGCCCATGGTAGGTATGTCTTATCACAACATCAAAGACTACACGCCGGAGAAATTCAAGCGATCAACCGG
>JAYUUO010000230.1:0-9029 GCA_043754515.1 Armatimonadota bacterium
GTTCTGTACCCCGGCTTTGAGAAGGTGGGCCAGTATCATGGCTTCAAAAGGTGCGTCGCTCGCGGTGGTTATATCGTCCGGCGCGGCGGCGAGTGTTCCGGTCACGCCGTCGCGGTACTCGTCCTCCACCGGCGCGATAATGCGGTGCGGCGAAAGCGACTCCACGGTGAACGCCCCAGCGACGCGCACGGCTTTGTTATCCTCATACGGCTTGTCCACGAGGTAGACGGTTTCGGCGCGGCGGGCGATGCTCGCGTCTATCTCTTGCCGGCGCGATGGGCGAGAAATAGGTGCTGATGCGCCGACCGGGAACCACACCCGGCGTAATGCTGCCGTTCTCGGAGGCATGATGTTAGCGCGGTTCGATATACGGACTGGTGATAACGGAGTTTTCAATGGGGCGTTTTGACACAGTAATAACGTCATTCGCCACGTCTCGCACGAATCCATGCAAAAAACTTCGCGCGCCACAACCCGTCTCGTGCCGCGTCCTGTCAGCGCGTTACAACCCGCCGAGGAAGTTGTAGATCAGATCGCCGCTTCCGGGCAGGTTCTCATGCCCGAAGTCTGGGTAGATAACCCGGCTTTTAGGCGCGGGAATGCGGTTATAGGCGGCGAACTGCGTGGAGGGCGGGCAGATCGCGTCCATCAAACCGGTCAGGAACAGCGTCTCCGCCTGGATGCGCGGGGCGAGGTGCTGGCAGTCAATGTAGCCGAGATGCTCCCAAACCCGCGCCTCGTGCTCGTGACGCGGGTCGAACAGGCGGAAGTAGGTCGAAAGCTCGTTGTACGCGCCTTTCGCAAGGTCCATCTCCCAGACCCGCTTGTAGTCGCATAGAAACGGGAAGACCGGCGCGATCCGCTTTATTCCCGGCTCCAGCGCGGCACACGCGAGCGTCAACGCCCCGCCCTGCGAGCCGCCGGTCGCGCCGACCCGCCCCGCGTCCACTTCGGGCAACGCCATCACGACGCGGGCGAGTTGCGCCGTGTCACAAAAGACGGCGCGGTAATACAGTTTCTCGGGCGAGTCGCCCAGCCCGCGAATAATGTGCCCATTGTGCGTATTGCCGCGCACGCCGCCCGGATCCTCGGAGGAGCCGCCCTGTCCCCGGCAGTCGAGCGCGGCGACGGCGAAGCCGCGCCCAACATAAGCCAGTTTGTCGTTCCAATCGCCGCTGTGATGGGTGTAGCCGTGGAACTGTAACACCGCGGGATGGGGCTTCGCCGCCTGACGCGGGCGCAGATACTTCGCGTGGATGCGCGCGCCGCCGACCCCGGTGAAGTACAGGTCGAAGGCTTCGGCGAACGGCGCGGAGAGCGTCGCGTTCGGCACCAGCTCGCATTCCGTGCCGAGGGCGTGCATTTCGGCGACGGCCCGCCCCCAGTAATCGTCGAAATCGTCCGGCTTCGGGTTGCGCCCGGCGTAGGCTTCCAGTTCGGCAAGCGGCATGTCAATCTGCGGCATCTGTGTAAATCCGTTCTCCCGTCGAGGTTTGCAAACGTTTCGGCATCGGTAGGGGCGTTTCCTTTGTCCGGTGGGATGCGCGTCCCGAGGAACTAAGCGGGGTGGGGCGGGGTATCGTCTGATGACAGTCAACCAGGCACGACCGGATTCGTCCGGCGTTTTCTGGCTCTTCCCCGAGGTTCATCCGCGCATTTGGTGAAACTGGTTTAGCAAATAATCATATATTTCCAAAAAGGAAGACGTAAAAATCGGGTAGCACACGGGAATGAAAACTCATTCCCGAACCCTGCTCCCGGCGACCGGCATCCTGCACTTGGAGAACATGACCACGACCGACGACGGCATCACAATTACTGCCTCATCGCGGCAAGCAAGTGCTGCCTGTCCTGCCTGTAGTCACACAACTTGTCGTGTCCACAGCCATTACGGACGCACCGTCGCCGATTTGCCGTGGCAGGGTGTCGCCGTCCGGTTCCGCCTTCGCGTCCGCAAGTTCTTCTGTCACAACGCCGAGTGCGAACGGCGAATCTTCACGGAACCGTTGCCCGCCGTTGTCGCTCGGTATGCTCGAAAAACGGCGCGCCTTGCCGATACTCTGCGCGAACTCGCCCATCTCGTCGGCGGGAACGCCGCCGAACGAATCGCCGAATGCTTCGGCTTATTGGTCAGTTCTTCAACCTTGCTCCGGCACTTGGCAACGAAATCCGAGCAATCGGTTCCCACGCCTCGCGTTCTGGGCGTAGACGACTTCGCGTTCAAGAAAGGGCATCGCTACGGCACGATTTTGGTGGATTTGGAGAAACGCCGTCCCGTTGACCTGCTTCCTGACCGCGACGCCAAAACCGTTGCTAAGTGGCTACAAGAACATTCGGGCGTCGAGATTATCAGCCGCGACCGGGCCAGTGCCTATATCGAGGGTGCAACCGACGGCGCGCCGCAAGCCAAACAAGTGGCGGACCGGTGGCACCTACTCAAAAACCTCGGCGACACACTGGAACGCCTTTTCGTCCGGCATCATCAAGCCGTGAAAGATGCTCTGGCAGTAGAAACCCGTGGCATCGCCTTGCCGGAACCGCCTTTGAAGAGCGAATTGCTCCCCGTCCAAACTCCTGTCCAACACTGCGTTCAAGTCGCTCGTCGGGAGCGACGCGAGGCGCGGTTTCAGGAAGTGAAACGACTGCGAAGTGAAAGCGTTTCGGGGCGGGAAATCGCCCGACGGCTTGGTCTATCGCGCAACACGGTCGGAAAAATGGCGGGCATCGAGACGTTGCCACAAAGCGCGGCACGGTCACGGGGCGGAAGCAAAGTCGCCCCGTTCGTAGCCGAATTGCGAAGTCAATGGCAATCGGGTTGCCGGAACGCGACACAGTTGCACCAAACGATAACTGGTCTGGGTTTTAAGGGAAGCGTGAACATCGTTCAGCGGGTCGTGCGTTCGTGGCGGGACAAACCAAGGGGGCGAGTCATGCCCGCCGAACCGAAGACGCCGTCTCCGCGCCGCTGCGCTTGGTTCCTGACGAACCAAACACACCCGAGCGTGACGGAGGAGGAACAAGCGGTGATAAAGCGACTCACGGGATCGGTTCCGGAGATCGGCGAAGCGGAGCGATTATCCGTGTCGTTCGCCGCGATGCTTCGAGAGCGACGCGGGAGCGAGTTCGCGGCATGGCTGGAATCGGCGACGGCTTGTTCCGTGCCGGAGATACGCTCGTTCGCCCGTGGTTTAGAATCTGACCGCGCGGCGGTCGAAGCCGGTCTGTCGGAGAAATGGAGTAACGGACAGGTCGAGGGTCAGGTAAGCAAGAAAACGCCCCTGAGGCGTTTCTCGGAACCGACTGAAGTTCTTGAAGCGTCAGGGCTACGGTCGCGCCGGTTTCGACTTGCTGAAACGGCGCGTTCTGCCGCTTGCTCCCTAAAAAATTAACATGACCTCATCGCCAGGCAAGGATGGGATGTTTTCACCAAATGCGCGGATGAACCTTCCCCGAAAGGTACTATGTCATGAACGTATATCAGCGGATCGTTGCGTCGCTCGCGCTCGCCGCCGTATCCCCCGTGCTACTCGCCGCGCCGCAGGCCGCGCGAAAAACCCCGGCCCCGCGTCGCGCAGGCGTCTAAAGAGGTACTCGCCACTGGCACCTGGATGGTGGATAAGCCACACACCGATTTCTCCTTCACCGTGGTGCATATGGGCATCACCAAAACGCACGGTTCGTTCACCGACTTCGACGGCACCGTGATCGCGGACGGCAAGAAGCCCGAAAACTCCTCGGTGCAGTTCGCGATCAAAACGGCAAGCATCAACACCAATAACCCGCAACGGGACGGGCACCTGAAGAGCAATGCTTTCTTCGACGCGGATAAAGTATCCAGAGATCACGTTCAAGAGCACGAAAGTGTCCCGGATGAAAATGGGGTTCGTCGCGGCGGGGAACCTGACCATGCACAGCGTGACGAAGCCGGTCAGCCTGCCGTTCACCGTGACCGGGCCGCAAAAAGGAGGCAAGGGCGAAATGCACATGGGTATCGAGACCGCGCTCAAGCTCGACCGCAAGGACTACGGACTGACCTGGAACGCCGTAGTTGAGGGCATTCAGGCGGTGAGCGAGATCGTGGACATTAACATCAGCATGGACATCACGAAGTAGCACCGGCCCGGCGGCGCGGTTTTCTCACATCCGGCTGAACAGGTTGCCGGGGTAGCGGCGGATCAGGTTCTTCATTTCCAGGAGTGTCGCCGCCACGTTCGCCTCGGATGCGGTTAAGCCCGCCGCCTGGGCGGCGGCGTCGAACGGCTGGGGGGTAGCCTCTAACGCCGCGTAGAACGCCGCCTCGCCGGGGGGCAGTTCCGGCATCGGCGGCGGGGGCGCGAGGGGTGGCGCGGGAGCCGACACGGCGGGCGACGGGAACAGCGTTCGCGCGTCACCCGGTGCCTTCTCGGATTCCGCCGCGATCCGGGTCCGGGTTCGCGCCAGTTTCGGTGCCGGTTCTTCCTGCGCGACGAGCACCACGCCCAGCGAGAGCAGGACTTCCTCCGGCGAGTCGGCGAGGATCGCGCCGTCTCCTATCAGGCGGTGCCCGCCGCGCGAGCGGCCGGTGTCAACCGGCCCCGGCACGACATAAACGTCGCGCCCGTACTCCACGCTACACTTGGCGGTGCCGAGCGCGCCGCTGTCAGTCGGCGTTTCGATCAGGAGCGACGCCCGTGCCATCCCCGCAATGATGCGGTTGCGGGTCGGGAAGCGCCACGGCTCCGGCTTCGTGCCGAGCGCGAACTCGCTCACGACCGCGCCGAGATTCTCGCGCAGGATCCGGGCGAACAGGTCGCGGTTCGCCGCCGGATAAACTATGTCCACCCCGCAACCGAGTACGGCCACGGTGCGCCCCCCGGCGTTCATCGCGCCGGTATGCGCCGCCGTATCAATCCCCGCCGCGCCGCCCGAAATAATAGTCAGGCCGTGCGCCGCGAACACAGCCGCGAACCGCGCCGCCTGATCGTCGCCGTAGGAGGAGGAGCGTCGCGTCCCGACAATGGCGATACTGAACCGGTCGTCCTCTACCAACTCGCCGCGCACGAAAAGGAGCGGCGGCGCGTCACCGAGCGGGGTCAGATTACGGGGGAACAGAGGGTCGGTGTAGAGCAGGGCGTAGGTTCCGGTCGCCGCCGCCCGCTCCATCAATTTCGGGTCGAGCGGGGCGGACAGGGCCTCTCCCAGACGCGCGACCTGCTTATCGGTCAGCGCGACGCTAACAGACTGCCACCCGGCCCTTCCCATGGCGAGGGCGGCGGTCGGGGTGCCGCCCGCCAGAGTCAATAGCGCATGAACCCGGTGCGCGGGTATCTCGGCGAGCGCGATCCGGTGGCACGCGACGAACTCGCGTGTCTCGGGGGCGTCCGGGTCGGCGGACGGCGCAAAGCGGGCGACAGTGCCGGGTTCCGGTACCGCGCCCGCCTCGGGGGAGGGGGTGGCAATCGCCAAACGCTACGCCACGCTACTTGACGATGCCGCCGGGCCGCGCTGGGCCGGTGGTACCGCCGGTACGCGGTTTCGCGGCGGGGCCGTAGTTCACGGTCGGGGCCTTCATGTTGTTGTCCACCACGAACGACCAGGTCTCGTTCAGCACGTTGCCTTTATAGTCCTTCGCGGTGAGCGTCACCGTGTGGCGCCCGTTCGTGAGCGAACCGGAGTTGTCTCCCTGCTTGCCGCTCGATTTGCGCTGGTAGTAGACCAGGTTCAGGGACGTGTTGTAGCCCGTTGTGACCTCGATCCCGTCAATCGTCATCTTCACCGAGTCCGTGTCGAGGCCCGAACCGGGGTCAATCACGGTGCCCGTTATCACCATTCCGGGGCCGCCGTAGATGGACTGCGCGGGCTGCGGGTAACGCGCCGTGAGGAGCGGCGCGGAGGTGTCGGGCGCGTCGGCGCGGAACGCGGACAGCGTGCCGTCCTGGGTCACCGCGTAGATCGCGCCATCCGACGCCGCGATGGGCGTCACGACCGCGACCTCGTTCGGGAGCGTCGCGTTGGCACGGTTCGCGCTCGCGAGGGCGCGGTACTGCCAGAGCACGCTACCGTCGGCTTTCGACAAGGCGACTATAACTCCGCGCTTAGTAGGCACGTAGATAACGTCACTGATGATGGTGGGTGCCGCGCTCGGCGCGGACGGCAATAATGCTGGCTTCGGCCACGCGAAGCGACCGTTGTTCGAGCGGATCGCGTACATCTGGAAGTCCTGGGTCGCGGCGGCGCGGCAGGCGACGTAAACGACGCCCTCCGACGCGGCGGGCGGCGCGAGTATCTCGCCGGGCATGTCCGCCGCCCAGCGCGTGTTGCCGGAAGTCGGCTGAATCGCGAACAGGCGCGGGCCAGTCGGGATGTACAGCGTGTTGTCGGCGTACACCAGCGAGTTCGACGCGTACTTGAACGGCAACCGGAACTGCCACCGGGGCCGCCCCGTTAACTGCGTGAGCGCGTGGACATTCTGGTCGGCAGTGGTGAAATATAGGTTGCCGTCCGCCGAGATCAGCGCGGAGTTGACCGTCTCCGAAACGCGGACGGGAGTACGCCAGTTGCCGGACGGCGCGAACGTCGCCGCGTCAATGGCGTAGATATTATGGTCGTTGGAGCCGAAGTACAGCGTCCCCTCCGACAAAATCGGCGTGCCCGCGACCGGCCCGGAGGTGCGGAACTTGCTGACCTCGGTGCCGTCCTTCGCGTTCAGAATATAGAGGAAGCCGTCGGATGCTCCGATGTAGATGCGGTCCTTGTCAACGAACGGCGCGGTAAGGAAAACCGCCTTGTCCTTCATCCCGTAGTCGTTCGGGTACACCCATTTCCGCGCGCCGGTCCTGGTGTCGAGCGCGAACAGCACCGCGCCCGCGTTCGCGTCGGGGTTATTCTTCCCGGCGAAGTAGGCGGTATCGCCCACAACGGTCGGCGCGGAGGCACCCGCTGCCGTCGCCGAAAGCGGAAAGCCGGTGAACCGCCAGGACAGGGAGAGCGGGGGCGGGATCTTCTCGTCGGAAACCCCGGCGCGGCGCGAATCGCCGCCCAGCGTCGGCCAGTCCGAGGCGGACGCGGAAGCCGCGAGAACGGCGACCGCGAGGGTGGAGAGAACTGTCGGTAAGCTTCGGCGTTGGAAGCGGCTAATCATGGAATCGTTTTCCTCGTCTGCTCATCGAAAAAGTTCGTGCCGGTATCGAATCGGCGAGCGATCGTGGCGCGGTCGCCTCAGTATAGCAATTGGTAAGAGCCGCCGTCAAGCGACACGCCCGCGCAACCATCTTAAATTGGTCCCGCAGGTTGAGGCGGCCCCGCGCGGCCTACCATGCTGCCCGAACGGCTATGGCGGGGCCGGGGCACCCCGCACGGGAGCCGGTCGCGGAATCGGAACCGGCTTCGCGACCGACACAGGGGCACGAAACCGCCGCCCGCCCGCGAGCGTCACCAAGACCGAACCCGCCCCCCCGCGTAGCGCGACGAACCGCCCCCCCTGCGTGACGAACCCGACGTTCCCCGCCGCGCCCCACACCGCCGTTTCACCCTCCCGCCGCGAAACACCCGCCGGGAGCGAAAACGAGCGCGTTTCGCCGACGCGCATCTCGCCCGCGAACCCCGACGACAGTGCCTCGGCATCTATCACGGCGCGGGACATGCGTCGCGGCTCGTCAGATACCAGCACCAGGGCGGTCGCGACGGGCCGCTCCTCGCCTTCGCTCGGCGAGTTGACCACGGCGCCCCGCACCGCCATCGCGCTGGAGCCGCCCCCATCCATGTTGACCCCGCTCACCGCGCCGAACTTCATGAGCAACGCCGCAGTCTCCGCCAGCGTCGCGCCCCGGCTAAGGAACGGCTGACGACCGTCCACGGTCAGAAGCAGGATTGCGCCGTCTTCCGTGACGCCGACAGCGGTTCGCGGGTGCCGCCCGGTGCTGAACGCCCCGGCGAACCCTTCCGCGACATCACGAACCGCGATCCGCCCATCTTCTACCAGGCGGGGACCGCCCGCTACCACCTGCCGCGCACCTTTCAATGTCGGGGACACGTCGTAGCGCACCGTAACGCGCTGTCGGGCCGCGACATGACCGCGTAAAAACTCCGCGCCCGCGCCGCTCCCTGATAGAACTACCGTTTGCGGCGCGATCAAAGTTCCCCCGCCGCCCCCCACCTGATCCACTGTGCCCGCGACCGTTTCCCCGAAACGCACGGATTTGACGCCGGTGACGCGCGCCTCGAACCGCCCCAAAGCGGGGAGGGTGGCACCGAAAAAGCGCGGGGTGAACAGGAGTAGTTCGCTCCCTTTCCCCGGCTTGCGGTTCAACCCGTCGAGGGGGAACGTCGCGCCGTCCGCCGCCGTGACCAGGCCGCGCCCGGTAAACGTAGCAATGTCCGCCTCGCCCGCCGCCCCGACGCGAAGCGCGCTTCGCGACAGCATCGGCTCCGTCACCGCCTCGCCGTTCTGCACGTCCAGCCCGAGCGGGTGCCCGCTACTGAAGGTGAAGAAGGAAGCGTTGATCGCGATCAGGGCGTGGTTACCGGCCGCGATCCTGCCCACGGTCTCGCGCCCCTGCGTCGCGTTATTCTCCCAGACGGTGGCCGAACCGAGCGCGGTGCGAAGCCGGTCATGCCCCGCCGCGCCGGGCGTGATTCTGACGACGTTGACCACGAGAGGGCCTCCAGGCAGGTTCGCGGGCGTGATCTCCTGCGTCCACGTCACCCCCGGCGCGAGATGGCGCGTCGTCCGCTCGGCAGTCACGAACCCGGACACGGGCGCGGCGGCAGGGTGGGGGACGGGGGCAGTGTCCGTCTTATCGAGTTGCGCGCGGGCGCGGAGGGCGCAGAGTGGAAATAGGGCGGCGACAAAAACAAAACGCCGCCCGCGCCCGAGGGCGCGAAGCGGCGATAAAAGCCCGTTTTGGTGCATGGTGCTGTGTTGGAGACGGGCTGGACGGTACCAAGCGCGTCAGATTCCCAGACAGGGACTCGAACCCCGATAAACAGACCCAAATTCTGCTGTCCTGCCATTAGACGATCCGGGAGCGGTCGCGGAGGGGGCGGGAAAA
>JAYUUO010000231.1:0-9012 GCA_043754515.1 Armatimonadota bacterium
TGGCGCGGTCGGTGCATGCCGTGACGCCGCGCGGTTTCGAGTTGAAAGTCTTCGTAACCGTGCTTACTTACACTATACTACGGTAGCAACTCGGGTTAGTCATACTCTCCCGCGCCAGCTTGCGAGTGTCATTCCTGTTTCCCATGAATGCTGCCATGATCGAACGCAATGTTTCCAAGCGCGATTGCAACTCTGGTAATGGAAACCTACTCTTAGGTTGGGAAACATCGACAGGCAGATTGATCTGCGCTTCTAACCGCTCGAGTGCTACTAGCAACTTCCCGAATTGACCGCGCACCAGCTCGATTTGATCGCGTACTTCTTCCCAGCGCGAACTCGAAGCGCACATCCGGTCCCGTAATAAATCCGGGACTTCACCAGAGAAATTGACACACAAAGAGCTAGTCTGGTGAAGTGATGCGAACAGCGAGTCCCAGTCCGTGACTTCACCGAGATAATGGCTCGCGAATGTAATTCGGAGCGTTTCCTCATCGGCTGCTAATCGCGCATCGCAATCTTTTACTGTGATCACCGCAGCCAGAAGTACAGGTACATCGTCATCCTTTAATTTCGCACCTGACTTAAGAACGCCTGACAGCACTTTCCGGTCGCCCCAATAGCTACCTTTGAAGACGCGCATTAATCCCGTGTACTCATTCTGGAATCTGATCCTCATAGCCTGTAAATCAACAGGGGGGTTATCTTGCGCATTCAGTCGGTAGATGGCGTCGTCGAACGATTCCGAAACAGTCGCCCGAGCGGCATTACGTTGCTCAAAGCGATCCTTTGTCTCGTTGGCCATTTTCGCCAAATCATAAGGGGACGAGAAGAACCAGTTGGGACGGGGCTTGAAGTCAGAAAGGCATGGAGCAACCTTACTTAGCAATGTAGCCACTTCCGCCGACGAAATAGGATTCGCTACCCCAACTAACCGCGATAATTCATGAACACTGGGCAGAAGCCGCGCTATCGCGTCTTCCAATTTTTCCGCGTTTCTTCCCGTCACCAGAAATACGTCGTCCGTTATGTCCGCCCAGCTATCACCGAATGCCGTTGCCAGAGTACTACGCGGCGTCACGCTTATCAATGCGATCAGGGGAGCGTGATCCTGGTTCAGAACGTCGGGACGAAAGCGAGTGAGTAGCTCCGATCGCTGCTCTCGAAAAGTTTGGTAACGCTCGGAAGTTGCTGTCGCCATACGGCGGATAGAGGGTAAATCTATCTCGCGATCTGTTAGCCACTGCGGCAACGGACGGGGGGTTTGTAATACCTGCTTCGCTAGAGACTCTACCCAAGCTGCGTCTTGTGCGTTAGGGTTGGTTGAATTACTATCCGCCAACCCGAGCAGTGCCTCTAGTGATGTCGTGTCTTCCAGAAGTCCCACGGCGGCGTTTTGCCAGGGCACCAATACGGCACTAATTTCCCGAGGCAGATCCTGCGTAAACACCCGTGCCCTTAGCCCCCGCCACGGTTGCGCGTCCATGCCGGCAAAAAGGTCGCTGAACCCGGCGAACCGTTCTGTCAACTCTTCGAGTTTGATTAGATGCTCCGTATCTATTGCCTCAACCGAAGCAAGTGCGAAGAAAATGTCCGGCACATCGGCGAGCGATGCGACTACGCTACGCGCTTCGTACAACGACATCCCCAGCGGCTCGCACGACGCGTGCAGGGCGGTAACCCCGGAGTTGAAATCATGCCTCAGGGAAACGAGCGCGCTTGTATCCATCTCGCGATGTGGTTTGCCATCGCCCTCTGCTACGGACTTTGCCCGCTTCAGTTGTGCCAGGAGTTCCGACTTTCCGGCTTTGTGGCTGTGGGCTTCCAGACAAAGATCCCCAAGACCGCAATGAGTCAGTCGGCTATAAACGGCTTTGAGTGCCGCCATCTTCTCCGAAACGAATAGAACGCGTTTTCCATCGGCGATGCATGCCGCGATAAGATTCGCGATGGTTTGGGTCTTGCCGGTTCCAGGGGGGCCTTGAATTACTAGGTTTGCTCCTTCGCGGGCGGCGGCTATTACCTCCTCTTGACTCGGGTCGGCGGAGAGAACGTGGAAGACCTTCGCAGGACTTTCAGTATCGGGTTCTATCACTTTAGGGCGCGGCAAACCCTTCATAGCTACAACATCACCCGCTATAGCTGCAATCAGGGGATGTGCGCGCGCCTCCTCGATACGTGCTACAATTTCCTCATACATGATCTGATTCAGGTAGGAAAACTTCCCTAGAAATACCGACTCGGGCTCTAATGTTGCTCCAAGCAGGGGCGGTAAATGTTCTATGAGCGACGCTAAATACTCGCCTGGCACTTCATCGGCGAAAGCCGGCAGGGTAACTCGTGTGTCCGGCTGCATCAGTCGGTATACAAGCGTGGGGTTGAGCCGGGCCTCATCGTCACGAGGAGACAGGAAGTAACCGGTATCTAAGGGGAGACGCTCCAAGTCAACGGGCAACAACAAAACAGGGCTACGTAGAGGTTCGGCGCGACCGGGCTCACACCATTTCATAATGCCTGTTGCGATAAATAGTATAGAGACGCCCTGCTCCCGAATGCTACGCTGTGACGCTTCAAACATGTTCTTAAGCGCACGGTACTGATCCGCAGACAATGCACGATCACCGGGTTTAAGCTCGCGTGAAACATCGGTTCCCGGTAACTTCTCGGAAACAAGGCGCAACCGCTTACTACCTTCGCGCGGCATATTCCATAAAAAATCAGGTTGATCCGTCAAAGGGATAGACGATTTAGGTAGGGACAGAAGCGGATTGCGGCGCGACATATCCATCAGGGCGTCACACCAAGCGACAATTTTACGGGTGACGGGGTCGGAGGGGGAACGCACATCAAGCGGCATAAACATATCCTTAATGAACGGGAAGGCAATTCGGTAGTAACCACCTGGAAATCATGAAGTGGGTGTGAGTGTTAAGCAAGCAATATCTATGCCATGCAAAACCCGACATCCGCACGAAGCAAAAATACGCCAACAATCTTGCGCACCCAAAATACATCGCCTACAACGACTACAGTCACAACCCAACCCACAAGGAGCGCGGCCATGGCGCGGGCCGGTCAGACAACAGCAACCTACTCCAGCCAGACACGCTCCCCGATCCGGGTCGGCAGGCCGAACGTTTCCCCCGCGAGGGCGTCTCGTATACGCCGGACCGTCCAATCGCTGATCGGGCGCGGCAACGCATCGGGGGGCCAATATTGGCACTCGCTGATCTCAGCGTGGTCTGGTTCAGGAGCGCCGGCGTTTTCCCGTTCGCACCGGAACACGAAATGTATCAAGTCGCTCGCGGTGTCGTAGTAGTAGCCCGTCATGTGGCGCGCGGCGACGGTCAGCCCTGTCTCCTCACGCGCCTCCCGGACGGCGGTCTCCACCGGCGACTCGTTATCCTCGGCTCCGCCGCCGGGTAGTTCCCAGTTCAATCGTCCGTAGGTATGTTTCACAAGAAGAATTTCTCCGGCGGCATTGACGATAAATGCGGCCGCTCCGACACCTTTTTTCTTCATGCTCTTGATACTACCCGGTGCGAGCGGTGTTCGCTTGCCATGGCGCGAGCCCGCGCCTGTCGGAACGCGCGGACGTCACCCCAAACTTGACACATCAACCCCCACGGGCTAAACTGCATTACCGTGAACCCGGCAGTGTTGTCGTGTAGAGGCTACGTAGCCACGCAGGGGCCGTCTTCGACCGCGAAGATGTGCTATTCCCGCGTGGCTTTGTGCTTTCGGTCCTCAAGATAGACCTTCGGGCGATGCCGTGCCTGTTCGTACGAAGGTGCATCCGTTCCCAAAAAACAACCGACCCACCTTATTTCTCTGGAGGATTTTCCGCATTGAAGTCAACAACCGGCAGACAGGAAGCCATTTCCGCCGTTATCAACTACAAACCGCTCATCAACGCGATTGATTTAGAAGGCAAGACTGCGCAGTCGCTCTACGGCACCAACGTCTTTAACGACAAGGTCATGCGCGAGAAGCTCGAGAAACCCGTCTACAAGTCGCTCAAGCGTAGCATCGAGCGCGGCGAGAAACTCGATAGCACCATAGCGGATTCCGTCGCGTCCGCGATGAAGCTCTGGGCACTAGAGAAGGGGGCGACGCACTTCACCCACGTCTTTTTCCCGCTCACCAGTCTGACCGCCGAAAAGCACGACTCCTTTTTCGAGCCGGACGGCGAAGGCGGCACCATCGCGCAGTTTTCCGGCTCCGCGCTGATCCAGGGCGAGCCGGACGCGTCGTCGTTCCCGTCGGGCGGCATCCGCTCCACCTTCGAGGCGCGCGGCTACACCGCCTGGGACGTCACCTCGCCCGCCTACATCTACGAGAACCCGAATGGTAACACGCTGTGCATCCCGACCGCGTTCCTTTCCTGGACGGGAGAGGCACTCGACCACAAAACCCCGCTCCTGCGCTCGATGCAGGCCCTGAACACCCAGGCGACGCGCGTCCTGAACCTGCTCGGTTACAATGACTTCGGCATGGTTACCGCGACCGCCGGGCCGGAGCAGGAGTATTTCCTGATTGACCGCAACTTCTTCTTCGCGCGGCCCGACCTGCTGAACGCGGGGCGCACCCTGTTCGGCGCGAAGCCGCCCAAGGGCCAGGAGTTCGAGGACCACTACTTCGGCGCGATCCCGGAGCGCGTGCTCTCGTTCATGATGGAACTCGAACACGAACTGTACAAACTGGGCATCCCGATCAAGACGCGCCATAACGAGGTCGCGCCGGGACAGTTCGAGATCGCCCCGATCTACGAGTCGGCGAACCTGGGACACGACCACCAGCACATGATCATGCAGAGCATTCAGCGCATCGCCACGAAGTACGGTATGGCGGGGCTGCTCCACGAAAAGCCGTTCGCGGGCATCAATGGCTCCGGCAAGCACGTCAACTGGTCACTCGGTTGCAAACTCGGCAACCTGCTCGACCCGGGCGAGTCTCCCCACGAGAACACCCGCTTCCTGATCTTCGCGCTGGCGACGATCCGCGCCGTGCATAAATACTCGACCCTGCTCCGCGCCGCCGTCGCGTCCGCCGGGAACGACCACCGGCTGGGCGCGAACGAGGCACCGCCCGCGATCATTTCCGTGTTCCTCGGCGACCAGCTCGAAGACGTTTTCAACCAGCTAAAAGAGGGCGTCGCGAGCAGTTCCAAACTGCGCGGCACCCTGCAAATCGGCGTGGACACGTTGCCGATCCTGCCGAAGGACGCGGGCGACCGCAACCGCACGTCGCCGTTCGCCTTCACCGGGAACCGCTTCGAGTTCCGCGCGGTCGGCTCGAACCAGAGCATCGCGTGGCCCCTCGTGGTGCTGAACTGCATCCTGGCCGACTCGCTCGATTTCGTTTCCACCCGGATCGAAACCGAGATGGCGGGCGACCCCGCGAAACTGAACGGCGCGATCCAGAACGTGCTCCAAACTATCGCGACCGAGAACGGCGCGGTGGTGTTCGGCGGGAACGGCTACTCGGACGAGTGGCACGCGGAAGCGAAGGAGCGTGGGTTGCCGAACCTGCGCACCACGCTCGAAGCACTGCCGAAACTGCTCGACCCGGAGAACGTCGCGGTGCTCGGCAAGTACGGCGTGCTCTCGCCCCGCGAGGTCGAATCGCGGTACGAGATCTGGATGGAGAGGTACATCCGCGACGTAAACACGGAAGGTCTGCTGACGCTCGAAATCGCGCGCACGAAGATCCTGCCCGCCGCCATCGCGTACCAGTCGCAACTCGCGACGCTCGCCGCGTCCCTCAAGGAACTCGGTAAGGAGCCCAACATGAAGACACTGGACAAGGTGATCGCGCTCACGAACGAACTGGAGGCGGGGAACGAGACGCTGGAGCATGTGCTAGCGCACGAGACCGAGGGCGAGTCCATTGACCACGCGCTCCACTACCGCGACCATGTCCTGCCCGCGATGCTGGCGGTGCGTTCGGCGGCGGACGCGCTGGAGCAGATCGTCTCGGACGAGATATGGCCGCTCCCGACCTACCAGGAGATGCTGTTCATCAAGTAACCGGATGGACGGGTTGTTTCCGGCGGTGCCGATGAGTGGTACCGCCGGAAGCATCAGGGCAAGCGCATCTAAACCTGGCCTAACAACGTCTGGCCGGTCATGCGGATGATAAGCGGAACGAAGTTTCCGCCGAACCCGCATGACCTGATTGGTGCGCGTGACCCAACTCGCCTATGCCCGTTTCCTGGATGACACAGCGAGGCGGCCAGTTCAATGGGGTAATATGTGGAGGCGATTTCGCTGGTGGCGCGGTAAAATAGCCCGCTGATTCTCGCCATGGAAAGAACCTCTTTTTTATGCCGGTCGCCGCACTCACCACGCTCGGTTGTAAAGTCAACCAGTATGAAACCGAACGTATCGCCGAGGACTTCGCGCGGGCGGGCTTCACGATCACCGGTTTCGACGCGCCCGCCGACGTTTACGTGATCAACTCCTGCTCCGTCACCGCGTCCGCCGACAAGAAGAGCCGCTACCTCGCCCGCAAAGCGTCCCGAACGAACCCCGACGCCGTGGTCGCGATGACCGGTTGCCACTCGCAGATGGTGCTTGACGCGGGCGAGTCCGTGGACGGCGCGACGGTGCTGGTGCCCAATGACCAGAAGATGCGGCTGTTCGCGCACGTTCTGGCGGCGAAACCCGACCTGCTTACCTACTCCTCATCGCCCGCCACCGTCCTACCGGATCGCGGCGCGGGCGACGGCGGTGTCCGCTCGCGAACCCGCGCCGTGCTTAAAGTGCAGGACGGTTGTGAGCATTTCTGCGGCTTTTGCTCGATCCCGTATACGCGCAAGGTGCTGGAATCGCGGCCGTGGACGGAGATTATTGCCGAGGCCGAATGGATCGCGGCGGCGGGCACGAAGGAGATCATCGTCACCGGGGTTTGCGTCGGCGCGTATGGCGCGGCGACCGGTTCCGGCGGTCCCGACCTCGCCGGGCTATTGCTACGAATCGCCGACGTGCCGGGTGTCGCCCGCGTCCGGTTATCGAGCATTCAGCCGATTGAGATCACCGACGAACTGATCGAGGCGTTCGCCACGCACCCGAATTTGTGTCCGCACCTGCACCTATCGTGTCAGTCCGGCGACGACACGATCCTGTCCGCGATGAACCGCCCGTACACCACGGCGTTCTACAAAAGCCTGGTGTCGCGCCTGCGCGGGCGGGTGCCCGACGTCGCGATTACGACCGACCTGATCGTCGCGTATCCCGGCGAGACCCGCGAAATGCACGAGAACACGCTCCAGTTCGCCCGCGACGTCTCGTTCCAGCGCACGCACTGTTTTCCCTACTCGCCGCGCCCGCGCACCCGTGCCGAGACATGCACGGACGATGTTCCCGCCGACGAGAAGCAGATCCGCCGCAAAGAACTGCAAGCCGTCGTTGACGAAACGAACCGGCTGTTTACGATGCGATACGTGGGCGGCACGCTCAGCGTGTTGGTCGAAGGGAAGCAGGGCACCGGGGGCGGCGTGCTGACCGGGCATACGACGAACTACATCGCGGTGGAGTTCGACGGCCCGAAGGAACTAGCCGGGCGGATCGTGCCGGTGCGCCTCGACGCGGTGACGGGGGACGGCGGCGCGAAGGGTATGCTCGCGCTGTCCGAGTCCGACATCCGCGCCCTGGTCGCCGCCGCGCCGAAGCCGAAGTGGGACGGCGACTTTCTGCCGCTCGGGATGGTGGAGTGAGTCGGGATCAGGCTTCCCGAAGTGCCCTCTCAACATGTCTCTTGTACGTCTTTATGTTTCTTGTACGTCTTTTTCTTGCCGTCCTTGCCAGTCTCTAAGAACGGCGTGTCGCTATCAGAAAGTCCCTTCAGGGCATCGTCAACCTTGTTTTTGCCGGGTGCCTTGTCCTCGAACGTCGCCACTTTGTCCAAGATTTCTTGCCGGGTAAATGTTTGGCCAAGGCTCTCAGGCAAATCGAACAGATTCTTAATCAGGTCGGTTGCCTTGCCTTCAGAGTTGATCCCTCTGCCGCACGACTGCGCTCCTGGCGGTTCGACATAAGGATCAAAGGACGCTCCCGTAAGTGGATCGGCGATGATTCCGGCGGGCAAGACGTCATCTTTTGTGACACTGATTGCCCCTCCCATCTCCGCCCACGCGGCGTCGCTACGAAGACGGAACTCGCTATAGGAACCAGCCACCTGCATTAGCGTTTTGATAAGTTCCGCGCTTGCACGCGAATTACGTTCGCACTCCCGGCGCATGGCGTTCTGGATCGCGATCAGCCCCTCAAGTTGTGGTGCGGTGATCTTCGGAGCAGGTAACTGGCGGTTCAATGACTCGCACCCTGGTGTACTGCCACTTTGTGATGAACAGGTAACAGGCGAGTCCTGTGTGATGCCGACTTGGTCTTTTTCCAACTTTTAATTTTTTCCTTCAGAACGGGGCGGAAACAGCGGGGTAGGGAGACACTGCTACAAAGAACCAACTCATCCCGGTTCACGGATAGGCTGCAACTGCATATTATACGGCGTGCCGACTTTTGACGGTGATTTTTAATCTACACCGGCGCGGAAGCCAGATGAAGGCGGTACGTTGGTGGAGCACTGCCTGTCGTCTACGACAAGCCCGACGCGGCGCGTGTCCGGCTTCGCTAGATTGAGGACGTTTACCCCTCGGGGGGTAGTAGCGGCAGGCGTAGCCGCGCCTTTTCCGACAACCGTTTGGTTGTCGCAGCTTCCTCCATCGCCGCATCTTCCGTCTGCTCCGGTATCGGTACGAAGTCCGCTAACGGCTCTTGGAGCGACTCCCTGCGAATACGCCGGTTGAGTAGCGGCGCATCCGCCCCCGACCTCTCGTAAAACGCACTATCCATCGCCCACGAGTACACCGGGTGCTTTCTGTACGACTCCGTCCAGTCTATTTCCTCCGCCATTCGTCACGTCCCCTTTGTTCACATCCATTGCATTGCCTAAGCGCATTGCCAATGTGGCACCCCAGCATCGTTTGGACTTCCGCATCTCCTCCTAGCCGGTGCG